>NZ_JAJJZF010000031.1:0-48166 GCF_020966275.1 Pseudoalteromonas sp. MB41 | reverse complement strand
CACCCCGACAACCGTAAATCACAAGAGCTATTTGTGTGCGGTAACTGTGGCAATACTGACAATGCAGATAACAATGCATCAAAGGTCATAAAGAAACGGGCAATTAACCTAATATTAGACACTGGAACGGTGTTGTCTGGCGATGGAGTTCTAATAACTCAGGCAGATAGTGGACGTGGAGGCAATCGTAAGACTAGCCGAGTCAAAAGCTCGACTAGCGGTGTCCAACGAAGCGTCAAAAAAGAAAGGTTAGTAGCTTAGGCTATTATCTTGGAAGCTCGATGCCTTTAGGCGCGAGTAGTTCACAGAACTAGACAACGAATTAGCCTAACAAGTCCAAAGCTTTAAGCCTCTCTCGTGCTATAAGGTATCTTGCACGAACGTCATCAATTTGCTGTTGAGTTAATTTATTACCGAAAGTACGAAGTCCACCATCCTTATCGTCATGATGAATTCCAAATGCGCACTTAAGGTACTCCATAAGTAGCGGTTGAGCATCCAAGTAAGAGATGGAATTCATAGCCTGAGAAATTTTGTTAGCCTCAGCCCATTCCCCTTTATTTACATACTCCTGCATCGTCACACTCGCTTTTGGAAAGATACAACCTACACCTGTGATCCCGCCACATGCTCCTGCTAGTCCGGCATGCACAGTGACAGTGTCTACACCTGCCAAAATTTTTGCATCTTTGTTTTCTAGCATTATCGTCTCAATGATTGAAACATCTGACGTCGATATTTTTAACGCAGTTACTTCAGGAAGCGCAGCAAGTTTTTTAAGAAGCTCGGTTGAGAGCGCATGGTAGCCAGCTGCATCTGGGTTGTTATAAGGCATAATTGTAATGCCAGCCTCTTTAGCGGCTGTTGCACAAAGCGCATAATATGCATACATATCTTCATCACTAGGTGCTTCTTTGGTTTTTGGTGGCATAACCATGACAGTATCTACGCCAACAGATGCAAGTTGCTTTACAATTTCAGCTATTTCTTCTTTCGTTTCTGCCGCAGCACCACTGATCAGTGGCACACCGTATTCTTTTGCAACATCAGAAAGAGCTTCAAGTAAAGAAAGACGCTGATCAACACTTAGATAACTATTTTCACCTAATGTGCCTGAGCCAACAAGCCCCCCCATTCTACTACCGCCTTTCCCTTGTACTTTTAAAATTTCTGCAGCGTATTTCTTTGTTGTATCAAAGTCTATTTCAAATGATCCAGATTCAGACTCTTTTAGCCATGTGAATACGGCCGGCATAACTGAAAAGCGCCAATCTGTGTTCGTTGTTTTCATCATATTTCCTGTGCTTAAAGGTAACTCCTATAAATATTAACACAAATAGAATATTGTATACAATATTCTATTTGTGTTAATTCTCTTGTAATTTGTGAAGCTTAAGCAGTGGTGATTAATTTATGCCATAGTGTGATTAGTCTGGTGAACTGAATTAAACAGTGCCAATTATTGGCACCATTTACCTTGCTTTTGAGCAATTAGTAATAAGTGTGCTGCGCTCCATGAAAAGTTAGGCGCTCCTTGTTGCTCACCATTAAGCGGATTATAATTCTCACGTATTGGCGCATTAGAAAGCAAACCATTGGCATGATTTAATAGCTTTTCACTTAATTGCTGAGCTTGTTTGCAATAACCGTAATGACTCATACCTACTAACCCAAAGTAAGCTTGATCAAGCCATACTCGTCCACGCCAATATATATCCGCACCGAAAGCCGGATTAGTCAGCGCAGCACTGCCAAGCGGAACGTAAGTATTAAACTCATTGTTATCAAGCATTGTTTTTACCACATCACTGGCCTGTTCCATACTCGCTACTTGATTAAACAACGGTGACCACCCTTCAGGACCTTTGCCTCTTTTTACTAAAGTCCTCCCAGCGCAACCATTCGCTAAGGGGGTATCTGCTATTTCAATGTCGTAGTAGAAGCCTGTATTTTTATCAAACATGCACCGATTGATATAATCCCTTAACTGAGCGGCTTGCCTTAAAAAGTAACTTGCTTGGTGCGGTAACTTAAGCTGCTTCGCTATTTTACTTAAATAACGGTTATCAGCAGCCATATAAGAGGCTTGATCCACAGATTCTTGCAATAATGAATACCCAACTAATGTACCTGTATCATTACGATTTTCTGCAAAACCAACGTGCCAGTCACCACGAATCCCGCCGTTTTTTATATAACGATTTAACTGTTGATTATTTATAAAACCAAACACAGCAGCATCATCACGACCAGATTCCCAAGATGCGGCTGTTTGTGCCGGAACTTTAATTTCTAAGGTTGCTTCATCGTTTAGGTAAGTCCTATAGTTTTTTAAGCCACTTCTTGTTCGCCAACCTGCCGAGGTTTTTACATTAAATAATAACTTGCCGTCACGAGTATTATGGGCTTTATCAACCGTGGCACCATACTCTGGCACACCGTTTTTATTATGATCACGATTGCGTAGCCACCATCCACGATAAGCAACTAGTTTAGGGTATATGTGCGCGAGCCACTGAGTATCGCCTGTATTTTCAAACACCTGCCACACAGCCCAAGCTGCCAAGCTTGGCTTAGTATTACGCTCATTCCAATTTGTGCCGTCCCCACCGCGTTTTGCACTAAAATTATAGGCCACTAAGTCAGGTATAAATCCAGCATCCCATGGCCTGACAGCATCGTTTGGCGTTATTTGATGCTCAAACACAGCATTCAAATTTTGTTTAGCAAGCTCTGGATTAAATGTTACCAGTGCATATGCCTGCTTGTAGCTATCCCAAGGCCAAGTTTGATTACCTGAAAACCAGCGACCGGTCACGGCAGGACTAACGGTATCAAAACCTACGGCACCAGCTTTACTGCGCCAATTTCCAATTAACGTTTCAACACTTTTTACCGCAAGTTTTTGTAAGGCTGGCTGCTTGTTACTAATTGGCTGTGTCGCTTTATTTATATACTCTTGCCAACGTAATTTACTACGTGATAAATAGTGTTCGGGTTGCTTTAAAATTTCATCAACAATCTCTCTTTCACGTACCACGTCTTGATTATTTAATAAATATGAATAGCTTGTGTAGAATGTGCGATTGTTTTTTATGTGCGTTGTGCTTGAGTAACTTAGGTCGTCATGACGTGTTTTAACCGCTAACGTTTTTTTAAGCAATAACTGTGAACTCCCCGAGGTGAGCAGGTGTCCATGCGCCCTTACTTTGCCAAAACTAATCGCAATACTATTGCTGGTGACTTGCCATCGGGGGGTTAATTTCGGATAAACCACAAATGGCGAACGCCCCGCTTTTTCGGTGCCATTGTTAGCACGTAAATGGTTTATAAGCTTTCCTGTGAAATGTAATGTAACAGGCTCAGTGGTTTTAATCTGTGTTTTAACTAATGAAGTGCGATTTGTCACAAAGCGCAAAGTAAGCGTTATGTTTACCCCATCACCGCTCAGCTCTTGCACTAACGCGCCGGGTTCGCTGTAAGCCCGCATTGCTAGCTTCACTTTATTGGCCTCATCGACTTTCATGCCTTTATAAACAGTCAGCTTTTCTAGATAAGGCGCTATAAAATTTAAATACTCCTCAGTAACAATAGCAGGCCCGGTGAACGCGCCGACGTTTTCATCTGTTGGTAGCAAATGTCCATGCCACGCGCCTAGATCAAAAAGAGGGCTAAAACGTTGGTGGCCGCCTTGCTCAAAGTCCTGCATATAATATGGGCTTCCGGTTCTATCTATTAAGTTTTTATAATCAACCACCTCACTAGCAGCAGCCTCACAATGACTGATTAAAAGCACGGTGATTAAAATAAACAGATTTTTAAAAATCATTTATTTAGCCCTTTTTGTATCGCGCTAATAAATAAAAACCAAATCCGGTAACTAGTGCAATGCCTGCAAATAATAGCCACATGATTTCGGGGGATTTTATCTCTTTGACTAGGTAACCATAACTCCACCCAGACAAAAATCCAGCAAATAAAAAGCCTAATGCCATAGATACAAAGTAATAACCCATAAACATAGCAGCACTGCCTTTTGGAGCTATGCTGGCTACATACTCTTGGCTTTTTGGAGAGGTGAGCATTTCACCAAAAGCAATTAATAATATAACCGTTACCACTACTAAACCTCCCAATTGGCTTAGTAATACCCCCGCGCTCATTAATAACAACACTAAAAAAGCACCTGCTGTGACAATTAAACCGCTTATTAGGACAGATATAACTTTAAAATGCTGGCATTTAACACTTACTATTATTTGTAACAGAACAATAGCTGCAAAATCTAAATTAATCAGGTATTCAGGGTTTACCTGTCGGTATTTAAGCCACTGCTGCGCCAATTGCATACTTTGCTCAGCCGAAAAGCTAGAAGCACTGGCTTGTTTAAAAAATAGCGTTATTTCAGCAACAGGAACATTAACTTTTAAGTGGACTAACTCTAGACGCACAGCCTCTAAATTTACCTCTTTGACTGGTGTTACACTATGAGTAGCAGCCAGTGTTTGCAGTTTGTTACTTAAAGCCTGAATATCAACATAAGCAAAAAAATCCACTGCTGATTGACTAAAGTAGCTCAAGATTGCAACTAAATCTTGAGTATCAATATAGTCACGTATAAACAGAGGTAGAGTATAGAAAAGTTGGTTATATACCGTCCAAAACCCCGTTAATATTGCTAAATATAGTGCAAAACTACGGTTGCTAACCCTCACCGGTTGTAGATACCATTTAGACGCTTTTTGCACGCTTACGCACTTATCCCATAACCAGTTCGCAGCTAACCAAATCGTAATTAGCGAAAAAGCTTGAGTATATGTTAACCAGCTAACTCCCCCCGTCATTAAAATAATTACACTGGTAAACAGTAACAATGCGAAACGGCTGTTACCCAAAACATGTTGAGCTTGCTGTAAAACCGCTGCCGCCCCTATGCTGCTACGTAGTTTGCTGCTTGACTCACGGTAAAAGAGCAATGGAATAAAATTAACAACTATCCAAGATGCCGACATAATAAATACCGCATCCCAACTAATAGTCCGTAAATACCCAGCCACTAACGGGCCTATGAAGCCCCCCAAATTAACCATAGTGTAAAAAATACCAAAGCCTAAACCCCGGTTACTGTCGTTAGTGTTTTGACTTATAGTGCCAACTACAACAGGCTTAAAGCAGGATGCACCAAAAGCGACTAACATTAAAATCATAAAGAACGAATTAAAGTCTGTCACTTGACCCAAAAAGTAATAACTCGGCGCCATCACAATAAATGAGCATGTAAACATTTTTTTATAGCCATAGCGATCGGCAAAAGCCCCAGTGATCACAGGTAATAAGTATAAAAAAAACGGAATTATCCCCTGCACGGCGCCTCGCTCTGCATCACTAAATCCGACCCCCCCTTGCTCAATGGGTGTGGTCATATACACCGACGATACTGCAAAAAAGCCATACCAAGCTAAACGCTCAAAAATTTCCATGGTATTAGCCAAGTAGAAACCTAACCCAAAGCTACGCCAAGTTTGTTTATTTTTACCAGTTTCCTGCTGTGCTGCTGATTGTAATTGTTGGTTATTATTCATAGTTTACTTTTTCAATTAAACGCAGTATTTTATATTGCATACAATATACAAGCAAAGCAACTAAAATGACAAAAATTATATCTCTCACATTATTAACTTTACTACTCACTGCCTGTCAGCCCACGCCTAATACTAGTGCGAATAATAAACCTGATATCGGCAACATAAAAAGCGGCCCAAGTAAAATGCAAGCAAACATTACCGTCCAGGGCTATACCAGCACACTCAATAATATCGATATTGAGTTTTTAGGAAAAACAATTCCATATACATACAGCGATGGCAAAATAGGAAATAGTCGGGGCTACAACTGGTGGGTAAGTAAGCACTTTGCGCTAAAAAGTGATCTACCCAAAGAGAAGGTCACGCTATACTTAGAGCTACTTGAAATGGCATATCCACATTATGTTGCTTTATTTGGTATGGCTCCCCCAAATATTGAGCGCCAACGCATTGCAGTTGTTTATGGTAGTAGTCGCTCCCGTGTACGAGAAGCCATGCTTGATGATGGTTTTTTACGTGGAGTACATAAAACGGCCGGTGGTGAAACTATGTTTTATAACCGTGCCGGATATAATTTCCCCAGCCACCGTGAGCACCATCAGCGTTATATAGTTATTCACGAAACCATGCATGCTTTTCATATGGCATTAAACGGCCATTCAACGTGGGCACCTAATTGGATCACCGAAGGTTTAGCTGATTCGATTGCTCACCATGTTTATGATCCTAAGCAAAAACAACTCACCGTCATGGTATTTGATCGCGCCCCAATGAATTACATTGAAACCGGTTTAAAACAATATTACAGCGCAAATAAACCTACAATTGAAGAAATAAATGACGATCCAGCACTAAAACGTGGACTTAATTTTTTTATAATTCATTACCTTTTAAGCTCTCCTGAACGGGCACAGTACTTTGCTCACTTTATTGAAGAGCTCAGATTAGCGAACCCACACAGCGAAGCCACACTTTCAACAGCTAACTCACTGCTTAAGAGTACTTTTAAAAATTGGTCGGAAATAGAACAAGGTTTTGCTGATTTTGTAGAGAATATCCAGCCTAGCTTCCATATTGTATCGGGCCCTTGGGAGCAAGACGGTAACGCTTACTGGCTACGTAACACTCAATCGACGGCATTATCGCGGTTAGATATTACCCCCCCCTCAACGGCTAATCACCCAGTCATGGACTTTCCTGCTCCAAAGCCGAGTTCGCTCATTGATGTGGCAAATAAACACCAAGTGGCCGCGCTAATCGAGTTCGAAGCTGCTCAATTACATCGAGGAAAAATTGGCATAGCACTACAAGGAAAGCGTAACCAAAAAAACCAAAAATATCGCCGTACTTTTGTTGGTGAAAAGCAGGCAAGTGATGATCAATTGCTGATGCTGCTTATTGAAGATGGCAGTCACTTAATTATAAATGCACAAAGCTACGATAACTTTAAAGCAAAGCAAATAGCCCTGACACCTGAGATAAAAAGTGCATTAATCGCAGATAAGAAACTTGCAATAAACCTAACGCTCGAGCAAGCACAATTAAGCATTAACTTACACGCTCAACGTGGTAGTAAGAAAGTAACCCAACAATTTTCTATTCCCCTGAATAAGCAAATGATTGCAACACTTAACAGCGAAAAGATCAGCTTGTTAGGTCAAAATAACAATCATAAAATCACCCCTTACTTATTTAATCCTACCCCTTCTCGCTTGTTGCCTATCACAGCAGAGAATGCGCTTACAAACCCTTGGCTTTTTAAAAATTATGATCTACTAAACCGAGTTTTTAAAACCTGCCAGCAACACGAGGGGTTTATACCACAATGCGATCTTGAGTTGAGTAATATTTTAGCAAAATTACCCTCTATAGAGCTGCACGATGAAGCCAGTTCTGAACTAGAGGCCTTAGAAAGTCAATATATAGCCACATTAAATAATGCTGGTTTTAGTACACTTTCCGGGGTTAAATCTGATATTTATTATCACCAACAGAAGCCTTTTTTAAGAGTTGTCAATCCAACTGATTCCCCTTTAGAAATTACTGCACAAGTGACACTCACAAATAGTGCTAATAAGCCAAGCAAAACTCATCAGCTAAAACGCAGCTTGAGCTCAGGAACACATAATATCTCACTGCCAACAGAAATAAATGCTGATAAGGTTACTATTGCGCAAACTCTCAAATGGAAGTCGTTAACGCACCAATCTACGCTCTCAAAGCGAGTAACCCCGTTTAATGGCGTTGAGTTTAATGTAATTAAAACGAAAGAGCATGAAGACTATTGGTTAGTAGAGCTTAATTTATCTGGGCCTTATTCTGGAGATACAATTGGTGACATTATTCTAACCTCGACATCATTCGAGCAAGCCACTCCCGCAAAATCTCAACAGAAAAGTGTTGATTTAGCACCTTATGAACAAAAAACATACACCTTCAAAGTAACAAAAACTGACAAACCACAACAGATTTCTGTAAAGGCCATTTTAAATGTTGATGGTGAGCCTATTCGCCTTATTCAAGAGCTTACTTTGTCCTAAGCTTAACAATAGGACGACGCCACTTTCGCAAGAAAGTGGCTTTAAGCTTCTCTTTAGATAACCATTATTTAGTCCAGCGTTAACTGAGTTGCTTCCTTTCTCTTCATACTCAGCCATCTATGCCCTAATTTAATTACCTTTCAATGCACTCATCAATATTGAAGTTGTCAGCTTTATCGACACTTTTGCAACGTAAGTACAATTGAATGTTTATTTATCAACTTTACATCCAAGTAGTTCAATTTATAGTTAGTTTAAAACACCAGAAAAAAGATAAAGGGGGTTTTGACTTTGAATAAATGAACCTTTGCATTTGTTTCTTTATAAAAAAAGAGCCACCAGAAAACTGATGACTCCATTATATAAAGTACGTGAGATCACGCTTTAAGTTTATATATTAACTAAGGACACCCTTGACTGTTAAAGTCGACGACTAAGCTTGCACCAGTGCTATTACCTGCTACTTTTAGGTAGCCCCAGTATTCACTCTGGCCTGAAATATAAATACACTCTCCATTTCCGCTATTATTTGACTCAGCCACTTCATTGTTACCATTTGGCCAACCACTTGCAGCGTAGCTTAGACTTAAATCACCACTACCATTAGCGGTGGTGATGGCAATACCATTTTGGCCTTGAACATCTGCAATGCTAAACCACATAGGATCGCTATTACCTAGACAAATTACTTCGCCATCATTTAAGCGGCCACTGCTTCGGCTGCCTTGACTAGCACACACATCTGGCACGTTAGAAGTCACTTGGGTAAATGATGCTGTTAACTGAACGTTATCAAATGCATTATAACCTCTAACCATCACATGGTATCGGCCTACTTGTGCAGGATTAATAGTACACGACTCTTCGTTACCACCAATGTAAGGGCGACAATCATATATAGCTTCACTCGGTGCTACTTCAAAACTTACATATAAATCCGCATCACCTGTACCACCAGTTAAATTAAACATAAGGTCGCTGGCGCCTGAAGGAACATCAAAAGTGAAATATAAAAATTCATCTTGAGCGCCACTGATGTTAATTGGCTGGCTATTCAATAGCACACCATCATCAACACTACTGTCAGCTTCGATAGTTGCTACTGTAGTGACAGTTTGGCTTGCACCTTCATTATCAACCACAGTTAATGTTATGGTGTATTCTCCTGCACTTGTGTAACTATGAGTAGGATTTGCCAGATTTGAACTGCTACCATCGCCAAAGTTCCATTGATAACTAGCGATACTACCATCGCTATCATTACTACCATTACTCGTGAAGCTTATACTGTTATTTTGCATGCCAGAATATGGGCCATTAATTTGTGCTATTGGTGGGGTATTAGTGCTCGTACCTGCAACTAAGTCATCGCACCACTGTACAAATTCATTCTCATAATTATTGGCCCACTCTACAGTTTTTGATTTATAGGCACTCCAATTACCAGTGCGGGTATGAGCCAACATAGCATCAAGTTCGTTGTTGTGACGTTCAAACATAAAGCGAACAGCTAAGTAACCCCAGCGATAAATTCGATCTTGATCAAATCCATCATAGGTGGTGTCAAAAATTTGCGCTAGTGTATAGCGCGAGCCATCACTAATAGTGGCTTTTGCAGCATCGTTGTTATTTAAATTAGCAACATACTCTGCAACCCCCTCTGACCACCAGACAATATCTTCTGTGGGTGCGTTAAAGTCACCATATAAGTCGAAACGGCCATCTAAATAGTGAACATACTCGTGCTCTAAGTTCCATACATAGTGCTCTGCATTGGCATAACTTGCTTCATAAGCTATAAAATTAGCTTGGTTGCCAGCTACAGATGGGTCACCTTCTAAATACATACCACCATTGTTAGTATTTATACCAAAGATAGCACCTGCGTACTTGCTATAATCGTCACTACTGTCAAATATATTTACTTGTAAAAAGTTATTGTTGTCATCAGCAACAGGGGTGTTATTTGTGGCTAGCTTATTATGAAAAAGCCCTTCTTCAGCGCCCATAGCATCACATGCTGCTGCATGTTGAATAGCCGTCATATTTTGCGAGCGAATTTTTATAGTACTACTACAGCTATAATTTTGTGACAACACTTGTTGAGTTAGTTCATCAACAAAGCCACAAATACCGTAGTCATTACAATCTGCGTAATAACTTACAGAATCAGCTGCTGCAAGCCATACTGCATCACCATAACCAAAACTGTTATAGGTGCTAAAAATAGCTTTCAAACCAGTATCAACACTTTCTTGTATTGGCGTGCCTGAATATTGTTTTAAACGAGCTAGTTCACTGGCAGCGTTAACAATCAAGTATTGTGCATCTGAGTCTATCATCCACTGCTTTTGAGTAAATGCGCTTAGCTTAGCAACTAAGTCAGTATCAGTGCCGATAGCGGTTACAAATGCATCATTCCACTGGCCACGATAAAGTAGCGTGAAAATACCATTAACAGCACTGCGCATATTCCATTTTGCAGCATAACTCTCATTGAAGCGCGTTAACCACTGCTTTACTACGTTTAAGTAACGATGCTGCTGCTCAGCACTATCCATAGTTATGATAACTTCAGCAAGTGTTTTACCGTGTCCATCATTATCATCATAAAAGTGGCTATTGTTTACAAATGCATCTATAGCATCAACTACTGCAGGTTGTACCCAAGAGCTAAAATTCACGTCAGCATTATAAAACTCAACATAAAAACCCGCACGCAAATATAAAAACAGCGCTTCTAAATCAACATCTCCACCACCAGCATAAGTCTGTGAGAGTGACTTAGCATGATTTGCAACGGCATACATGTTATCTGAACTATAAACCTGACTCTGAATAGAAGATGGCGCACTAAAAAGTTCATTAATACAACTAGTACCTTGGCTTTTAAGTTCAGTGATAATTGTACTAGTGCTTGCACTTGCCATCGCAGCTAAATCACAACTGACAACGGCGGCTTGGCTGCGCATCATAAATTGATTAAGTTGTTGCGGCTGCTTTTGCAACTCAGCTATAGGGGCTTTTTCATTATGTTGGTGATCTACACCGTGATGATGTGTGCGCTCAATTTCTGCATTTTTTGGTGTAAACAAGCGCTCTTGCAGGTTAGCTGATTGAGCTAAAGAGCTTGCTCCAAGTATAGGTAGCGCCAGAATTAATGTTTTAATTTTCATAATTTACCTTTGATAATTATTGTTTTCTCTATCCAACCCGGAAAGAGAAACACTTTTGTAACATATAATTATCATTGTATACAATATATTTTATATTTAAATAACGATGTAAGTAGATCCTGTTGATGGTTTGACGAAAGAAATAAGGTCTGAAGTTAATCTATATTTCAACTAAGAAAACAAAGTCATTAAATATTTAGAATGAGAAGTATGGCTAGAAAGGACAAAGCTGTAGATATGCGTAAATGTAAATACACCCTAAACTAAAGATAAACTTGTATAATGTAAAAGTAACGAAATTAACAGCTCTTAAAATTAAAATAGTTTTCAGTTGGCCACACTCAGGTCATCATTTGTTTAGATGTTAGTTTTTACTATCTAGAAAAGGTAAGGGAGCAAATAGCGCTCTCGGAATGGTCAAGCCTGCAACTTAACCTCAGGATAGCAACGATTTTCATCTTTAATAATCAACCCTTGCCAACTTTCATATGCTGGGCCGCCTTGATCTCCTCCACCAGTTACAGCGATTACTTTACTGGGCAAAATAAATGACAACCCAAACAATATGGCGAATTTGTTCATGCAAAAATCCTTTAGTTTCTTCAATAACCCTCACAAATTTGGGGGTTATACGGATCTTAAATACTGTCCTGCTGGTTAATCAAATTTAAGTTTTTTTAAAAATGCGCGTTTTTAAACATCCTGTATCGTTACTTTTGAAATTCAAATTTGGAGAAATGCATGAAAACTTTAAAACGTCACCTATTAATCGCGATCACTGTACTAACAGTTTCAGCATGTTCTAGTAACGGTATTCATGAAAAAATTGAACAGATAGAAGTTGCTCACCAAAAGCAAGTTGATAAAAAAACCGAGAAAATGGACCAACTCATTAATAGTATTCCAGATTGGTACTTAGATGTACCACAATCTGACTCAACAGGTGTATTTGGCGTTGGATTCGGTTCATCAAACAAACCTCCTTTTGCATTAAAAGCAGCCGAGCTCAGAGCTAAATTTGATGTAGCAAAGAGCTTTAAACAGCTTATCTCTGGCCAAGAGCGTTCATATGAAAACCAGACTCTAGATTCAAACCTTGAGACTCAAATTAATATGCTTATTGATTCAATTGTCGAAGAAGTTAGTGTTGCCGGTGCGCAGAGAGTAAAGCGTGAATTGTATAATGTTGATGGAGTAGCAAATGCATATGTTCTTGTAAAAATGCCTTATGAAGAATATAACCGAGCAATACAGTCTTTGCGTGCTAAAACAGTAGAAGAGAAAGTGTCTGTTGCATTCGATGAACTTGAAAAGCGACTGCAGAATAGAAAGAGCGATGAACAAAAAGCAATTCAAGCCACTCACCAGCGTGATGTTGAGCTTAAAGAGCTTGAGATCAAAAAAGAGGTAGAGCTACGAAAAGCTGAGCAACCTCAAAGTGAACTACCCAGCGACATCGCTTCGCTCTGATCACTGGGCTTCTACAGTCTAGCTTAACGGCTAGGCTGCTTCTTTTTTCTCAGATCCAAAATCCAACTTCGATAATTCGAAGACTTTCGTTTTAACGGATTGTTTCTCCTGAGATACGGGTGCTACCCTTGCGACGATGCCAGCCGCAATTAAATCTAATTCACCTGTCTTTTCTATGCTCTTAGCCGACGATAGATCACGGTTTTGATACGTTCCGCAAGCTACACAAGTGAAATACCTATCGTTCAATGTTAAAACATGGTTTTGGCCGCACTCTGAGCAGATCCCAGTGGACTTCTCAAATCGACCAATTTCGTGATACAACTTGCCCTCTAACTCAGCTTTGTATTTTGAAAGCTGAGTTATCAGCCCCATTACGTTATCGGCAACCATGCTGCCATTGAACTTTTGCATCGCTTTTACGTTTAAATCTTCAAAACACGCTATATCAGTTTCATTGATTATCTGTCGTGAAATTTTGTGCGCAAAGTCGAGCCTTTGCCTTGAGATTTTACCGTGTAGTTTATTGATGCGTTGTTTAGTTTTGTGCCAACGATTTGAGCCTTTGGTTCGACGTGCAAGCTGGCGTTGCAATTGATTTAGCTTCTCTTTTGACTGTTTTAAAAACTTCGGATTATCGGCCACAAATCCGTTCGAACCAACAACCGTTTGCTTTGAGTTGATGTCAAAGCCAGTGATAGTTTCCAAAACTTGTTTAGCCGTTTTGCATTCCACTTCCTGAGTGATACTGCATTCCCATTTTCCGTGACGATATTGAACAGTGACGGTCTTAATTTTGCTCACTAGCTCACTAGCTCACGATGCAGAACGATTGGCACTTTGCCGACCTTTGGGATGCTTATAGCGTCATTTTCAATTCGAATACAGTTGGAATTATTGACCGCTCGGAAGCTATCATTGTGAAGCCGCTTCCTTTTGTAGGAAACTTTGTGCTTTGGAAAATGCTGCAAACGACCTTTAGAAAATGCATTCTTCATCGCTGTTTCCAAGTCGCGAGCAACCTGCTGAGCAGCAGCAGAATCAAACGCTTTAATCCAGCTAAATTCCTCGAATGGCTTAATTTCCTTGAGGAGAGAAGCCATATCTTTGTAAAACAGGAATGTTTTATCGTATTCATATCGACGCATATTTTCAGACAACAACAGATTCCAAATGCCACGCGCTATCGCACCAAACTCAATGAGCTTAACTTCTTGTTCTGGCGTAGGGTTTAGCCTGTAGTTGTATCTGAGCGTCTTTTTCATATACTGTATAGACTACTGTATAAGGCCAAGTTGTCAAGATGGAATATGAAACTAAATCTCACTGCAAATATCTAATTTCGCTTCATTTAATTTTGGTGGTTAAGTACAGAAAACCTCTGCTAAACGGAAGGCAGGGTGAGTTTGTAAAGAAAACGGTTTTCGATGTTTCTCTATCATCTGACTTTAGGATCGAAGAGGTTGAGATAGACAAAGATCACATTCATATGCTGATTACAATCGGCACTCGATATTCAGTAGGCCAGCACGCAAGGAGGATTAAGCAAGCCACAACCGCTAAAATCTGGAAATCATTTCCTTATCTGAAAAACCAATTTTGGAAAGAGAAAACATTTTGGTCAGATGGGTACTTTGTGTGTTCTGTAGGGAATGCAAGCGCAGAGACTATACGAAAATATATCCAAGAGCAGGGGTGACACCTATTCATCCCCGCGACATCACTTTGTTCTGATCACGGGGTTTTCTCGGTGAGTTTAGATAAAAAGTAATTTTTTAAAAATATTAGATTTTTTTTGCCTCTATATGTTGCGTATATCTGTACATTATTAAGCATACATATGGAGGCTTTTATGTTTACAAACCAGAATAAATACTCAAAATATCAAAACTCAAAGTGGTTTATCATTGCCATTTTACTTTGCTCTATTTTATCAATAGTTTATTTGCAATTACGTCACCCCGCTGACAACTCTAGTGTAGATCCAACTTTTGACTGCTCAACTATTATCGATCACTTTAATGACAAGCTTAACCAAGGTACATTTCTGTTCTCTGAACCGGTTACTTGGAACGGCCAATTTATTCCTGTTGAGAGTTATGCTGGAATAAACCTTAAAAGTTTAAGCAGCGAGTATGCTGATGGTTTAGTTTTATATTGGCTTCATCGTATAAAGTTTGCCTCTACTGAAGAGACTGGTGTCATAAAAGACAGTTTTGAGGCTGTAAAATCATTACCTTATGACATCAACGAAGCTAATTTAGAATTCTTAGATTGTAGCCTAACTGAAAAATGTGATTATAAAAAACTTATAAATAACTTCAGCCACTCAGCTTGGGTGCCATTTTGGGCAATGAAGGCAGATATTGAGTATGTTAAGAGCAAAAGTGATGAACTAAATGAGCTTAACATTTCTGCTGTTAGTGACTTAGAGTTTTTCGAGCTTCGTAACAATGCCGATCATGCTGAAATCATACCACCAGCACTTGCTGACTACTTAATAACCATACCTTTTTATCTGAATTGCGAAACCAACAATCAAGAGCTTTTGATGTACTTATACGAGGTCAAAACTAGGTTTCCCCAGCTAAGCACGATAGTTGATGAGTTCATGAGTATGGCTTCAGCTAACCAGTGCGAGTTAGTGTAGGAGAGGAATAAAGATTCATACTAAAAGCTACTATCAAGTCCAAATCAAGCTACAACTGAATATTAAAGTATCATACTCTTGTAACTCTCTTCTGGACATTTTCGATTTTGGAATGGCTGCGTATCGATTGCGATCGCAGCCATTTTAGTATGATATTTTAATACTCTCTCACAGTGAGTTGGCAATAGATAGATGCTATAAAATGGATGTCTTTAACTTAGCTGCTTTATACTATTATTACTTAAAGTTCTAGTTTTGGTTATCAGCTAAAGACTTAATAGCTTTTTTGATAGAAAACGGCCTCAACTCATCGTTAGAAAAGTGAACTTTGAAGCAAGGGTGAGTTGCCCAAGCTCCTTCTACATGGCGCTTTTCATATGTGACACTGAAGCCTGTTATCAACCTGCCATTTAATTCATATCCGGGCGAATTATCACAGTACCGTTCAAAAACATCTTAAAGACTCAAAGAGTTCGCCATTCTGTATTGTACCCTCTGGTGACAGCTCTACAAATACTTGCTCTTAATGATCAAGTTATTATCGTTAACCTAATTGCTGTCATCACGCAATATAGTTTCATACTGAGCAGGGCTGCAGCTCTGGTGTTTTGGTTTGGAAATTTGGAGCTGGGAAAGATAGATTCATACTGGACTTAGGTAACAGCTTATATTCTTGCTCGATTCAAATTATAAAGTTTCATACTAAACCTGAAATATTTACCACCTTAACGAAACAAAACAGTGAAAAACTAAAACAAACTACTTGTTTCGTAGAACAAGCAACAAGAACTGGTAAAGTTTTACTGCTACAAGTTGCCTCCTAGCAGTATGAAACTTTATTGTTCACCCACAACAGTTGATTTTTAACAAAAAAATAAGCATGGCACGCCTTGCTTTTTCCTTACAAATGTCACTGCCGCCTCCTGTATCTAGGCAGTTCTAAGCAACCAAAGTACTAACTAACCTGAGCTGCACATAAGAAATGGAACTAAATGCCCTTGCGGTGCTCAGATCTTTCGACCAAGAAATATAAGATTACCGAGGCAAGGGCATGAATAACTTAGATGCAATTATAACTTAGATGCAATTTACGTAGATGTCGATGATTTTTGTTTATTGTTTGAACCTCAATGGCTTGAGCACCTAATATCAACAGGTGAAAAGCAACGCATTAAACCATCCCGCCTATCTTCTAGCGAAGTCATGACTAGATTGATTGCTTTTCATCAATCAGGTTACCGCGACTTTAAAACTTACTACACCAAATTTGTTTGCCAGTATTGGCGACATTATTCTCCTGATTTAGTTAGTTATACACGTATGTTGAAGTTGTTAGGCTACCTTACCCGCTCTATGTAGCTACTTAAAGCAGCGCTTTGATAAGCCAACAGGCATTGCATTTATCGATTCCACTTCTCTCAAGGTGTGTCACAGCATGCGTATTCCTCGCCACCAAGTTTTCGTGGGAGAAGCCAAACGAGGCAAAGGAACAATGGGCTGGTTTTATGGCTTTAAACTCCACCTCATCATGAATGATGAAGGGGGTTTACTAGCTGTAAAAGTGACAGCTGGGAATGTTGATGATAGACAGCCGGTATTAGATATGGTTGATAATGTTACAGGTAGTTTATACGCTGATAAAGGTTATATATCTGCAAACCTAAAAGCGGAACTTGCTGAGCAAGGCATTGATTTTATTACAGGTCAACGAAGTAATATGAAACGTCAGCCAATATCATCTTGGGATAGAGCGATGTTATCAAAGCGTTTCATCATTGAAACAGTTTTCGACCAGCTGAAAAATATGGCTCAAATAGACCACACAAGGCACCGCAGCTGCATCTCATTTATGGTTAATTTAATGGCTGGATTAATTGCCTATACCTTTCAGACTAAAAAGCCGAGTATAAAAGTGACTCGGCTTTAATTCTTATACAGATCTGAGGTACCACGCCCTTCTTTAATCCTCTTACGATACTGCACCTCAGTATGGCCAATCTTCCTAGACATATTATACCGCTATAACTTATTGAAAATTCAGCATAGCTAGAGTGAAAGTGTGATGCAAGCACCTCAGAGTCAAACTATATACTTTCTAAATGACTTAACTATCTGAAAATATAAAATTAAAGATCGCGCTCAATTCTCATCATTAACTTTGAAGATAGGTTTTCTTCTTCAGTTCAGCACGAAAAAATCTCTATGACATGATGTTACTACTTTAAATAAGTAGAGCAAGGCAAGAACATGGCATCAGCAAATCTAAAAGTTCAAGAAACAGAAAAACCCACAGAATGGCTTAACACTATTCTGCCTGCATACGATGATTTAGGTAATCCAAACTTTTTGGACTCTAATGGTGATCTTGTTGAAGGTATTTATAGCGGTGTGCCAAATTCTGTTTACCACGAATTAGATGCTCATAGCTCATCTCTGATTAAAGAGTTAGCGAAAAACACACCAGCTCATGTATTTCGTCAATATTTTTCTAATGAGGAAAGAAAACGAACTGCTGCACAAAGAAACACTCTTGATACTGGCACTTATGGTCATGAGTTAATATTAGAGCCAATTGGTTTTTATGATCGCTATTTCCGTGTACCTCTTGCCATTGAGTATCCTACAGCGCTTCACACAAGTGCTGAGCTAAAGGACGCATTAAAAGCCGCAGGTCAAAAGGCCTCAGGCACTAAATCAGAGTTAGTTAAGCGCTTGTTAGATGCTAAACCAAACACCCTAATTTTTGATGATTTGATTGCGAAATCCATAATAAAAGGCGCTGGAGTCAAAGCCTACAACGAAGCTGTAAAAATGGTCGAAAATAATAAGTGTTCTAGCCTATTAGCTGCTTTCAACGATGGAGCGCTTTCACACATAACCCATAAGACACCAATAGATGGTTTAGTCTGGGATGACGCCCATAGAATTTTGGATACATTCAAATCTCACGCTAGAGCTAAGCGATTAATTTCAAATGGTTTTGCGGAACTTACTGTAATAGCGCGAGATCCTGACTCTGGATTAATGCTTAAAGTAAAATTCGATTACATTAACAAGCATGCAATTGCCAGTGATGTTAAGTCTACTCGTTCAGCCAATCCAAATAAGTTTAGATTCCAATGCCGAGACCTTCGATATGACGTTCAAGAGAGTTTCTATAAGTATGTTGCGAATTTAGCAGGTATTCCCGTTAAATTGTTTGCTTTTATCGGTGTTGAATATTTAGAGGCTGATATATGCGAGATTTTTGAGTTGAAACGTACCCGCCAGATGATTGCTCATAATGACATGAAGAAAGCAATTGCAACTCTTAAAGAATGTTTAGATAGCGAAAACTGGTATGGATACACCAAAAACGATGAGGTCGTTGTTATTGACTGGTAATAAGCGCGATTTTTTAAATCAAATATTCTAATTACATATCCAAGTTCAACGGTGAGCGTTATGAGTTTATCACTTCAAGAATATCAAAATTTATTGTATGGAAAATTAACAGCATGCAAAGGCCAGTTTGATGCTTATCTTTCCGAAAATGGTTATAAGCTTGACTTTAATACAGAGCTAAACTACGTCTATCAAATCGTTATGTCTGGATTAAACGTAGAATACAGCTTCCCGTACACTCCAGTTGAGTCCGTAATCAGTTCATTTTTAAAAGCTGCAAAAATAGGCCTTTCACTTTGCCCTACTGAGCAGCTTTGCTTTTTAAAAACTGAGTATAGTGAATCATCAGGCCAATATGTGACTCAATTAGGATTAGGCTACAAGGGAATTCTTAAACTTGCTTACCGTTCTGGAAAAGTAAAACAAATTAATGCGAATGTTTTTTATGAAAAAGACACTTTCCAATACAACGGTGTAAATTCAAAAGTTACCCACACTACAACCGTTCTATCTAAAGCAATGCGTGGACAATTAGCCGGTGGCTATTGTCAAACTGAGCTAATTGATGGTTCTTTTAAGACTACAGTTATGCCTCCTGAAGAAATTTTAGCTATTGAAGAGCAAGGTAAGGTGATGGGCAATGAAGCGTGGCTTTCAGTGCATGTGGATCAAATGAGGGAGAAAACCCTTATTAAACGTCACTGGAAGACCCTCTGCCCTTGTATTTATAGAGATAGTGTTATGAATGACCCAATGTTGTTTGATGATCAAGATTGTCAGCACAGCTCCAATCAGCAAGCTTATGAAGAACAATTCGAAAGTGCTTATTCACGTGAGGCGTACTAATGTTATCAGTTCAAATTGAAAAGCTAATCAAATCTGCTTCAGACAATATTAAACAGTGGGAAACATTGTTCAACTTGGCTTCACATTCTCATTATTCCGCTTTGATTAAAGAGTGCGCCCTAGATGACGTTATTGCGACAATTAAAGATGTGGATATTTTGATCGGCTCTCTGAGTCCTGAGCTGCTTAACCTAGTAAACATAAGAGTTAGGAAACATCCCTACACTACTGCATATTGTCTGTTTCCTGCACTAAATACAGATAATGTAATTGCCTACCTTGAAACTCAAGGTATTGTAAAAAGCTATGAACTTGCAGTGGTTTATGACAACGATAAATTTTCAATTGATGTTAGCTCAAACAAAGTATCTCACGTTAAAGGCGATAGCACTCAGGAGGCTTCATACTCTGGTTGCTATTTATTATTAGAGTTTGAAAATGGTACAAGCAAAGTTTGGTATATGGATGAGTATGAAATGCACTCTGCTTTTGATGCATGGCAAAACAAAGTATTTGGGGGTATGGATGTATTCAACAATACACTTGAATGGGCTGGTTTTGCATTAATTCTTCGTGCCTTGAAAACACTGGACATGCAGGATAGCGTAATTAGCCATCCAATCTTACCCGTTTTAAAAAGCCGATTAACTTCATATTACTCTGATTTCTTTAAGTACTACAAAGAGGCCAATAACGATAAGTTTGCTAGCTGCGTAATTACTTCACAGTACGTATCAACAGAAGGTGGAGAACTTGAAGAAGCATTAAAAAAACTAGATGACATCATTGAACCACCTGCAAATATTATCGTACTAGGCCAACATAACCGCCAAGTGAGTAATGAAGATACCGAAATAAAAGAAGCATCAGAAGATCAGTGTGAATTTTATAACCTTGATTTTGGAGTTATCTGAATGATTAAAGTTGAGTCAGAAATTTTAATTCAAATAGCTTTTAAGGAAGTGGAAAACGGTAAACCAGTTAACTTTTGGTTTAGCCCAATTCAGCATAAATATAAGCTAAATTATGATGAAGCTGGCACCGAAATTTGTCAGATAAGTCAGCTTTCATATTTTTGGTATGGGCCTTAACAGGCGGCTCCTATTTTAGACTAAAAATAGTATAGATCTCTCAACTTATCTGACATTTGCAAAATAAGGCATGACAATTTTAATTATCCTGTATTTAAAGCGCCTTAAACTTTTCTATCATATCATTATCAATCTCATTGATTAGATTAGATGACAAACCTAAATGCTTGGCCTCATGCCTAAACGAGCGCGTTGCTTCAAATATTTCTTCAGCCATAGTCATAATCGCTTTTTTTGAAGACAACCCCGACTGAGCAGCTAGCTGATTTAGTACATTCTTTGGTGTTTGGCCATTACCACCAAAAGCCGTCATATGCTCTTTGTAAGGACTTGGGCTGTAAACAATGTCGTAGAAAGGTGATAGCGTCCAAACATCGGAGTCACTGGCAAGAAAACTGAAGTTCTTACTATGATCATCTTGGTTAACAGTTAAATAGTTAAACATGCAACGCTTAATGAGCTTCTGAGACTCTGTAACACTGCACATGATGCGCGTAGCTTTTACTAAATCCACATAGTCCAAAGAAGGTTCTCGAAAAGGGGCATCTAATAACCCACAAGCAGAAATCATATGAATTCGACCACCTTGCTCTGTGCAATCAAATCGCTCCTGCTCTAGCCAATATCTTCCATTACCCGCATCAATTAAATCAAACTCAGGAACCTCGATGCCAACATTACGAGCAATTTGCATGTAGCAATATTCAACTATTGATTCAGAGTGCTTCAAGTCAAACTTTTCTGATGTAAGCTTTACTATAAGCTTTGTGCCTTGTACGTCGTCTAATGTTGAATATTGACCATTCGCTAAACGCGTAACGTTCATTTTTGGCCTAGCACCACCCGATCCACCCGTTTTCATCAAGTGCTCAAGCAAAGCTGACTCAGTGCCTTCAAATTCTTCAATCGCAGCTCGACCGAGGGTAATAATATCAATTGAATCCTTGGACTCATCAAGTAAATCTAACTCTGGCTCATAGCTCAACGCCCCCATACATCTCTCACCTAGGTAGGCCAAACGCTCTAAAGCGGTAACTGTTTTTGGGTTCTGATTGTTCTGCCTAAATACACGATCCATGAGATAAAGACCCCAACCATCAGGGAGGCTGTCTGCAAAAACTCCATGGATGCCATAATGCGGTTTTCTAGGCGCAGCTTGTAGGCTTGTGTCTGCTTTTAAATTGAACGGGGCCAAAGAAGTAGAGTGAGCGTTTAAATACGTCTCGTCAAATTGAAAGAAGCTTTGTTGACTATTTTCAACAAGCTTGCCGACAAGCACCTTTTCACCGGTGCTAAGCTTACGCCTTACGGTTAGGGCAGATTTAAGCATGTCGTAGCACATCCTCTATTGATTTGAATTCAGGCTCACACGACTTTGTCAGCTCTTTCACTTTTTTCAAGTCTCCGACGGTCTCATAAAGCATTAGAAACTGACGCAATGAGATGTTACCAGATGATTCAAACTTTCGGATCGTCGCATAAGGCACGCCAGACAGATCGGCTAACTTCTGAACACTGAGTTTGTCTTTTTTTCGAGCTGACTTGATAAACTCTTTGAGATCCATCTGCAAATCATAAGCAGTATAAAGGGATAACATACACACCTCCAAATATGTCACTATAGTATCAATTATAGCATAAATAATGACATTATTTGTTACTATTGTGTCACATATGAAATGGTATTGAAGGTTATTTCATCAAGAGACAATATAAAAGCCATCACCGATGGTGAATAAAATTGCTGTTATAGTAACAAAAAAATAAGATTATTAGTTGAATTTGTTACTATAGCATCAAAAAGTATCAAGATTAGAATTCTGCCTTATAAATTAATCTGTGTATTCACTGCTTTTAATAATTAAACCTACATCTCCCATTATTTCTGGTGGTGGCTTTGGCTTTAGGCATTGATCCTATTGGTATTAAAAAGGGTTCTACAGAAACTCTTCTAGTTAAATTTGTGTAAGAGTTGAACGGGTGAATTTAATAAAGGTTCAAAATAATTGCTACTACCAAGTCTCAATCGAGCTACAACTGAGTATTTGAGTATTAAAAATCACACTAGGGAGCTTGAGCAGTGACAATCTTGACCATAAGATAAGAAACTCATCTTTGGACAAAAACACGTTAGAGTATTTAATCAGTAACGCCTCAAACACCGGCGCAGCTTTGCTGCGTCCGAGTGCTTTGCTTTGTTAGGCGCCTTCTCTTACGACGCGACTTTCTATCATTAGTTGCTCACCTTTTTGAGTTAATGACCAAAATAACGCCATTCCACCTTTGTTGGTTTGTGTATATCTAGTGCTAACTAGACCATAAGCTTTAAGCTGAATACTAATAGTTTTGAATTCTTGGTCGTTTATTGTTGCTGAATACCCTGAAGTGCTGCCCGTTTCTTTTTCTTTCAGAGCTTCTGCTAACTTAGATTTAACAGCTGCATCGCTGGGATGTTCTATTAGGTATGGTGAAATAAGTGCAAATAACTCTCGCCATGTAATTTCACAAGTAAAGGCATGGCTTCTCGGGCTATATCCTGGATTTTGAGTTTTATACGTGCCACTAACTTTGATAGCTGAGTCCAGATCAGCCATTCCCTCTACTGCGGGTCTATGTTGAGCTTCAGCTTTAGATAAAGAAGTTTGGAGTGATGCATTAAGCTTTCTTAATTCATTGATCTCACTGAGAATATCTTCGTTCGCAACATTATTAGCACGGACCCAGCCTACAGCTGGGTACATTTTAATGGTCTTAGTAAGACTTAATGCAACCAAGCCAGGTAGCTCTTGTGCAGTGCTCCAAAATTTTACTAATCTCCCATCCATTACTTTATCTTTGAAACTTAGTAACTTGTCCCGTAACTCCGGATCTTTTTCTGATTTACCGAAAGGAATATCGTCTGGAGATCCGTGTATTAATGCTACAACCTTTAATCCATTTTCAACCGCGTAATCGACCTCTTTTTCTGTGTAGCTAATACCGTCAGGAGTTACAGAGCCATAACGCCCGCCAATTATAAGAAGGTAGTAATCGCAATCATCGATGATTTTCTTAATGAACTCCCATTGTTCTTCATCAGCGGCTGGGAACAATTCCATTCCTGCTGGGATACAGTCCATTTCCATAAGTGCTTGTAGCACATGCTGTCTTTCATCTTTCAAATCCGCATAAGTTGAACTAACAAACACCTGATATCTTTTTTCCATGATTGTCCTTTATTGGTGGTAGCGCCTAACGCCCGCATAATGGGCAAATATACGTAGGCTAAACTACCGAGCAACACGAGGGGAGCCTACGTGTATTTGTCCCTAGCGAGCAAAGCGAGTGTTAATGCGTTTGTTATGTGACGGCCTAATAAAACTACGGAACATATACCATGCCAAACTCATATTTGTAGCCTGAAACTATGGGATAAATTCGACCTTTCAGAACGAGATCACTAACGCCTTCTTCTACAGTACATAAATCGATGATTAAATCCCAATAATCACCTTGCCATTGATAGCATGAACGTTCCCAACATTCAGTAGATAACGCCTTTAGACAACAACCATATTCAAGAACATTTTCTCTATTAAACTCGGCCAAATCGCTAGATTGAAGAGTGATGTATTCCGAGACATTGTGGAGTTCAAAATTATCTTTGGTTAATTGAATAACCACTTTGCAAATGGAGTCTTTCCATACTTCCGGTATTGAATGTTCCTTTTCCAAATCTTTTAAAGGCAAATGCATTCTTCGTCATCCTTGAGTCATATAACTTTTAAATAAGGGGCGCATACATGTGGGCTATAATGCGAAGCAGCCCACGTGTATGCGTCCCAGCGAACGAAGTGAGTGACTTAATTTTTTTGTTAGGTGCACTCATTTAAAACTGCCATCCCTAAATCAATGTGCGCGACAATATAGCCATATTCTTTGCTTGAAAGGTAACCATCTTTAAACTGCTTCTTCGCGATGGGATGCGTCCAAGCTTTACCGCATGGAGCATCGGGTATAGATGTATCAACTGATAGCAGATGAGTGTCGTTTATTGTGTTACCTTTTTTAACAATACTTTTTGCACATAAGCTCAGTGCGTATTCAACAGCGTATTTATCGACGCTTGGTAAACCAACGAACTCAACGTCACAACCGAGTATATTATTACCTTGGGCATCAACATAATAAAGTTGACCGGTGGTGCATCCAGTCAGGGATATCAAAGTAGAAATAGCTAAAATTTTTATTGAATTCAAAAGTCTTCCTTGGGCACCTAACATGTTTATAGCGAGCTAATCGCGCGTTTTTCTACCACAGCGTAGCTCGTTTTTCTTATTAGATTATTTCTAACAAACTTGTTAACTAATTACCAGTGTTATTAAAATTTAGGAGTTCTCGCTTTTACCTCAGGATAAAAACGAGCGATTGGGTCGTTTTCTTGACTATACGAGCGACTGAGCTAAAACTGTATATATATACAGTTTCATTTCAAAGGAATGAAAATGAAAACTCGCTCTCCTTATTTAAACTACATTGCAGACTATATGCTCACTCGTCAGTATTCATTAAGAACAATTAATGCTTATTTAGGTTGGATCGCAAAATTTATTCACTTTCACAACAAACGTCACCCAAGCTCAATGAGAGATGCAGAAGTCAAAGCGTTTTTAGACCATATTGTATTAAAACGTAATATGTCACCTAGAACACAAAGTGCAGCTTTAAATGCGCTGGCTTTTTTATATAAACATATTGTCAAAAATGAGCTTTCTTTAAACTTGAATTTTGCACGAAGTAATCGACAACCCAAGCTGCCTGTAGTGATGACGCCTGATGAAGTAAAGCAATTGATGAGTCATCTTTCCAAGCGATATTACTTAATCACGGGGTTAATGTATGGAAGTGGTTTGCGTGTGATGGAAGCGGTGCAATTGCGAGTAAAGGACATTGATTTTGATTACAAATGCATTCAAATTTGGAACGGAAAAGGCAACAAGCATCGTATAGTTACTCTTGCAACGGAGTTGATCCCATTACTTAGAAATCAAATTTTGCAAGTTGAAGAATATTTAAGATTAGATTTACAAAACAAGCGATACGCAGGTGTGTGGATGCCTAACGCTTTAACTCGTAAATATCCCTCAGCTAATAAATCACTAGCGTGGCAATACTTATTTCCTTCCTACAAATTAAGTGATGACCCAGAAACTGGCGAGATACGTCGCCACCATTTCCACCCTACATGTGTTAGAAAAGCGATTAAAAAAGCATTAAAGCAAACCAATATTACAAAGGTTATTACGCCTCATACCTTGCGCCATTCATTTGCAACGCACCTATTGCAAAGTGGCGCCGATATTCGCACCGTTCAAGCACAATTGGGCCATTCTGATGTCAAAACCACACAGATTTACACCCATGTTTTACAACAAGGAGCAAACGGTGTTGTAAGCCCATTAAGCAAAATTTTCTAGCTATTATTAAAGATGCGTTAACTTATCATTCAATGTATAGGGCTTGGACCGTTTCTTGATTGCTCAAAGCAGCAGTTAGAGCATTTAACCTAACTTATTTTGGGGCAGAAACAATTTAGAAATAACAACGTGCACACAGGGTCGCTGCCATTTTTGAATGATGCTTTAATGCTCAGTATATAAGTTACTCCCTCAAAAATTAAATTTCGAACAAGTAACTTGGGCTAAGCTGCTCCTTACAAAACCATCTAACTTAAAATTATGACCCAAAAAAGACCGTAAAACGGTCTTTTTTATTTTTTGCTTAATCGGTGGTGCATCCCTAAGTAACTACCGAAAAAAACTACATTATCAATAATGAAAAATATCAAACCAATAGCTTGTATTTCATTCATCTTGTTCGCCCTCCTCGGAACCATTTTAAAGTTATATAGAAACCTACCAGAATAGGTGCCAACACACACAAAACTTTATAAACCCATAAATTTTAATTTCGTAGAATGTTTTGTTGTCGAAAGCACACGGGCCAAACATATCCCAACAGCACTAACAAAGTGTTCCAGAATATAGCCAACAATTATTTCTAATAAGATAAGTTCAACCATGATCTTATTTAGCATTTTTTCGTAAGCAATTCATTTAAATCTCTCAAAAGTAAATTTGAGAGAGCACACCCTTAAGGGGATAATCCCCAAGGATCTTTCTGCTGCAAAATGACGTAACTGAGAACCACTAACTTTTGCCATTTCTATATGATGTTGACTCATTACTACCAAAGAACAGGGGGGAGGCTCCCCTGAGGGGCTCCCCGCATGGGTTGGTTGTAATAATCTAAAAGGTTACTTCAACCTCAATGTCACCTTTTGGTTTACAAACGCAAGGTAATATTTCACCTTCATTTTTAAAGCCAATTGGTTCATCGATATATTCGACATCACCTTTTAGTAATTTGATGCGACATGCCCCACAAAATCCTGATTTACAGTTAGATGTAGGGGCAACACTATTCAGCTCTAAAGTCTGCAATAGTGTTCCATTTGTGTCTTTGTAAACTTGACCAGAAACGCTAATCATTTGCCCCCAGCATTAACAGAGATGTCAACAGGTAAGCGAAATGGAAAAGCACTAGGGCCTGCTAAGTTGTAAGTGTCCAGCCAGTCCATACTTTTGCTACCATTAGGTATATCTAAAGGTGGCATATAAATATCAACAAACTTTCCTTCTCTACGTAGCCTCGCAGCTAATGCTTCTGCTTTTTCTTGACCTGCTCCAGATGCATCCTTATCAGCAAAAATTAATACTGAAGTCACACTATCTGGAATTTTTACCATTTTTAGTAATGTGTCCGAATAGCATGACCACATAGGACAACCTGTAGCCTCACGAACAGCTAATGCAGTTTCAATTCCCTCACATACGCCAATAAAGGTGTTATCACCTTCAGTTACTGGTGAGTCAATTTTAATTGAACATCCACCAATATAGCTGGGCGGAGGCATTAACATCTTCGCATTAGGTACATCTGCTTTTAAGCCTTGCTTGTTAAGGAAAATTCGATGAATCGTGATCCGATTACCATCTGGATCAGTCATTGAACCTAGTAAACCATGAAGTTTCTTAGGTTTAGACTGACCACCTCCCCACCAAAGCTCATCAGCATACCCAAGTGTATACGGTAAAGTTTTCGCATCAGTTTTAAGTCCACGGCTGTTCAAGTAAGCTTGTATCCGACCAGATTGATCATGAGCTGCAGGAATAGCGTGTTGAAATAGCTTCTCAAGTTTTGCAACTCGTTTTGCTTTTTCATCATCGTTAATACCTTTTGGCTGTGAAGCTTTCACATTTTTAACGTATTCGCGCGAGATGCTTGATAAGTCACCACCACAGATATCGATTATTTTGTTTAAAGCGTCGCTTTTTGAGCAACTCTCCATAAACGCAATTACATCTATTCCACCGGGTAAAGCACCTACATCGTTATGGTATGCGCCACCGGTATCAACCCAATCGCGGAAAAGGCGAAACTTAGTTCTTCCGTTTCCAGTTTTTGGGCATGGTACTTGTGGTGAACCACCGTGGTTATTTGATTTTGAAACTGCTTCATTAAGTCCTGGGTAGGCTGAGTAGACAGAAGACCACCCGCCATTTGACTCAACTAAAGCGAGTACTTTATCTATTTTTGATTCAATCATTACAATTCTCCTATTCCTCAAGACGACCCTAAAGCGTCCTGAATACAAGGCGCTTTAGGTGGTCGCCTCGAATAAAAAGAAGAGTTAGCCCTAAGGCTAACTCATACGTTTAGCCTTGAGCTTGAGCTCGTTGTTGACCTTCAAATAAAGGTCCCCACTTAGCACGTAATGAAAGAATCGTTTTATCGCCAATATGTACCTCTCTCACTTCTGTGTTAGGTATTGACGATGGGATTGGCATAATTGCCTTTTTAATTGAATTATTCATGCGTATCTCCTCCAAAGAGTACAAAAAAGGGGATACGCCCCTTATGGGAAGTATCCCCACAAGGAATGGTTTTAATTTGAGTTAGATAAGACCGCGCTCAGCAAAAGAGACAGTATTTTCGCCAATAATGATGTGATCTAACACTTGTACATCAATATGATTGAGTGCATGTTGGATCTTAGTGGTTATTAGCTTGTCTGCTTGCGATGGTTCGGCAATACCTGATGGGTGGTTGTGCGCTAAAATGACAGAAGATGCATTCTTTTTTAGTACACTTTTTACAATCTCCCGGGGATAAACACTTGCAGCATTTATCGTTCCGGTAAAAAGTATTTCTTTGTCTATTAGTCTATTTTGGTTATCAAGGTAAAGCATGTAAAAAACCTCATGCTCTAACCCCTTCAAATGGACTTCAAGATAATCAGTTACTTGAGTAGGACTATTAAAAATAGCTCCTCTTCTCAACCTATTGTTTAGAAGCTTCTTGGCTGTTTCAATAATTTCATCAGAGCTAAGCTCAGACGTGATTATATATTTACCAGTTACTTCATTTAGTTTTAAGTTAGAAATAGTCATTGTCTCCTCCAAAGAAACATTAAGCGGAGACAATTACCCAGAGGATAATAATCCCCTATGGGTTGATTTAAGTTTGTTGAACACAAGCAAGCTGAACTCGCTTATGCTAAGTCTAGGGTTAAACCCAAAGTAACAACGAGACGTCGATACTTGTTCTACACAAATACAAGGATTTGAGTAGCTTTTATGCTTTATCAAAATTAATTACCTTACGGTAAATTTGATAGCAAGGTGCCATCAGTAAATTAAGATAAAAGCAGAAAATCTATTTGGCTTATAGCCGCATTTTAAAACATTGTGTTTGCTTTAAAATGCGTCCAAAAGGGCGCATTACTTGGTTAAGCAATTAATTTATTTTTAATTACTTGTTTTAGAATTGAAGGTAACTCTTCAACGGTTTGAATGTTGAGTAATTCCTGATTCTCAAAGCCATAAAGCATTCCTGTGTTTATACCAATGCATACAATTTGAATACCTAGAAGTTCCGACATTTTAATCGACTTTTCTAAATACTTTAGATCGCTTGCTTGGCCATCAGTAATGATAAAAACAACTTTCTTTTGCTCTACACGTAGTGAAAGCCTACGAATTACAGAATAAAGGCTTAACCCTGTATGTGTTCCGCCTCTACTACTGACTCTAAAGTTGTCTTTAACGGCTTTAGTTGTTGATTTAAAGCATTTTGCTTCATATAGGTCACCGGCACTGAAATATATGCATTCACTATTTACGCCTTTCAACTTATCTATTGCTAAGTTAATTGCAAGCGCAGAAGTATTAACACCATTCATATCATCAGCACTCATTGAACTAGACCTGTCTACGAGAACTGATATCGCCATTGTTGGAGCTTTAGTAATTCTTTCTGATTTAAAAACATTAAAATTACCAGCTTTTACTCCAGCAAGTCTATTTGCCTCAACAGTTCTACCTTGCTTAGAAAAATTCACACTTTTTCGGTCTAACCCATAAATTATTTTATGGAGTTCTCGACTTATAGGTGTTGAAAGTCTCTTAGCTTGGTTTAGCGTTGCAGTACCAACTGTGCCACGATCATTTTTTGATATTAAAGGAGCATTGAATTGAATTAGTTGCTCCATATCATTACTTGATCTTACTTCATCGGCCATTTTCTCTAGCTCGTTATTAACTTGTTCATGCAAATCTGCCATGAGCTGACTTTCATCGGCATTTAGGCATTCATTTACAAAATTAATAACTTGCTGGCTAACATTTGAGTTTTGACCTTGGCTATCGCCTGAGTCATCACCTTGGCTATCGCCCGGTTCAAACTCTATTTTTTTAAGTAATTGAATGATCTGTTCTGTAAGTTCATAACTATGTTGGTTAGATTGAAGCGTTGGTATCGTATCCAATAACAAAATTAAATCTTGTACTGGTTTTTGGCCAATACAATCAGTTAATAAAGCTAATGCAATTTCACAGAACTCCTTTAGTTGTACTTGGTTGTTAATTTTATATCGACCATAATATACAACTACAGCTTGCAGCAGTAATGAAGGTGGGAACCTATCAGTTGGTTTACTGAACCATCCCTTTTTAATACCTTGAGTAACCATCTTAGATAAATTTAAGATGGCGCCCGGCCACTCCAGACAAACCATTCTTTCCATACGAATATCCTCAATGCCATTTCTAATAGCATTGAAAAATACCCCTTTTTCATACGACTTAGCTGTCCATGTTCTATCGGTCCATCGTAGATGGCCTACTTCATGATCAATAGCGCCTTCCAAAAGTTCGAGATAATCGGGGTTTTCAAGATCACCTACGGGTAAAGTAATGCTGTTGTAATCTGTATAGCATCTGTTACCAGTTAAGTTAATCGTAATGTCACCACGGTTACTCATTACTCTTGAAAGCATTCTAAATCGTTTTAATAGTTTTGATTTATTCATTTGCATCTCCTCCAGAAATGTTTAAGAGGGGGATACACCCACAAGGGGTGAGTATCCCCTGTGGGTTTAGAATTAAAGGAAGCTAGATTGCTTCCTTAATTTGTTACCAATTAAATCCAAAATCACCTAAAGAGTTGTTACGCTCAGCGGGCTCGAAAAAAACGGTTTCTTCTTTAGGCGCTAGGTCAAATTCAAATGAATTTTCTTGATCAGCTGTTTCTAAAATGATTGAACTCTCAGAAGCAGTTTCACTAGATTTACCTGAAACGAAAAGGCTCGCTACGTCGGTATCCTCATGTGTAATTACTTCCGGCTCTGGTGTTGCACTATATTGAGGTTTTCCTTCAGCATGAAGGCGAAGTGTGTCTTCATTACTCATTACGAGTAACCAGTTGGTTAACTCTGAAAATGAATGACCTTCAATGTAGCCACTAGAAGGTAAGTTATTTAAAACCTCCTGTATTGTACTAACCACGTTTTCAATACCATTATCTACAAATGATAAATCAATAAGTTTATTCATCATTCTTCTAAATGGTGAACGTACTTTTTGGCTTACGCGATTAACTGGCGTTTTGTCTTTAAACCAGTTTGTTTTATATACACTGCCTGCTTCTTTAGCGATTTCTTGCCAAAGAGTTTCTGCAACATCGTTTTTGATATCGTCTTCATCATCATCAAAAAGCGCTTTCATAGCCAAAGGCTTTGTAAACGACAGTTTGAATTTTGATTGGAACTCAACCTGAGATAAAGCGTATTTATAGATCAGTGCAGCGATATCTGAATTTTCAGCCATATGTTGATTAACTGAAATATCATATTCAGCAATTAATACTGATACTTCATCTTGCCAATCACGCTTTATTCCATCAAGCTCTGACTTAAGCTCATCTAACCTGGTCGTTGGGACAACCGTAAAGTCTCCATACTTAACACCATAACTATTAAAAGTTCGTGTAAGCCGGTTGTTGTACTTCGTTGTAAGCTTCAGCTTGCTTCTAGGAAACCACTGTAATTTACTCCCCTTGATTTGATTAGATGATACTTTCTGACCATCTAGTTCTATCTTTGCGTTCGGTAAAGTTGATTCACCACATGGCGATCTTAATTGCCAGCCTAACAAACATGCTCCATTTTTAAGTGAAGTGTTTTGTTCTGCTAACTCTTTGCCGTTTGCGATTGCTTCGTTTGATAAAGACATGTTGTCTCCTCCAATTTGATAAAAAAAGGGGAGACTTCCCTGTTGGGGAAAGTACTCCCCAAAGGGTTGGTTGATTAATAGGACCTGCGATTTGTTACATCACTTCAATATCCCATGTATTTTGATTAAAGTGGCCTATTCCCATAAGTGAATAACCTCTTTGTTCTTTATTTTTGGCAAGAGCATTTCTCTCACCGTTTACAGACATAAAAACCCATTTCCATTCAGTATTATCATTCTTGAACAACACATATGTCGTATTTTGGAATGATGTTATAGCCCAATATTTTCCTTCACCGGCATGATGATAAACATCAAACGGGTTATTGCATTTCAGGTTACCTTGAGCATTGAACATAACTTGAGCTCGACAGTTTACAAAGTCACAGTTCTTCATTTTCTCATCCGAATGAATAAGAAAATAAGGATTGCCGTTCCTAATGTAATCAATCTTATCGGTTGCCTGAATTAACTCAGACATACTCATAGCTTTAATGTCTCTTACATCGTCAATTTTAAGTGGGTCTTTACCCCCTTCAATACGGAGGTATTTACCATTTGATGGTTGGTAGCTAAAACCAACAAAACGACCATTTTCAACTTCAAAGCACTCAAACACTGTGTCCCCTCTCTCAACTTTTAAGTTAGCCGAGTTAGAAGATGTGTTAGTGTTTGAGGTAGTTACTTTTTTTGAATTAACTCGCCAAGTGGTTTATTAATTTCATCACCCCATACTCGTTGAACAACAGAATTAACCTCTTCAATTTCATCATTATCAATGGAACCTAAGAACGAAAATTCAAATGACTCATATGGAGAACGATTGGCACCAAATGTCATCATGTAAAAACCCCAGTGGACTAAAGTTCGTGTTGAAAAAACACACCCTAATCCATTATCGATGTTGCCATCGTGGTCTTTACCTAATGCAGCTGTTCTTAAAGAGTCAGCTGTTTGTACCATAAGCTTGCGAATCGGCAATGTTAGTTTCGGAAAGTTCTTTTCCAAAATTTCCAACTCAACTGCTTTGCTTGGATATTTAGTTTTTAACCAACCAAAACGTGAACGTAATGCTTGGTCTAAACGTTGTGAAGTAATATACCTATCACTATCACCACCACCGGTAGTATTAGCTGTAGCAGCTATTCGACAGTTAGCATGTTTGTTTATGGTTTCACCGAAAACACTAAGTGTCCAAGGTTTGCCTTCAACAAACAAATGAAGCGATGTTGATAAATCTTCATTAGCTTTATCAACTTCATCTAAGATAACTAAACCACCGTATTTGTATCCGCATGCAGCTTGGCTGTATCGCTTGCGAGTGACATTATGACCTTTTCCATTAACAATTAATTCATAACCACCCTCTAAACGCTCACCACTCATGGCTACGGTTACTTTTTCAATAAAAACAGGCTCATTAAAGCGATCTGCAATGAATAGTAATAACTCCGTTTTACCTGTACCTGTTTCACCCACCAAGCCAAGAGGCTTCGGTTGAGCGGGCGCAAGCCACCATGCTAACGCTTTACGAAGAGTTGCTTCATCAGGCGTATAATGCATGTCAGCTTTTTGACAATTTGGGTGGCGGTGTTTACGAATTTTAATCTTGTATTGATTAGGGTCGAAGATTTCAGGAAAACGCTCATGAGCATCAACTTCTATCATTTCGTTATAATCAATTTTAGTTGCAGGTTTAATTGTAGATACGTTTGATTGTGCTTGAGTATTCATATTGTGTCTCCTCCAAATAGATTTTTGAGGGACACTTATCCCGTCAAGGGTGTAGTGTCCCTTGATGGGTTTGATTTCTTAATATTTAAAATGGTACTTCTAAAAAGTCTATATAACTTTTTTCATAAAGATGAAGGTTTGGTAAGTCTAGAACAGAACAATATTCAAATGCTGCTTCTGTTTCATCCTCAACTGCAAGGTCTAGCATAAAATTCACTTGAGCCTCTGCTGCTAATTCCTCAGTTGCATAACTGGTAGAATTCCAAACTTCAACTGAGTCTGGCCAACCATCAATATGACCAAAGTGATAGCCTTCATCACTCTGACCTAATAGCAGTTTTCGCTCAGTAACATTATCATCAAGTAGAATCCAAGTATTAGACTCATGAGTAGGATAAATTTCCATTATCAACTCCTAAAACTTTAGATCATGCCAAGGAGGGATGTCTGGCCCTTCTAAGTCACTATAAAGATGAGAGTTAGACGATGAGCAATTGCTACCATTTAAGATGAAGTGCTTGTATTCACAAAGAGCTTTAGCGTATTTGTTAGTTACAAGTATTTCATTAAGTTGATTATACTGTTGTAAGATCTGTGGTACTGCAATTCTAATTAAACAAGCATCTAAATCTAGAGACTGGCATACATAATCAAAATTTGCAGAGCAAATCCATTCAAGTTCGTCGTTTAGTATCTCTGAATTCGCTTTAGCATATCGAAGCATACCAAGTGAACGATACAAAATACTTTCCCATAACGCCTTAATGTTCTCGTCTGACCAATGAATGTAATATTCACCTCTTGCAGCATCCAAACAATCATCCATTAAACTAAAAAATACATCCTGCCCAAGGGCAACTTTACCAACTCGGTGAGCTGTTATGATATCTTCGTCTAACGAATGGCACGTATATTCTGCATTTACTGACAGAAAGTGATCAGTTTTTCGCTTCGGTTTAAACTGCTTCTTTCTTTCAAGTTCTGCATTTATTTGAGCTTTGGTTATGGCCTTTTTTGGTCTAGCCATGATGTTCTCCTCCAAAGAGATTTTTAAAGGGAACATCCCCAGCAAGGGAAAATTCCCTTGCTGGGTTGGTAGATAGGTTGAGTTAGAAGTTAACCGTGGAAAACGCGGTTTGACTCTTGATATAAACGGCTTGCGCGAATAGCTAACTTGTTAGATCTATTACGTTTTGCTCGTTTAATTAATTTGCGCTCACGACGACGTAGATATGCGCCGATTGACTTGTTATTCATAAGCTCCTCCAAGTTAAAAAGCTGAAGGACTAACCTGTGAAGGTTAAACCCTCAGAGATTAAGACAAGCAACGAAGTTGCTTGGTGTGCACTCACAAAATAGATTTTTGCTTTTCAACTTGATGTTGAGAGTGCGTAACTAATATTCAACTTTAACTGCCATAGCAGAGTTATTCGCGAGAAGCGAAAAGGTATTATGAATATTAGAAAAAACAAAAGTAACATCCTTGTCATGCAAATTCCTAGGCTAGGAAACCTTATCTAGCTTGTTATTGTTGACTACCGCCATACCCTCCTGGTTGAGGTTTAGGAGCAAAACCGCCCTGCGATTGCGGATAGTGTATTGGTGCGCTCTGGTCTTGCTGGCTGCGCTGATAGTTTTGTGCATTATTTTGCTGTTGACTATGATGCTGAGGCGCACTTTGGTAGTTTGAAGAACTATTTTGTTGTGGGTGACCATTTTGTTGGTTCTGATTGCCAATTAAGCCAGAGGCTTTTAAACATTCCACTTCAACTTTTCTAAGATGTTGAATTAGCTCGATAGCTTTAATCTTTGTTGAAGAGCGGTTTTGCCCACCATTATCAGTCCACTTTTCTTGAACAAGTTTTCCTCTTAAAGTTACTTCGTCCCCTACTTCAATAGCTGGTTTAAAATTCTTTAAAAACCGACTATCCACTTTGACATCAAAAAAGTAAGTTCTGTCAACCCACTCACTTTGTCCGTTAGGTTCGTTTGACTTCTTAAAGTAGCCGTCATCACAAGCAATTGTCACAGTACCAAAATACCCATCTTGACCATTTCTGATATCAAGACTCGCGACTCTACCACCAAGCCTTGCTGAATTATCTTTTGCAGTACGCATATATAAGCCTTCTATAAAGTTATAAAATCATCACAACTGATGTAGATATAATTACATAAAGAAAATATCGCGCGACTTAATCAAAAATAACGGCAATATTCACCGTAACCCTTTGAATAAACTCTAATATATAAAGCCCATTCAGAGAGTAAGGTTTACCCTACTATCTGTTAAACATCCCATTCACATACAAAATCGCTTTCGCCAATTAAGCCACTAGAAATGGCCTTTTGCTTTACAGCTGATAGGTAGTCTGGTTTGTCTAAATGATTAACATCAATCTGTTTTATCTCACCCGTGAATAATGTAAGTGTTGATGTTGATTTGTCGAAAATATGAAAAGCGGAATCTTCAAACATAGGTTTCTCCTTATTGGTTATACCTAAGCATCCTGCTTCAAGCTGCATAGGTATAACCAGTAAGGAAATTCACAGGGAGCTAATGCTCGCCTGTGAAAGTTGATTTAATCAGTGGATGACTCATATTTGCTTCAACAAAGAATTCAAAATTAACAAGGTTCATTCCAAGAATATTACTATGTGAAATACTCTCATCTGAAAACCTAATTTCACCGGGAACAGCGAATACTTTGTCTTTGTTGAATATCTCAGTTGCTATTTGACTGGCCTCGTTATGTGTTTCAGCTGTTGCTAAAACTTTTAACGTTAACCTGTCATATACAATGCAATATACACTCTGAATCTTTAACTGATTGTGATTGTTGTAGCCCGAGTAGGTTGGAATTAGTTTATTCAAATTAACCCCAGCTTGAACTAGCTATTGATAGAATTGGCTTAACGATAATGCTGTGAATTTTGATTGCAACATATGTGCACGCCAGTAATATAAGAATGATATCCATAATCTCCTCCAATGCATTTGACCGAAAACGCAGAACTAAAAATAAGTAGATCTGTATAGCGGTCGCATCGAATGAGATTTCGATTCCTATACAGAAGAGTATCCCGTATAGGAATTGGTTAGGTATTTGTGAAAGAATCACTTCAACCGTCTTAATACCAAGAAGGTATTAACGCTGAGATTTAACTTCAACAGCTAGAAGCCACTTTAAATACCAATAGGCATAATTATGCATAGTGCAAAAATCAAAGACCTAAAAGGTAAAGTGGATTGAGAAATCATTATTGGAAATTTGTATTCCGATAATGACTCAGAAGAGTGGTTGTGACGTTGATAGTCTGTGTTGATTGATTAACCCTAAAGGCTGAACCTTTAGGGTTATAATCAATATAATTGCTTATAAATTTTTAGTCAACAATACAAAAGATTAAATTTCCAGAAATAAGTCAAACAACATTTGATTAATCGTTAGTGTAGTAAATCTCTTCGATAAACTCGCTTGGAAAACAAACATCATTAATATCTGATGTTATTGGCGGGCTATATTCGTAATCTTTTTTGAATAGTGCCAATTCACCCACATCCTTTAAATCATCAATATCAGCCTTATTTAAGTAGCTATGAATAAATAACCGTTGCTCAGCGCGTGTCATCCCAACAAACAGCAAACGTCTTTCCTCATCGATTGGTGACTGCATATTTGGCATTGTTTCATGGATAACATCAAAAATAGCCACATTAGTCCACTCTAGGCCTTTAGAGCCATGGTATGTGGTTAAAGTTACTACTGATTTATCAATTTCAGATTTGCTGTTTTGCTCTTTAATTTTATCTGAGTAAAGCTTAATTCTTTCGAACCAAGAGCCTGTTTTGGTCTTGAGCCCTTCAAGAAGTAATGTTTCAACAGCGCATTTATTCAGCTTGTCGCCTTTTGAGCGGCGCTCTATGATGAAATCAATCAACAAATCAATTCTGGTGTTTATCTCTTTAGAATCATGAGTATTTTCAAATAAATAATAATTTGAATAGAACATTTCAAAAGCCGTTCCATTAATTGATTGACCATAATTATTTAGATATGACTCAATATCAGAATTACTCTTGATACTTTCAGAAATTAAAGGAATTAGGTTCTCATCCTCTTTTAAGTACCCTAAAACTTCTGACAAATGGTAGTGTACAAACTTATTTAAAAGATAAGAACACAGTTTAATTACAAAATCACCAGCGCTTGTTTTAAAAATACTTGTTTGATTGTTTCTTGAATACGCTACTTCATGTTCTATCAGAAACTCTTCTATTGAGTCCAATGCAACATTAGTTCTGCTTAGGATCGCCCACTCACCATCATATTTACTGTAGTTCTCCAAAAATGTTAACAGCATACTTTTTTTAAATTTATGTATGTATGTTTTAACAGTGCCACCAATTTCCTTCCCCGAAACCATACCTTTGGGAATTCTATCTTTATTAAATTCTATTAGATTTTTACTGGCATCTATTATTTCAGGTCTACATCTAAAACACTTTGCAAGCATATGAATATTGGGTTTAAATTCATCTTTAAACTTAAGCATTGTTTCATAACTTCTAGCGCCTCTCCATGAGTAGATACTTTGATCATCATCTCCAACAGGTGTTAGATTAATCCCTCCGCGCCCCTGCAGGGCAATCCACTCATATTGTAGTAAATCTGTGTCTTGAAACTCATCAATCATTAGGTCTGTACAATTTAATAGCTGTATTTCCCCACTTAAAGTTCCTTCTACCGCGCGCCTGGTTGCGTCATCTAAGTCATAAAGGTGGTTCTTTATCTTTAACTCTTGATAACATTCTTTAACTAGCTTAACAGCGTCTTTATCAAACCCTTTTTTTTCATCTAATGGCTGATCATTCAAAATGCTCGTAATGTCATTGAATGTTACTTTTAACTCCGGTAGTAGGTGCTCATTTTCGATGTAATTCTTCAACCTCTCAATAAAGTTGAAGTATGTTGCTCCAATTAGTAGCTTACCTTGCATGAGTTTCTTTGTTTGGTTAAGAAACTGCCTGTGAAATGTAGTTACAGAAACTCTATTTATTGATGATTGTGGAAGAGCTATTTCCAACCTTTCTTGCATTTCGTTGACGGCCGCATTTGTAAATGTAACGAGAATAACCTTCCTGTCATATGATTTTTTTAGTACGTTTTTTACTTTTTCAATTAATGTTTTTGTTTTACCACTACCTGCTGTAGCAAGAATCAAAGAGTGATTATTAACATCGTTAGCTGCTGATTCTTGCTCTAATGTCATCGTCAATGTTAGCTCTCCAACGTTCTTTTGATTCGTAATGATTCAGCTATGTAATTATTTGCCTCTAGATTGTCAGCCAAATCTAATAGCTCTGCTTTTTCTTCCTTTGTAAATGAGCTCAAATTGGAATTTGTACCTAGAGACAAGATATTTTCCGCTTTTAATAATGCATCATTGCTCATTTCTGTATTATCAAGAACTTGCCTTAATCCAACCTCTTGTGACTCGGTCCTAGTGACTTCACCACCAGCTACAGGATGTAGGCCAGAAGGGCTTCTCTCTTCAATTGAATTTTCTCTATTGCTAACCATCGCTGCTTCACCAGCGTTTGTTTCATTAAAACTTAGGTTCTCAGAACTAGAGTTGTTCACAACTGAACTTTCATCTGAGTTAGATTGTTCAAAAGACTCACCTTTCTGAGAAGAATTAGAAGCAATTAACTGTGATTGAGTCTGCACATTATCACCGCTTGTGTCAGGTTTTAGACTAGGCTCAGCAACAATAGAACCACCACTTGCCGATGCCTGAAGGTTTTCTGATTGGTCTGGACTCACAGGACTGCTTTGCAACTCTGGACTAGCTGTGCGGTCACTTAAACCGCTCTCACTATTTAACGTACCGCCAGTATTTACCGATGCCTGAAGGCTTTCTGATTGGTCTAGACTCACAGAACTGCTTTGCAACTCAGGACTAGCTGTGCGGTCACTTAAACCGCTCTCACTATTTAACGTACCGCCAGTATTTACCGATGCCTGAAGGTTTTCTGATTGGTCTGGACTTACAAGGCTGCTTTGCAACTCTGGACTAGCATTGCGATCAGTCGAACCATTCTCACTATTTAACGTACCGCCACCACTTGCCGATGCCTGAAGGCTTTCTGATTGGTCTGGACTCACAAGGCTGCTTTGCAACTCTGGACTAGCATTGCGATCAGTCGAACCATTCTCACTATTTAACTTACCGCCAGTACTTGCCGATGCCTGAAGGCTTTCTGATTGGTCTGGACTCACAAGGCTGCTTTGCAACTCTGGACTAGCATTGCGATCAGTCGAACTATTCTCACTATTTAACTTACCGCCAGTACTTGCCGATGCCTTAAGGCTTTCTGATTGGTCTGTACTCGCAGGGCTGCTTTGCAACCCTGGACTAGTGGTACTGCCAGTAGAACCAACCTCACTATTTAATGTGCCGCCATTACTTACTGAAGCCTGAAGGTTTTCTGATTGTGTGCCCACTAAAAAACGACCTGAATCTGTAGTATTCGGATAAGAATCATCTTTTGTGCCAGAATATTGGTAGGTATCAATACGATCCCTTGAATCATTGCCTGCAATCGATGACTCTTTAGATAGAACATTCCCGCTTTCATCTTTACCAGTACTGTTAACCCCACTATTTACCTCACTTGGCTTGATAGGGGTTTCTTCTATTTCTTCACCACGGTTATTATCAACTGATAAGCTTTTTGGTGTTACGCTCAGTGCATTCTGTTGTGTGACAGAGCTCTTATCATAATCACTTTCATTTACAGACTGTTGCGGCACTGAGGCTTCGCTTGAATTAAGGCTGTTTACAGGTGGATTTGCTTCTTTAGTACCGGCATCACTATAATTCGGTGTGAAGGCAGTTGTGATCGCTTCACTTAATGTTCTTTGTGCTTCTGGAGCTGTACTTAGTAAGTTGTTTATTGTAAGTAGATCTCTCATGTCATCATGAGAAAGATTTCTTGGAGTATCGCTTGTGCCATAAAGGGCGTTCGCGGCAAACTCCTTCGCTTTACTAGAAACACCTTCTGAGTGAATTGCGTTATTAATTACTTGGCTTTCATGCTCCTTAGATGCACTTGATTCATACCCATTTTTAGTTTGCTCATCTGAAGTAATAGAAGCAATTGTATTTGTTAGTGTTTCTGCCTCGCTATCTTTACCTGCAATTAAAAGTGCATCCCTCATCTTATTCAGATCTTCCATTGCTTTAGGGGTGATGTTAGTAAAGTCAGGAATACTAAATTCTCGACTAGAAACTTGTGCTGATTTAAAATTATCTAAATTTCGATCATTAAGTTCCTTAAAGCTAACTCCTGATGTATCACCAGTTGCATTAAAGTTTGCTAACGCATATTTAGCTATCTCTTTGGCATCTTGGTCATAATTTCCTTTGGTAATACCCTCAACAAGACCTTGGCCACTAGGTTTCGATCTGTTTTCAGTTCGATCTAAATTTTCTCTCTCATTTAATCCAGCAAACCCAGCCATTGAGCTAGCTTGAGAGTCGTAGTTTACTGATTCCAAACTACCTTTTTGACTTGGCTCATCTTTATACCTTGATGGGTTGTACTGAGGTTCTAAACCTAACTGTGGGGATAACTCATTTAGCGCTTCTAAATGACGAGCGTATTTAGCATCATTAATACCTAAGAAACTATCATCTCCTTTCGTGGCTGCAATTACGTCCTCAATTTGACCGTCATCAAGGTTTGCCAATGCTGAGTATGCCGCAATTAACTCACTACTCTTCAGGGCATTATTAATTGATTCATTCTCTCTCATCTCCTGTACAGCTGAGATATTTTCTTGAGCATTTCTGTAAGGGTTATTAGGTAGCGTTGAAGCAAGAAGAGCTGAGTTTGAATTTAAACTTTCATTGAAGGCAGCTAGGGACTCAGGGCGCATTGCTGTTTGAACAGCCCCAGCATACATTAGTGTTTCATTTGGAGATAAGCGTTCACCATTAATAATCGAACCTTCACCATTTGCTGCGCTAGTTAGTAAGTTTCTAATAGCTTCTGGTGTATTGTTTGATAAAACACTAAAACCCATTTCAATTAGATTCGAATTAATACCTTCACCATTACCAGACTTCTTAAACTCATCCGTAACAGCCTCACCCACTGAAGAGGTGAATAGTGAGCCAATAGAACTAACTACACCGCCAGATAATTCATTAGATTCTGAGCCTAATACTTTTAATGATCCAAATGCATGCGCTAAATTATTTGCATTTTTATCTTCTGACTCAGAAACAACATCCTCACCCTTAGCTTTAACAGCACCTGTACCAGATGCCCCTCTACTACTAACCTCGTTTTGAGATTGCTCTTTGTGTTCAGCAAATGCTTGTGCATTACGCTCATTATTGAACATGTTTGTTGGATCAGTCTTTATGCCACTATTTACATCATTACTTAAAGTGTTGGTGTCTATGCCAGTATTATCTTCAGGTTTTGGAATATGTGAATTATCACTCGGTTTATATCCATTCAATTGGTCACTAAGTGAAATTAGGCTCGGCGCTTGTAGTGTTTCACCTAGTTCTCTCATTAAGCCTGCAGAAGCTCCTCTTTCGGTATTAGCTTGTTTTAGTGCTGTAACTCCAGTTGAAAGAGGAAGTTGGTTACCATTATGATCTGTAGACAGCACTTCAGTATTTCCAGACATTCTTGCGATTGCATCAGTAACCGTATTGGCCAAAGCAATATTATTTTTTTGGCTTTCTGGTAATCTCGCGTTATCACCTTTATTTACCTGCTCTTTGTGGTAGTCGAACCTATCTCCCAGCTCAGAAATTAAAGCACTTCTCTTGTCACCAGATAAACTATTTAAGCCTTCATCACCAATCAAACTACCTAAAAGAACATGCTGCTGCTCATCTGAAAGTGTTGAAACAATTGAACCGATTGATGCTTTATTTGCTCCTGTGGTTGAGTTTTGAACCTCACCTGCATTCATTTGCGACATTACTTTTGAAGCGGAGCTAGCTGTATTCCCCTCAGCTTCAAGGGCTTGAGCTTGAAGCATATTTGTATGAGCATTTGTAACAGCTTCCTGTCGGTAAACCGCCTCTTTACTTGCAACTGAGTTATCACTGCTCGATGATTGAGCCATTTTTACTGCATTCCCCCAGTTTGCTTTTATCGATTCAGAAACTTGTGCACGTTCGTCCTCTGACAATCTTTCTGAGGCGCCTACTTGCTTTTGTGATGCCGCTTTTGCTGTGATCGCTGCTTTCGCATCAGCACCTAAACCAAACCCTGCTATTGATGGAGCCCCCTTTGCTACCATGCTTGCCGAGCCCTGTAATACGTGATCATATGCATCAGATAAACTCATGTTATTTTCAGTTGCATATGCTGCGGTTTGTGCCGCTAAGAAAGCTTCGTCCTCTGATAATTGTGAACTATCCACACTCTCAAACGACTCTCCTTGTTTATACCCTTTGATTGAATCTAAAGTAGCAGATTTACTATCAGTGGCAGTTTTTTGTAATGTTTGGCTAGCGGCTTCAGTATTTGCCAATTGAGTATTTCTAGAGCCAATCGCTGACAACTCAGCTGATGACTGTTTAAGGTAACCCGAGGCAGGCCCTGCGCCACCCGGATTAATACTTACATCATTTCGTTGTCCACCATTCAGTTGAGCTTGGCTCCATTGGCCATATGAGGAATGAACATCACTGGCTTGCATAGTAGTATCACCTTGACTTGCTTTACCTCCATTTGCAGATGTTGTGACATCAGGTGACAATTTCTTTGAATCAATATTTGTATCAGGAGACGTCTTATTAGATACACCCATCATGGTGTGAACACCCCTATGCAGTATATATAAAGTGAGCATAGGAACTGCAGCAGCTAAACTACTTGCCACTGCAATAAATGATTCGATTGTTGACATGCTATGCCCCCACATACCAAATGTGATTGCACTTACACCACCGCCACCAGCTGACACTGATGTAAATCGACCTTGAATAGCAAGTAAAGTAAAAAGGTTAACCGCACTCATGGTTACCGGCCACAAGTTAACCCACACAGTTACCCCAAAGAACATAGCAGCTGATTTCATAGCTTCAGCACCCATTACAAGCATGATTGCAATAACTGGGATCAAGAAAAACACAAAGGCCTCAATGAAGGTTGCAAAACCAATTGATAGCTCCAAAGCTAGGTTTCTATCCGCGGCCATTTGGTAATGTCGCTGAGACTTTGTTTCTATTAAAGTAAGTTCAGAGCGGAGCCCTTGCATATCCCCACTTTTTGCAGCAGCTTCAGCAAAAACATTTGATAAATACCTTCCCGTCGCTAAATGATATGCATTCATTGTCGCGCTTAATGCAGAAATCGATTCCGCACCGGCTTCAACATCTTGTGGTTTTACATTTTCTTTCTGCAAAAACCTGTCAGTCATCTCTCTGAAACTTGAGCTATCAAAGTAACTTTTGAGCTTCAAGTATGCGTTTGGGCATGTTAATAGCTCCATGGCAGGAGTGTCTATTTGAATATAAGTGCTTCTTGATGGTGTATTAATTCTTATAGACTCAAGGAAGTTTTCCATTGGGGCATTTTTTATTTTGTCAGCATTTAGCTCAGCGTCATTGCCACCAACTTGAAGATCCCAAATTACACAGTCTTGAAGGTAGTTCATTGTAGATGTTTTGATTCTGTACCTTTGGGCATTAACGCCTGAATCTAGTTCTTCAGAGCCCATATATCCAAATTTATCAAGCGCCACTAGCGCTCTCATCGGATCGAGAAATTGACCAGCCTGATAACCATCCGGTGAGGCGAATGAATCTTCATAATCTCGTGAAAGCCCATACATTCCTGAGGTCATCATTGCAATAACAGCTGCTATGCCAGGTGCATCATTCACATAATACACATCTCCTGTTCTTACCGACTCAATAACAACATCTACTTTAGAAAATGGACCACACAAGACCATGAACATGCAAAGCCCAATAAACCAAGATAGTACTGGGTTAGAGTTTGGGTTGATCCAACTTTTTACTACAAGAGTCATCAGTGAAAGTAGAGCTGTAGCACCTATCAAAATATGCAAAGATGAAAAGCCAAAATCAAACATTCTTCGAAGGCCCATTAGAACCTCATACATGAACGCTGTTTCACCGATTGAGTAAATTGTAAAATCCATAAAAAAAAGCCAGAATATTGAGTCTGGCTTAATCTTAAAATTGAAAAAAATTTTAAAAGCGTGATTTTCAACTGAATTTCAGTATTTTTTGATTAAAATACCTTTTTCTCAAAATAAACGCTTATATCCCCAATTTTATGGTCTTTGTAATAGCTAATATTTATCGAGTTACCCATCATGCTGACAGATACGGGAAAGGCGGGCTCTTCTGTAGACATTAAACCTAGAAAACCATTCTGATTAACAACGTAGTCTCCATGTGAATTTTTTACCGGGTTAAAGTCGCCGTCGAGTAATGCAGTCTGCCCCTTTCTAAAAGCAAACAACTCACTTAGTGTTACATCAAAAGCAAACGTATCGGGCAAACAATCAATTGTTTCTTTTGGCAGTATATTGACTGCTCGATTACTCATTGAACCATCAGTCACGGATACTTGTTCCAAAGATTTTAGCCACAACTTACGGTAGTCTGTTCGATTAAAGATATTTAACTCTGACCCTGGTAAAAATGACAAAACATCTATTGGAATTAAATTTACTTTTGCCGAACTATGCTTGTTATGAATAAAGTTTACATCTAGGACAGCTCGATAGAATTTTACACCTGAAACCTCTATCACAAGAAAAAAGTAAGGCTTGCCTCTCGATAAATCATCTACGCGATTAATATAGCTGTTTCGTACTCCATAGTAGTTTTTCGGACCCCAAAACCAATCATTGAACTCAATACCATCGTAGTCCCCTTCACTAATTAATTCATCAAAGCTAAGGTGCATTGTAACTTGCTTAACATCTGCAAACGGATATTGACTGAAAGGTGATGCCTCAATATTCCCCATATATTCTTCAGATAAATTGGACGTCTGCCCATTTAATACATTTTTGAAGTTCTCTATGCTTTCTCTGTATGCATCCCACATATTTGAATAAGGCAATAAGTCACTATTATAGTCTTTTACTCTCGCTCTAGACTTTTGCAATTCGGATAGTAGTAAGTTTTTAGTAAAATCAATTTCTAAAACTTTTGGAGATAACCCAGTCAAGAGCTGGAGTGTTAGCATCGATACGCCTACTTTAAATTCTGGCCAGTGTGCAGTTTTTCCAATCGATGGAAATTGAGGGTTTACATCTAACAGATTTGAATCAAGCTGCGCACACTCTTCATTTCGAATATTTACTCCATTTGAGATACTTTTACGAGAGTAACTTTGGGCTGCAACTAAAGCGCGGATGTTCAATACTTCTGAGAGCTTAAGGCCACCATAAATCATTTGGTCTTCACTAATTTGAGGTTCTTTGATTTTATAGTCTGATATTGTCACTAGGTTAGATAATTTGCTTTGGATATCAGCAAAGAATTTATATTCAAACACCTTTTCTTTGAGTCTTTTTTTCATTGATGATTGTTTTGTTTCGACGCCATTAAACAGAAATACTTCGTCATAAATCCTAATAGTATTCTTATTAGCCATTAACTCAGGACCTTCAGCTAACTCAAAAGTAGCCGTTGCATTAAGGGTACTTTGCTCTTGCTTAATGTTTAGCTCTTTAAGTTTTGCCCTTATATTCGGCAATAATTGATTGCCGCTTATAACATTCGTGTTGAGGTTTACTTTTGCTTGCTCCACAGCTTTTTTGTGAAGTAAATACTCTATTACTTGTGCGTCGTACTCAGTGGTATTATCGAGCGTTAAATTGACACTAACCTTTTCTGCACCATAAGCACTCCCGATCGCATGGAATACAATCGATATAAAAGCCCCATTTGCTAGCGCTTTCAATAAATTCATTAAAACGACCTCCAATAACTAAAACTGTATTAATCATTTCATAAATTTCATTTCGTGCAGCGGTTAAAAACAAAACTAAATATCAATTATTTACAATAGGTTATAAAAAAACCTCATTGTGTTTTTTATATTTTCACAAACCTGCATTCAATAATTTATACTTTTCAGCTTGAAGGAGGATTTATGAAATTTGTATTTTTACTAGTCATTTTTGTATTGAGCCATGGCGCTCATGCGGCTGATACTGTCAGAGTTATCAAGTTTAAAACTATCGGCCTCACGGTTAATGAGTACAACATTGCAGATTTAATATATAAAGAAGCAGCTCAAAAGCTAGGCGCTTATTTCATTGTTAACAATTCTCAAGCCGGTTTATCAAGCTACAGCGAGAAGGCCAACATCTTACGACCTATTTCTGTTAATATTGTTGACTATACAATCGAAGATAGTGAAGTGATTGCGACCATACGCTACGATCATGCAGCTTTAGAAGTTGTAACGGAGAACTACAAGTTATACATGAGGAACAAGAAAAATTCCGAAGAAATAGTTAACGCGGAGATAACTGAATTTTGTCAAAAATTCTCATCTAACTATTTAGAAATCAAGAACACTCTTTCTAGCTCAGAATTCAACTATTCAACAGCCCCTTCAAAGGATGATGAGCTCCTTAAACTATCAAAAAAGTCTGACTCTATAAGTCAGTTATTGATTAATGAATGTAATTTATAGGAAATCTTTTAATACTTCTCTTTAACACCTATTTCCAAAAGGGCGGCTTTCTGCCCAGACTGTGTGAAAACTAATTTTTAATAAATTGTCTTGGGTATGTTCTTAGTTTGAAACCATTTAAGATGGTTGCGATCGATTTTTTCTCAGTATCGCAATTTTCTCCGCGCGAGCGAAACTGCTATGGCAACGCTACTCTAATTGCTTTACTTAGGCCGTTAACTCCCATAATTGTTATCATTCTTCTGAAGTTGTAAGCTAGGACATGAAGACTTATTTCTGTCCCCACGCTTTTTAAACCTCGTGTTAGTAAGTGGGTAGCTCCCATCCAGAGTTTAATTGTGCCAAAGGG
>NZ_JAJJZF010000030.1:0-49548 GCF_020966275.1 Pseudoalteromonas sp. MB41 | reverse complement strand
GAGTGACCAACTGTTTGCTGTCATCGTTTTTAACACTTCTACCTTAAATGCTTGAGAATAAGGTTTGTGAACAGACCTGAAGCTTTCAGCGCCATGAATTCGATAAATAGCGGTCCAATATCGGACCTGCCTATCTGTAACATTAAATCTGTTACTTACTGTCGAAGAGCTTTCAGACAAAGCGAGCTCTGCTATTTTGAGCTTAAAAGCTCGATGATGTTTGGACATAAAAAGACCCCCAGTAATTGGAATGTCCAACTATTGGGGGTCACTTCATATTGAGCCGCTTTTTTATTAAATAAAAACCGCAGGATTTTCCAATTTCTTAAGCTGAGCATCTGTCGGTAAAAAGTCCGTGTTTATAAATTGCTCCGCGCTCTCATGGCGTTCAAAAAACAGAATATCGAGTGAAAACCTATTGAGCCCATACAATCCTCGGTGAATCATATTGGCCGAAAAAATCAATAGATCACCTTTTTGTAGTGAGATAGTTTTACCACGGCTTAAAGAATCATAATTGTTAGCCCCTTGCAGCTCTAGCCTTACTGCTAATTCTTCTTCAGAATCCCAATTTTTATGACTCGCTGGTATTAACTCAATCCCATGTTCATCTTCAAATGCAATACGGCAATGCAGTACTTCAGGACCTGTTAGAGCCGATTGCTGTGCATTGATATCTAAATGATACTGCGAATCTCGGTGCCAATAATTATGTTGTTCTGGGTTGTAAGGATTAAAAAATAATTGGCTATTTAAAAACCGTGGTCTCGCGATGATTGAGGTAACCTGATTGAGCAATTGCGTTGAGTTTATAAAGTGGAATAAGCTCAGTTTTTCATTTTCTGTTAACCATGGAGACGCTGTGAGCCCTGAACTATTAATAGCTTTAGTTTTATAAAAAAGAGAATTTTCGCGAAGCCAATTATTATGAAATTTATCTAAAATGGGGCGAATAGCAGATAAAGCAGAATCATTGTAAAGCCCCTTTACATGCATGTAACCGTGTTGCTTAAAAAAAGTATTTTCCATTGTGTTATCTATTAAGTAATGAACGTATTTGGCTACTCAGTTCAGGAAGCACTTGTTCTTCAAACCATGGATTTTTCTTTAACCAAATATTATTGCGTGGGCTTGGGTGTGGCAAAGGTAAATACTTAGGCCAATAATCACGCCACGATTTTACTAACTCTGTTAACGGCAACTGTTTGGTATGAGGTAAATGATACGCCTGTGCATACTTACCTAAAATGATAGTCAGCTCAACGTTGTTTAATTGGGCGAGGAGCTTTTCTCGCCAAGCAATAGCGCATTCCTTGCGCGGTGGTCGGTCGCCAGACTTACCTTTACCCGGGTAGCAAAAGCCCATTGGTAAAATAGCGAAGTTTTGGGCATCGTAAAACTCGTCATCACTGACACCTAGCCAATTTCGTAATCGTTTTCCGCTGGCATCATTAAAGGGCACCCCTGTTTCGTGAACTTTAACCCCGGGTGCTTGCCCCGCTATTAAAATGCGCGCACTGGCATTAAATTGAATAACGGGACGGGCTCCTAACGGTAACTCAGGTTCGCAGATCACGCATTTACTAACTTGTTCTAAGAGTGTTTGATGTTTCATTACTTAGTAAAAATCTGATCTATGCTTGTTTTGACCACACGGCAAGCTCGTTGCCACTGGGTTCTGTAAAGTGGAAGCGGCAACCTCCTGGGAAATCAAATAATGGTTTAATAATAACCCCGCCGTGGTTCTCAACTTGAGCTTGGGTTTCTTTAATATTGTTAGAGTAAAGTACCAATAACGCCCCGCCATTGCTCGTTAAACTGGTTAAGGGTGCTTGATAAAAGCCGCCATCAAGCCCTGCTGATTCACAGCTGAAGGCTGTATATTCGGGGCCATAGTCAGTAAATTTCCATTTAAATACCTGCTGGAAAAAAGTTTTGGTAGCGGTTAAATCTTTAGCGGCGAATTCTACATAATTTAGACTGTGGTGATTCGACATAATAGTCTCCTAGTTTATGCTGTGCTTAAGCGCCATTGAACAATGCAATGCGGTGCTATCAAATAACGGAATGGCGGTATCAGTGTGTTGAATTAGCAAGGCTATTTCGGTACAACCTAAAATAATTGCTTCTGCACCTTGTTGGTATAGTTGATTGATAATTCTCAAATAAGCGGCTTTAGAGTCTGGGTTTATGATACCTATGCAGAGCTCTGTATAAATAATTTCATGGATCACCGCGCGTTCGTCTGGCTCAGGAATTAGCACTTCAATTCCAAATTTGTCACTGAGGCGCTGTGTATAAAAATCTTGCTCCATGGTAAATGACGTACCTAGTAATGCGACTTTTTTGTGTTTACTCGCTGTAAGCTGCTCTCCAACGGCATCGGCAATGTGTAAAAGAGGAATCGAGATAGCTGCTTGAACTTGCTCTGCAAGCTTATGCATGGTGTTAGTACAGATAAGCAAACAATCAGCACCCGCAGCCTCAACTTGCTGAGCCGCATTTATTAATATTTCTGCCATTTTAGGCCAGTTTTGCTGTTGTTGAAGCGTTGCTATTTCGGCAAAATCAAGGCTAACTAAGGCTATTTTTGCTGAATGTAAACCACCAAGCTTATCTTTAACTCCCTGATTTAAAAGTTGATAGTAGCTCTGTGTCGACTCCCAACTCATACCGCCAATTAATCCGATTGTTTGCATTATAACTCCTTCTGCTGTGTGCATAACACCATAGGCTATTGTGTAAAACAAAGCTAGCAGATCATTATTTTACTAACTATGAAATCGGGTTTTAAATCGTTCCTTTATAAAATACGGTTACGCAAATGATAATCACTATCTTTTTGGTTTTGTCACTATATAATAATGCGTTTTCTTCTCGTTTAACTTTTTTTTAAGGGATTATCATGCACTCTCAGTCCTTACAAGCTGGGCAAGCTAAAGAACCAAGAGGCGCTAAAAAACGTTCACAGAGCCTGTCATATCGTGTTGCTGTGTTTTTTCGTTTTGTTGCTGCCATCTTAGGGGGTTATGTTTTTACCAGTGTATTTATCTCATTACTGGCGGTCTTATTGCCGCTAAATAAACTCGACAGTGTGTTGTTGACCACAACCTTATCGGTCTTTTTTTATTGCTGCGTGTTCATATGGGTGTTTGCAGTTAAGTCACTGAAGGTCGTTTGGATCACCATTTTACTAACGACAAGTCTGCAATTATTCGTACTGGCTTTGATTAAGGGATGGCTATGAAAGAGAATTTCTTCCGTTCAATGACGTGGTTACACACGTGGGTAGGTTTATTAGTTTGCTGGCTTTTATTTTTAATTTTTTTCGCTGGCACGTTGAGCTTCTTTAAAGACGAAATTAGTTTTTGGGCTAAGCCTGAAATCCATCAAGTACGTCATCAAGAGCACCGTGTTGCTTCACAAGCAAAGCAAATTAACGATGTGTTTGCAGATTTACAGCAAAAAGCACCTAACTCTCTTTCGTGGCGTATAAACATGCCCGACTCGCGAAACCCCGTTTTAAGTTATGGCTATGCAGAACCTAAGCAACCAGGTCAACGTCGTGCTCCGTTTAATTACACTCATATAGACCCAAATACACTGGAACCAGTTCCTGAGCCACGTGATACTAAAGGCGGCGGTTTTTTTTATCGTCTGCATTTTGATTTGCATTATATAGATGTGTTTACTGCGCGTATTCTTGTTTGTTTAGCTTCAATGTTTATGTTGGTTGCGCTTGTCACGGGGGTCGTAATTCATAAGCGTATTTTTAAAGATATGTTTTCTTTTCGTCGTAATAAAGGCAGTAGAAGCTGGTTAGATGCGCATAACGTGTCGTCTGTTTTGGCGCTTCCTTTTCATATTATGATTACTTACACAGGTATCATCACACTGATTTTTATGTTGTTCCCTTACCCCGCAGAAACCGTGTATGAAGAGGGGTTAAGTCAGATGTTTAATGAAGCCTTACCGGTCAATAAGCGCGCGGCGCCATCCGATGAACACCGCCCCATGGTGGCAATAAATCAGGTTTTAGATCAGATTTATACTAAGTACCCTAATGCCGATATAAGCCATGTATTCGTTCGTAATGCCAATACGGCGTCATCACAAATCGTTGTCTATCTGGCGACAGCTAAAGAGGTGGTCGATAATGGTCCTCGTTATTTATTTAATGGTGTAACAGGGCAAATAGACGCGCAATCAGGTGAAGACTGGAGTGCATCGGCACAATTTTACGACTCAATGACCGCGCTTCACAGTGGGCGATTAGCTGAGCCATTACTACGATGGCTGTACTTTTTATGTGGGGTTGCTGGCTGTGCCATGATTGCGACTGGTTGCATGATGTGGGCGAAGCGTTTAAGAGAGCGCATGAAGCCTGAACAATCAGCACACCGTGGCTTGAAGCTTGTTGAAACGTTAAATTTAGCTACATTAATGGGCTTGCCCTTTGCAACGTGTGCATTTTTTATCGCGAACCGATTACTACCTATAGAGTTAGCCGCACGTGCCGATAAAGAGGTTCTAGCCTTTTTCTTAGCGTGGTTATTCATTGCTGTTTTGGCTTTGTTTGGACGTACTCAGTCACATTGGCGCTTAGCTGCGTGGTTAAATGCGGTGGCATGTTTTTCAATCCCTTTAATTAATGCATTTACAACAGAGGGAAATTGGATCAGCTATTTACTAACTCAGCAATGGGCGCTGTTTGGCATTGATAGTGCGTTTATCTGCGCTGGTTTGATGTTTATTGTTCAAAGCAGAAAAATACCTAGCCATGACAACGTAAAAGAAAAAGGCAATTTATTTAAAAACAGGCAGTTAAAGGAGCAACAAGGATGATGGAATTACTGCAATTTAGTCTCTGCTTTTTAGCGTTTAATTGTTTTGCACTTGCAAAGTTTAATCATTTTCGCGATGTATTTAAAAAGAAACTTACTGAAAAACAGCGATATAGATTTTTAACGATTGGCTGGATCACTATTTTACTAAGTTTAGGACTGAGTGTGATGAGTGAAGGCGGATACGGCGCATTATTATTTTGTGGTTATATGGCGCTAAGTGTTCTTATGCTTATGATTTTATATAGTTTTACGGTCTCGTGGGTAAAACACATCAGCGCAATAAATGTGTCTGTTTTGGTTTTAAGTGGGCTTTCAGTGATGATTTTCTAGTTAAGTTAGTAAAAAACTGATCTCAAAAAAAAGGGTAGGCAATGCCTACCCGAGCAGGGGATTAAATTGGGGATCACATGTCATGTTCAATTTAATGTCGCACAGTGTGCCTCTTTTCCATGACAATTGTGTTGCACATTCGTGATAGTTTAAAGACGCGTGTAAAGCCCCTTTACATCCCTTCATGCTCAACAAAAATAAGCTCGTCTGTTTTAAAGCCATATTGTCTGGCGGTATTTTTAAAGTCGTCTAGCTGCTCTTTGGTGACTGTCGGGGTTCTTGATAAAAACCATAAATACTCTTTGTTATAGCCAGTAATATACGCGTATTGGTAGTTTTGCTTATCGAGCTCAAAAATGACATAGGAGCTGTAGAATGGGCCAAAAAATGAGACTTCTAAATGACCAATGTCATTTTTACCGGCAAATTTAGCCTTGCCTTCTGCTTGTTCCCACTTTTTATCAGAGGTGTTATAGCCTCTATTAATAACTTTAACAGTGCCATCAGAGTTGACTGAGTACTGTGCGGTTATCCCTTCTAAACCGCGTTCAAATGAATGATCAAGGCGCGCTATTTCGTACCATGTTCCGGTGTACTTATTTAGTTCAAAATCATTAACGGGTTGTATGTTGTCAGGCACTCCTGTACAAGCCGATAACAGGGTCGTAAAGAAAAGTAGAAATATAAATTTTATGCTGTTTTGCACACGCTCACTCCTTTTAAAATTAAAGAATTTAATACGTTAATAGCGGTAAATAAGTTTAATTACGTTAAACTACCTAAGCTTAGAATAGTTAAATAGAGAAAACCATGAAGATTTGGGTTGATGCAGATGCCTGCCCCGTTGTTATTAAAGAAATTTTATTTCGTGCTGCAGAACGAACGCAAACAGTCACTACATTAGTGGCTAATCATGCTATGCGTGTTCCGCCGTCTAAGTACATTTTTCGTCAGCAAGTATCGTCTGGTTTTGATATCGCCGATAACGAAATTGTTAAGCGAGTCGAAGCCGGTGATTTGGTTATCACGGGTGATATCCCGTTGGCAGCCGAAGTGATTGAAAAAAATGCACAGGCGTTAAATCCCCGCGGTGAGCTGTATACAACAGAAAATATACGTTCTCGCCTTAATGTGCGTGATTTTATGGACACAATGCGCTCAAGTGGTATCGAAATGTCGGGTGGGCCGCCACCGTTGAGCCAAGCTGACCGTCAGAATTTTGCTAATAACTTAGATCGAATTCTTGCTCAAAAATCATCATGATTCAGCAACAACACTCTTTACAGGGCTTTGGTGACAGTGCATTTAACGTTGCTGTGTACATAGAAAAACGTCCGCCGATGGTGCCTTGGCACAATATTGATCATTTACATGCTATGCAAATTGGTCAAATAGATGACATTAATCAGGCTTGTGGAAATGGCTGGCGAAAAGTCTTTAATGTGTATGCAAAAGTGCTGTTTGCGCTGCCGAGCGAATATTTTCAGTTTGCTAAATGTTCTGCCAATTGGCAAACCTATCGTGATACGCGTTTACTCCAAGCACACAGTCACACAGCGTTGCTGTTTAGCCCTCCTGTATTTGACAACACGGATAAATTACACATTATCGCTGGGCGCACGTATGCAAAAAGCCTTGTTCAATTAGGTTTATTATCTAGCCAGCTCACTTGGCTTGATGAAGAGTTTGCCTTTAATAAGCAAGATAAGGTGATTGTGTGCCCCTATTTTGATTATAGGCAATTAAGTAATATTAAAATTGCGCGGCTTAGTCAGTTGGTTGCAGATATTTTCGCGTAAAAGTCTGCCTTATCATTGCGTTATTTGGCTTGCAAACTAAGCTTTAAGGTAATGTAAAACGGACTACACTTTATATGAACATTCTTGTCGTTGATGATATGCCCTTAATGCGTCATGTTTTGATAAACATGCTACGTAGCCTTGATTACAACGACATAACAGAAGCAACGGATGGTTCGCAAGCGTTAGAGTTGTTAGAAAAGCAGCATTTTGATTTAGTTATCACTGATTTACATATGCCTAAAATGGATGGAAAGTGTTTACTTAATCACATTCGCGAAACCCCCAAGTTTGACGATTTACCCGTTCTTATGGTGACGTGTGAGGATAGCAAGCAAACAGTCACTGACATGATTGCCGCTAAAGTCAGTGGTTTTATCATTAAGCCATTTTGTCTCAACACGCTGCAAAAACAGTTAAGTAGAATCGTTAAACCTGCGTAATAAACCGAAAAAGCCTGGAGTTAATTGCGATGAAGAACTGGCCAGTCACACTCTGTTTATTTTTCACATGGGCAGCACTGGCTGAATCAAAGCCATTAACCTTGTATACCGAATCATTTCCTCCTTATAATTTTGAGGAACATAATCAACCGACGGGTATTAATACTGAAATAGTTGAGACGCTTTGTAAGCACGCAAAATTAAAATGTGTAATACAGGTGTTGCCTTGGAGGCGAGCGATGTCAAAAACGCTTGAGCAGCCGTATTCTGGTATTTTTTCAACGTCTCGAACAACACAAAGAGAAGCTCAGTTTCAATGGGTTGGTCCACTGGTGTCGGGGCAATCTTGTTTATATAGGTTAAGTGAGCGCACAGACATTGAGCTGACAAGTTCACGCTTGTTAACTAATTACACAATTGGCGTATCACGCGGCGATGTTTATCAAGCCGTACTTACAGACTTACAGTTAGTTGAAGGGCATCATTTTTTAACCTACTCAGGTAAATTTGAAGAGTTAAATATGTTTAAACGTGGTAAGCATGATTTATTAATTGGCTCTTCCATGACGCTTGCAACACAATTACAAAAAGTGGCTTTAAGCCCTGAGCAAGTGATACCTGTGCTTGAACTTAACCACCCTGCTTTAGGGGGAAACTATTTGGCTTTAAATAAATCTGCTCCAGCTGGTGTGGTCAGCGCACTTCAGCGCGCACTCGATACCATGAAAGAAAATGGGCAAATAGCCCCCATTGTTGAAAAGTTTGTCCCTGCTAATAAGTACCCTCATGTGCAAACCTCTCCTACGGTTGATAGATGTTTTTACGGTACGGCTGTTTATTAATAATCGGGTGCTGTTTACGAATTCAATCGCGTTTTTTTTGCCCTCGGTAGCAAAACCATTGTTTACAGTGACTTTGCTTTTTATAGTGAATAAAACAATAAAATGAGAAATAACCATGAATCCAACGCCACTACTAAAAGGGCTTGTGTTAGCGGTATGCTTAGGCGCTGCTGGCACGACACAGGCTTACGACCGTATCACAGGGCATAACTTTGCCAGTCGCTCAGAAGTTATTGCGCAATCAGGTATGGTTGCAACGTCGCAGCCATTAGCCACACAGGTTGGCTTACAAGTGTTAAAAGACGGGGGCAATGCCATTGATGCAGCAATTGCAGCCAACGCCGTACTCGGGCTTGTAGAGCCGACAGGGTGTGGTATAGGTGGCGACTTGTTTGCCATTGTTTGGGACAATAAAAGCAAACAGTTATATGGCTTGAATGCATCTGGCCGCTCACCGAAAAGCCTGACATTTGACACCTTAAAGGCACAAGGCGATATGATCCCCGCCTATGGCCCGTTACCTGTTTCTGTGCCTGGCGCTGTGGATGGCTGGTTTGAATTACATAATAAGTTCGGTAAAACACCGATGAAAACCTTACTTCAGCCAGCAATTGATTATGCTGAAAAAGGCTTTCCCGTTTCTGAATTGATTGCCTATTACATGCAAAAAAGTGTTGATGCGCGTGGAAAATACCCTGGGTTTAAAGACGTATACATGCCAAATGGGGCGATGCCAGAAAAAGGCGATATTTTTAAAAATCCTGCCCTTGCAAATACCTATCGTAAAATAGCGAAGGAAGGACGTGATGCTTTTTACAAAGGGGATATAGCAAAAGAAATTAGCCGTTATATGAAAGAAAATGGCGGTTATTTATCGTACGACGACTTAGCTTCACACCACAGTGAATGGGTTAAACCTGTCAGTGCAGATTACCGCGGTTATACGTTATGGGAATTACCGCCCAACGGCCAAGGCATCGCTGCTCAGCAAATTCTAAATATATTAGAAGGATACGATATTAAAGGTATGGGTTTTGATAGCCCTGAGTATGTTCACACGTTTGTCGAGGCAAAAAAACTGGCCTTTGCAGACCGCGCTAAATATTACGCCGATCCTGCGTTTAATACTATTCCCGTGCAGACCTTGATTTCTCAGCAATACGCCGATGAAAGACGCAAGCTGATTGACCCAAATAAAGCGGCAAAACGTGATCATGCAGGCCCAGTAGAAGGCGATACTATTTACCTGACGACGGCCGATAAAGACGGCAACATGGTGTCATTAATTCAAAGTAATTATCGTGGTATGGGCTCAGGTATGACCCCCGCTAAACTGGGCTTTGTATTGCAAAACCGAGGAGAAATGTTTGCACTTAAAAAAGGCCATATGAACCAATATGAGCCGGGTAAACGTCCGTTCCATACGATAATTCCAGCCTTTGTGACCAAAGATGGCAAGCCATACATGAGTTACGGAGTAATGGGCGGTGCGACACAACCGCAAATGCATGCGCAAATCTTAATTAACATGATTGATTTTGGCATGAATTTACAAGAAGCCGGTGACGCTCCACGTATTCTGCACAGTGGCTCATCACAGCCTACAGGCGAAATTATGGAAGACGGGGGCGTTGTGAGTTTAGAATCAGGTTTTTCGATGGAAACTCGCCGTGAGCTGATGAAAAAAGGCCACACTTTGCAAGACGCTGTTGGACCATATGGCGGTTATCAAGCTATCTTAAAAGACCTTAAAACAGGGGTGTACTATGGCGCATCTGAAACCCGCAAAGACGGCCACGCCGCAGGGTATTAAGGCAATATAAGGTAATAAATCATTGCGTTGCAATTGATTGATGACGCGGCTTAAAGCCGCGTCTAGCTCTCGCTGTGAGACTCGCTTTGCGTGGCTTATAAGTTATCGACATACCTACCTATATACCTATCTATCTACCTACCCCAGTAAGACTGACTTTAGAGGTGAACCGTACTTCGTGTGCGAGCGTGCGTATGTTGCGCGATATATAATACCATTCCGCAAAAATACTTAATCATTTTGAGTGATTAAACCAGTCGCTACCTACGTTAAAAATTTCTGATTTAGAACAACTAAATAACTAAATTTTTGCCTTGTTATCAACGCGGTTTTATTGCCTCAAAATAGACCACTTAATTAAGCGGAATGGTATAATCGCGCTGACAATGGAAGTTCAAAGCTTAAAACTTAAAGAGTCTAACTCCCCACCACATACCCAGTGAAACCCAGCACTTTAAAATACTGTTTAGGGGTGCTAAAACCGCTTTCATTCATTAATTCTGAAAAACGAATACGGTCTAAAGGGTAAAACTCGTGTTCTAGATTGTGTCGGGTGCGCTCTTTGCCAGCATCGGTTAAACCTAGCTGAGTACAAAGCTGTAGTTGTGATTCGCGCTCAAATTGCGTTTCAGGGCGCATTAAATCGGCAATGAATAAGTTGCCCTGCTTTTTAAGCTTGCTTTTAATCGCTTTTAACAGCGCTTTTTTATCGCCATTGTCCTCGACAAAGTGCATGACTAATAAACATAATGCTGCATCGGCGCTTGCATCAATATCGTTAATATCGCCACAATGAACCGTTACACGGTCACTGATGTTATGTTGGCTAAAGTGCTGCTCAGCGATATCCAACATATCTTGTGAAATATCCTGCGCAATAAAACGCCAGCCTGCGTTGAGCTTAGCAAGTTCTATGATCTCTTTTCCGGTGCCTGCACCAATCACTAAAATACACGCGTCGTTGTCGAGCGTGCTGACTAGTTGCGCTGCGGTTGCTTGGTGTAATAACGCGTACCCTGGCACTAAACGCGTTATGCGCTCATCGTAATGACTGGCTTCTTCATGATTAAAAGTTGGCATGCTAATCCTTTAAATAACAGAGATGGTTGAGTAACCACCGGGCTTTTTCGCTACATGTACCTGCGTGGCCACGCGTTCGGTCATTTCAGATACATGCGAAATAACCCCTACTTTACGGCCTTGTGCTTGCAGCGAATCGAGAGCATCCATCGCGATGCTTAACGTTTCACTGTCCAACGTACCAAACCCTTCATCGATAAACAAAGAGTTTATTTGCACTTTATTCGATGACAACGAGGCAAGCCCCAAAGCCAGTGCCAGCGAGACTAAAAACGACTCCCCGCCTGACAAAGTATTAACAGAACGCTGCTCATCGGCCATGTCTTTATCAATGATGGCAATATCCAGCGTTTGCCCGATAGCCGTTAATTTGTAGCGCTTGTTTAAAGTGTGTAAGTGGCTATTGGCATAATGCAGCAGTATTTTGAGAGTTTGAGTTTGCGCTAAGTTACGCATGGTTTTACCACTGGCATCACCCAGCACTTTATTAAGTAAATGCCAGTGCTCGTAGCGCTTTTGCTGTTGAACTAATAATTGCTGTTTATCTGCTAATGCTTGGCTATTTTGTTGGTGCGTGTGCAGCTCACTGCCTACTTGCATCAGCGATTGATTCGTATGTTGCTGGGCATTAACGGCGTTAGCTAGTTCAGTTTCAGTGTCGCTTTCGCTGTGCTTTGGCTGATCTTTTAAATGCGCCGACTGCGATGAATGCAGCTGTTTTAAAGCTGCTTGAGTTTCTTTTAGCGCATTTTCTGCCGCGTGGTGCTCGTTGAGTGTTTGCTTTATTGATTCGCTACTGATGCTTAAAAGCGTTGTAATTGCGTCTTCAGAAAGTGAAGGATGCTGTGCTTTAAACTCGCTAAACCACTGCGTGAATCGTTTTTCAAGCGCAGCTTGTTCATCGCTTAACTCTTTTTCACGCATTGTTAAGTGGCTTATTTGAATAGCGTGCTCGTCACGCGCTTTAACCGCATTGCTTAGGTGTTGCTGAGCCTGTTGCACCGCTTGCTGTAACGAGTCAATGGCCTGTTCAAGTTGTGCAATATACTCATCGACCGACATGTTTGCATCGGCAAACAAGGTAATGCGTTTTTCATGCAAATCAGCCTGCTCGTTCTCGGTATGGGCAAGTTGCGCAGTGCACTTAGCTTTCGCTTCTGCTGCTTCATGTTGCTGAGGCAGTAAATGCGCGATGGTATGCTCAGTGCTTGTTAGGGCTTTCGTTAGCTCATCCGATTGTTGAAGTTTCGTTTGATAGCGTTGCACATCCTCTGCAATAGTCTCTAATAACACCTGCTGCTCATTGAGCTGTTGCCACCAAGGGGCATTTTTAAAGGTGTCGTCGAGTGTGGTATGCAGTTGCTGATGCTCTGCATTTAGCTCGTTTAAACGCGCTTGTTCAGTGTTGAGTTGCTGCTGTGTTTCACTCAGTTTTTGCTCTGCTGCATGCAGTGCTTGCCCTTTTTGATTAAACTCTGCTTGTTTGGCTGTTAATGATGTTTGCAGCTGCTGTTGTTGCTCAAGCACTTTAAAATACTGCTGTTTCTGGCTCGTGAGCTGCTGCTGACGCTCGTTTAATTGCGCCTCGGTTAAATCATTCAGCTCTGTACGATTTGCCGCCATGGTCTGTTTGAGCGTGTTCTGCTGGTCGGTGAGTTCACTCACCTGCCCCTCTAATGACGCTATTTGCTGAGTACAGGCTGTCAGCTCATTACTTTTTGTTTGCTGTAAAACTTGCTGATTATTTAAGTGCTGTTTGGCACTATTAAGTTGCTCAGTAAAATCATTAATAAGCTGACTAAACTGCGCATTAACCACGTCATGTTGAAACGGGTGTTCAGTCGAACCACAAACAGCACATGGCTCACCCGCTTTTAAAGTGGCTCTTAATTGGCTGACCCCCTCACTGGCTCTTAACTGTATTTGCTGTAAGTTTTTCTCACATAGTGTCAGCTGTTGTTGGGCGTTTTCTACATCCTGCCCTATCGCGCTGAGGGCTGTTTGTAACTGTTGTTTATTTTGATTTAAGGTGTCTGATTGGCTTTGCCACACTTTTAATTGCTGCTGATTACTTTGCCACAGTTGACGCTTTTCAATAAGGTGTTTAATCGCCTCTAGTTGTGCATCTATGTCGGCCATAGACTGACTATTTAAGCGATCTTTGAAGCTAGCGTCTTGTTCATTCAGCGTTTTTAGTGCGTGCTCAAGCGCTTGATACTGTTTTTGTAATTGCTGACGACTGTGTTGCTGCTCAGTCACCGTAGGCTGAAGTGACTTTACCGTTTGATTTGTTTTATCAATACGAAGCTGCAGTTGATTAAAGCGGCTTAATTCACTTTTATAATATGACCAGTCTTTCGCTAATGGTTGCCATTGTGCATGTGTCGCTAACCAATTAGTGAGCGCTTGTTGTTGCTGATGTTGCTGTTGTTGCTCAGCCTTTGCCGTATTAAGTTTATTACTCAGCTCGGTGTTATGCTGGTTCGCTTTTTCGAGTTGTGCTTTTTGAGCGTGTGCTTGCTGGTTCAATACCGCCAGTTGTTTATCGTACTCACGTGCTTGGCTAATGATTGGCTGAGCATCTTTTTGCGTTTGTTTCGCTTGCTTTAACTGCTCAGTGTGTTTGTTTAGCGTTTGCTCTGCGTCACTTATCAGGGCGTTATGATCAATTTTTAAAAGTTGCTCACGGTTTTCTACAAGCTGCACTTGCTGGGCTTTAATTGTTGCTGTGCGCTCACGGTTATCTTTTATTTCTAAGCACTGCTGCGCTTGTTTGGCTTGCTTTGCCTTGTCTTCAAGTTGTTGTAATTGCTGCTCAGCTTGGTGCTTTGTGTGTTCCGCTTGCGTTATTTGTTCTGATAGATGCGCCGCCTGTTTATACCAAGTTTGGTATTGCTCCAGCTGCTTTATTTGGTTTTGTAGTTCAGTTTGCTTCGTTAATAGCGATTTATGCTCAGCTTTCTTAGCCGCTAACTCTTCGGGGCTTAACACCTTAAAGTTCGCCAAGCTCAGTTTTAATTGCTCAAGAGCCTGTTGTTGTTCGCGGTGACGTTCAAATATCCGTTGCCCAATACGACTAAATTTGTCGGTGCCAGTTAAGCATTCTAACAGTTGTGCCCGTTCATCCCCTGTGGCTTTCAAAAAGGCTGCAAACTCATGCTGGGCAAGTAACACCGCCCGCGAAAATTGATCAAAGCTTAAACCAATAATGCGCTCTATTTCTTTGCTGGCATTACTTCTATCGGCAATTAAGGTTTCGTCAGGCAATGAATGAAGTGTGTGTTGCGCTTGTTGTAATTTGCCATTCGCTTTGTTCCGTGCGCGGCTAAAGCTCAAGCGAGCACGGTAGTGATGTTTATCTTGGCCTATAAAGTCCACTTCGGCATAGCCCTGCCCTGCCCCACGGCGTAATAAATTTCGCGAGTCATTGAGCTTGATATTATCGCCATTAAAGTCAATTTTATTACCTGTGTCGCCACGAAGTCTCGCGGTTTTGGTATACAGTGCTAAACAAATGGCATCAAGTAACGTACTTTTACCTGCCCCGGTATCACCCGTAATGGCAAATAGCCCGGCTTCTTTTAATGGCGAAGCTGTAAAATCGACTTCGGCATCGACAATGGATGCCAATTGATGAACACGTATCGCTAAAATTTTCATAGCACGTCCTCCGTATTCAACTCATCGATAACGTGGCTTAATAAGTCTTCGAGCTCTTTTGGCACTGCTTGCCCTGCCATATCTTTATGATTGGCAAAGGCTTGCTCTAACAACGAATGTGGATTGAGAGCTTCGATTTGCGACACATCGTCAAACAAGGCTTGCTCATCGTCTTGATGATTGCGCTCTTGTCGCACCCGTTCAATCCCACAAAACTTAAGCTGCTTACCTGCCAGCGCTTGTTCAATTTGCTCTCTGAACGTGGTGTCGGTGTCGTGAGCGCTCAGTTTAACGCGTAAATAGGGCGCTAATTTTTCATCGCTTAAATCAAGTTCACTCAACAGCTCACACAATTCACTCAGTGGCACACAGTCTTTTTCGGGGAGCAGTATGACTTTACAAAAGCTCGGTATGTAAAGGGGGTTTACAGTGCAACTTGAATCAGAAAGTTCAATTAACACAACTTGGTGCTGGTAACGGCGCTCAGAAAAGGACATCGGCATGGGGGTGCCACTGTAGCGAATGGTCTCAGACTTGGCGACGGTTTGTGCTTTATGCAAGTGACCAAGGGCTACGTAATCAGCTTGTTCACTAAAAATGTTAGCAGAGATCGCTTCTTCACCGCCAATCACTAAGTTTCGCTCTGAGTCTGTCGAAATATCGCCGCCTTTTGCATGGAGGTGTCCCATTACAATTAGCGGCGCTTTCGGTAACTCACTGGCAGCATTTAGTGCATCTTTATAAGCCAGTGCCACTGTTTGGTTGTAACTTAAAGGTTGCTCTTCTTGGCGATTATAATGACTTAAATCGCTGCTTCGTAAAAATGGCATGGCAACAACATGTGCTTGGCCATTTTTGGTTGATATAGGCAGTACGACATCTTTTGGGCTTGCGGTATCGAACCGACCCACCACATGCGTATCAAATTGTGCCAGTAAGGGTTTTGCAGCCATGATACGGTTTGCCGAGTCATGATTACCAGCAATAATCACGATGTGTAAATCTGGGCAACGTTGTTTGGTGTTCTTGATAAATTGATAGAGTTGGTTTTCTGCACTCGCAGGCGGAGTCGCCGTGTGATAAATATCGCCAGCAACGAGTAATAAGTCGATGTGCTGTGCTGCGAGAGTCTCCGTTAACCAGTTTAAAAAAGCCTGATGTTCCTCGAAGCGGGAATGTTCGTAGAATTGTTGGCCTAAATGCCAATCAGAAGTATGAAGGACTTTCATTAAACGCTCTTATTATTTATTAAGAGCGTCAATATACCTAAGCTGAGCCTCGATGCCCAGCCTCGTTTTTAACTTAAGCTATACCACGCAAACAACACCATAGGCAAAGCAAGCAGTGCCATTATTAAGGGCACTTTGATAGCCTTTGTTTGTTTGGCCTGTAAAACTTTAAGGGCATTGGTTTCATTACATGCCGCTACTTTGTCGATATAGAAATACCCCGAATCTAGGTATTGTTTACAATTTTGTTCGTCCGCTGGAATTGCAATTAGTTCTTGTTGTTTTTTTAGGATGTAAAAATCCATACGCTCACCGAATTCTATGCTGATTACCGAAACATTTTTTGGGTATGAATAGACACACATAAACACCCAAATCGAAAAAAGTGGGCGATTTTAAATACAAACAGCAGTAAATTTCAATAGAAAATGTCGCAAAAACTACTTTATTGCGAAAATAATTGCAATTAGACTCAAAATAACCAGCGTAGAGCCATAAAACAGCCATTTTTTAGGACGTTTTGCATGGGGAGTGGTACGCGATAGTGCATCGGGTTCATCGCGAGCGGCAATGACCTCTACAAACTCAAATCCGCGTGCTTTGTATTCGTTTAAAACCGATTCTTCTGCTGGAATAGCAGCTAATCGAGAGTCTTTTTTTACAATGTAAAACTTCATTTAAGTCCCCTCTTACCTTTAAACAAAAAATAAGCAACCTCGTTATATTTTAAGTGTAATACGGGGGTATGAATTAGCACTGAACCTGTTAGGTTTGTAAAGGGGCTTTACAGTATTGTTAATAGCAGATGAAAAGGATTGAAAAATACAGGCTAGGAAAGCGCGAATACTACCCTAAAAAACCCGCACTTTATCGTGATTTTATTGAAATTTTGTTAGTGGTTTGAGATGTTACGCTCACGCATATTTTACAGGATTAACAATGAAAAAAGCAGTTATTACTTTGAGTGCTTTGGTATTGCCTTTAGCAGTATCAACCGCAGTCATGGGGTCGTCTGTTGAGCAAACTAAAGGCTCATTTGTTGACAAGTTCCGTCAACTTGATGAAGCACTTGCAACGCCTAACGTATACCGTAGCGCCGCGGGTGAACCCGGCGAAAACTACTGGCAACAGCAAGTAAATTACGACATTGATGTAAACCTTGATGAGAAAAAACGTCGCTTAACAGCGCGTCAAACTATCGAATATAAGAATAATTCACCTCACACATTAAAGTACCTTTGGTTGCAATTAGACCAAAATATTTTTAAATCTGATTCAATTGCTGAGATGACCGCTACTTTCAATGGTAAAACATTGCAAGGTGACCCTCAGCCTAAAGCCACTAAATTGAGCTTAGGCCAGTTACGTCGTCAGCAATTTATGGCCGACAACGAGCTAGGTTTTCAAATCGCCAATGTTAAAGACGAAGACGGAAAAGAGCTTAAAGTAACAGTGGTTGATACCTTAATGCGTATTGACCTAAATGAGCCGCTTAAACCGGGTAAAGACGTTGAGTTCAGCATGGACTTCGCCTTTAACATTGTTGAAGAAGATGCGGTAGGCGCACGTTCAGGTTATGAACACTTTGAAGAAGATGGCAACGATATCTTTTTATTAGCACAGTGGTTCCCGCGTCTTGCTGCGTACACAGACTATGAAGCATGGACTAACAAAGCATTCTTAGGAAGCGGTGAGTTTACACTGGAGTTTGGTAATTATGATGTCGAAATCACCGTTCCTGCGGATCACATTGTATCGGCAACAGGTAAGCTAGATAACCCAGGCAGTGTATTAACACGTACGCAGCGTAATCGTCTTGAAGAAGCTGAAAACGCTAAGCGCCCTGTATTTATCGTGACCGAAGAAGAAGCACTTGAGAACGAGAAAGAAGGCACCGACAAAACCAAAACATGGCACTTTAAAGCCGAGAACGTGCGTGACTTTGCATGGGCATCATCACGTAAGTTTATGTGGGATGCAAAAGGCTACCATCAAGGTGGTAAAGAACAGCCGTTAGTGATGGCAATGTCTTTCTATCCGAAAGAAGGCGGTGACCTGTGGAAGAAATATTCTACCGAAGCTGTTGTGCACACGATGGAAGTGTATTCACGCTTTTCGTTTGACTACCCTTACCCTGTGGCTCAATCAGTCAATGGCCCTGTTGGGGGGATGGAATACCCCATGATCACATTTAATGGTCCGCGTACAGAGCTTCAAGACGATGGCACCCGTACTTACTCTCAAGCTGAAAAACGTTTCTTAATTGGTGTTGTTATCCACGAAGTCGGTCACATTTACTTCCCGATGATTGTTAACTCAGACGAGCGTCAGTGGACGTGGATGGACGAAGGTCTAAACAGCTTCCTAGATGGTGTTGCGGGGCGCGAATGGGACCACACAATCCCTTGGGGTGTTGAGCCGCGTGATATTGTTGAATACATGAAGTCTGAAAATCAAGTACCCGTTATGACACAGTCTGACAGCGTATTACGTTTAGGACCTAATGCGTATACTAAACCTGCTGCTGCACTTAATATTTTACGTGAAGTGATTCTGGGTCGTGAGCTGTTTGACTTTGCATTTAAAGAGTACGCGCAGCGTTGGAAGTACAAACGCCCTACTCCTGCAGATTTCTTCCGAACTATGGAAGAGGCGTCAGGGGTTGATCTAGACTGGTTCTGGCGTGGTTGGTTCTACACCACAGACCATGTTGATATCTCGTTAGACAAGGTTTATCAACTGCGTTTAGACACAAAGAATCCTGATATCGACTTTAATCGTCTTCGCGACATTGAAGCTGATAAACCAATGCCATTATTCGTTAAACGCAATAAAGAAGAAGGCAAAAAGTTATGGGTTGAAGAAAACCCAGATGTCACAGATTTCTATGACGAAAACGACCGCTTTACAGTGACTAACAAAGAACGTAATGCGTATAACAAGTTCCTTAAGGGGTTAGAGCCGTGGGAGCGTAAAACGTTTGAACGTGCAATTAAGGAAGATAAAAACTACTATGTGCTTGAGTTTTCAAACTTAGGTGGCTTAGTGATGCCTATCTTATTAGAGCTGACCTATGAAGATGGCACGAAAGAAGAACAGTACATTCCGGCTGAAATCTGGCGTCGTAACCACAAGCACGTACAAAAGCTAATTATTACTGAAAAAGGTAAAAACTTAGTGTCTGTTACGGTTGACCCTCGCTGGGAAACAGCCGATGTTGATGTGGAAAACAATAACTACCCTCGTCGTATTATTCCATCGCGTATCGAAGTGTATAAGCGTGAGAAGAGTAAAGCGAAAGTGAGCCGTGATATCATGCAAGATATCAAAACTGAGCTGAAAAAAGACGACGAAAAAGATGCTGAGGAGCAAAAATAATGCGCTTTATAGCCATTATTTTCGCTTTATTACTGAGTGCGCCAACGATGGCGCACCAGTTAAAAGCGTCTGTGACTACGGTATTATTTAATAAACGCACTAATAACATAGAGCTAATGCATCGCTTTTATTTGCACGATACGGAGCATGCTGTTGAACATTTGTTTAATGGCAATGCCGATATCTTAAGTAACAAAGAAGATCAAAAGCGTTTTGCTGATTATGTTGAGTCACACATTGCACTGCAAACCTTAGAGGGCAAGCAACTTGAGCTTAAAAAAGTGGGAGCGCAAGTTGATGGTAAGTTCTTTTGGGTTTACCAAGAAGTCACCATCCCTGAAGGCATCAAAGGGATTCGTATGAGCAATGGCGCGTTACGTGATTTATGGCCTGCACAGGTCAATATGGTTAATATTGAAGGCAAAGGAAAGGTGAAAACACTTACCTTTAGCCAAGATGATAACTGGCTTGAAGCTAAATTTGAGTCAATTAAATAATAACCCTATCCGATAAAAAAGGATTTAAAAAGTCTATTTTTTAATCCTTTGATCCTTTAATTAACGGTTATCGTACACTATCTTATTAATGGGTCTTAAAATTTTCCCCCAATTCTCATATACAGGGATTTATATGAATATCCATGATAACAATATACGTGGTGTCATTTTCGATTTAGACGGCACCTTGGTTTCGTCAGAACTCGATTTTTCACTGATTAAAGCGCAAGTTGGCTGCCCGCTTGAAAAAGATTTGTTAGCCTTTATAGCCGCTTTACCTTCACCTTATATGCGCGAAGAAGCGATGAACATCGTGCATCAACATGAGCTTTTAGATGCGCAGCACTCGCATTTATTGCCAGGTGTTGCCAGTGCGGTTACTGCACTCAAAGAAAATAATATTCCAATGGCTATTGTTACGCGCAATTATGACCGTGCTGCAGCAATCAAACTTAAAAATAACCCTTTGCCAATCGAAACAGTGCTGACTCGCTCAGATGCGCCAGCAAAGCCAGATCCAAGTGCGCTCAATGCGATTGCAACGCTTTGGGAGCTTGATAAATCAGAGCTGTTGTATGTTGGCGATTATTTGTTTGATATTCAAGCGGCACATAATGCGAATATGCGTGCTTGTTTGTATGCGCCAGATGACATTCCTGACTATGCTGATCAGGCAGATTACATACTGCATCATTTTTCAGAGTTACCTAATTTAGTTGGCGCATTTCAACAAAATAAAGTGTTATGTTAAATAGCGCTTCCTTTAATTATTTCTGCATCGTTTTACTTAATTTTTTACGTTCAAGGTTGTCGCCTGAGTTGTTGTCTATTTAAGCGAGAACGATAAACAGACCTGGTACTAGCCCAAGCGACAATGAATTGCTAAAATATCGGCAATTATCAAATGTATTCATAGAGGCATAAGATGGGCAGAGCATTTGAAGTCCGCAAAAACGCCATGGCTAAAACGGCCAATGCAAAAACAAAAGTAAATTCTAAGTACGGTAAAGAGATCTACGTTGTTGCAAAGAATGGTGAACCCGACCCAGAAGTAAACCAAGCATTAAAACGCATTATTGAACGTGCAAAACGTGATCAGGTTCCTGCGCATGTAATCGAAAATGCCATCAAAAAAGCAGCCGGTGGAGCAGGGGAAGACTACTCTCCAGCACGTTACGAAGGGTATGGCCCAGGTAACTGTATGGTGATTGTTGACTGTTTAACAGACAACCCTAACCGCACAATTAAAGATGTGCGTTTACCGTTCACTAAAACTGACTCAAAAATTGGGACGCCTGGTTGTGTCGCGCACATGTTCGATCACTTCGCGGTTCTTGGTTTTGCTGGCGAAGATGACGAAGTGGTACTCGAAGCCCTAATGATGGCTGATGTTGACGTGACGGATGTCGAAGTAGAAGACGGCAAAGTGTCAGTATTTGCACCGCATACAGAATACTACAAAGCAAAAACAGCACTTGAAGAAGCGTTTGAAGGTATTACATTTGAAATAGACGAAATCACGTTTGTTCCACAAGTACATACTGAGATCACTGATCCAGATGATATTGCTAATTTTGAAAAGTTCATCACGATGTTAGATGACTGTGATGACGTTCAAAACGTTTATCACAATGCGATTGTCAAAAACTAATTTTAAAAAATTAGCACGTAAAAAGGGGCATTTGATAACAAATGCCCCTTTTTTGATCAATTTTTATTAGCCGATGAATGGCCATTATTCACTGTATTTATTCCGTTAAATAACAATATCAAGCTGAAAAAATACTGAATTATTGTAGGGATAACATGAGTCGCAAGCGTGTAAGACAGCGCTCACTAACGACTGTATAGATATAAAAGATAAAGCAATACAGGCGCAATTGCCGAGCACAACTCAATACAAAATTTTTGTCTTGTTATCAACGATGTATTATTGCCTCAAAATAGACCACTTAATTAAGCGAAATGGTATATAGACATGCGTTTATTGATTTTTAGACGAAAAAAAGCAGCCCGAAGGCTGCAAAGAACGACACATCAAACTCGAAAGGGAGTGAGAAAAGTGATTAATGTTGAGACTTATACTTTATACGAAACGCATGCAGTAATGGTTCAGTATAACCACTTGGCTGTTTAACGCCTTCTAAAACAAGGGCTAATGCTGCTTGGTACGCAACACTTTGTGCTAGGCTTTCGGCTGAGTCAGCCATATTGGTGTAAGCTGGATCCCCTTCGTTTTGCCCATCGACGACTTTAGCCATACGTGCCATCGTTTTACGAATTTGCTCTTCATTGCATACACCATGATACAGCCAGTTCGCCATATGCTGGCTTGAAATACGTAGCGTTGCACGGTCTTCCATTAAGCCTACATGGTTGATATCTGGCACTTTTGAGCAACCAATACCTTGATCAATCCAGCGCACTACGTACCCTAGAATGCCTTGTGCATTGTTATCAAGCTCGGCTTGGATATCTTCTTTTGATAACGTACTTGGGTCTTTCATCAGTGGGGGGGTAAGTAAGCGTGTGAGGCTTGCTTCTTTACGGTCCATCAGTGTCTTTTGACAGGCAAATACATCAATATCATGATAATGCATTGCATGCAGTGTAGCCGCAGTAGGAGAGGGCACCCACGCGGTATTAGCCCCGCTTTTCGGGTGGCCAATTTTTTGTTCCATCATCAACGCCATTTTATCAGGCATTGGCCACATACCTTTACCAATTTGCGCTTTACCACTGAGGCCTGTTGCAAGGCCAATATCGACATTACGGTCTTCGTAAGCGCTGATCCAAGGTTCTAGTTTTATAGCGCCTTTAGGCAGTACGACACCTGCTTGCATTGAGGTATGAATTTCATCACCTGTACGGTCTAAGAAACCCGTGTTAATAAACACAACACGGTTTTTTGCTTCGTAAATACAGGCTTTTAAATTTGCTGAAGTGCGGCGCTCTTCGTCCATAATCCCCATTTTTATGGTGTTTGCAGGTAAACCAAGCATCTGTTCAACACGTGTAAATAGGGTATTGGTGAAGGCCACTTCTTCTGGGCCGTGCATTTTGGGTTTAACAATATTGATGCTGTGAGCTGACGAATTTTTAAGGCCGTGCGTGCCTTTTAAGTCATGCAGGGCTGCGGTACTGGTGATGATGGCATCCATTATGCCTTCAAACACATCATTCCCCTCGCTATCTTGAATTGCTGGGTTTGTCATTAAGTGGCCTACGTTACGCACAAACATCATGCTTCGCCCTTTTAGGGTCACCGTTTCGCCATTAATACCCTGATATTGGCGGTCTTCAGCTAAGCGACGTTCAATAGTCTTCCCATCTTTGTTGAATGCTTCAACAAGGTTGCCTTGCATCAAACCAAGCCAGTTTTTGTAGACATTAACTTTGTCTTCAGCATCGACCGCAGCCACAGAATCTTCGCAGTCCATAATGGTGGTTAGTGCAGCTTCAAGTACAACATCTTTGAGGCCCGCTTTGTCTGCTTGCCCAATTGGGTGATGATGATCGATTTGTAGCTCAACATGTAAGCCATTATTTTTCAACAGAATAGCACTCGGATTTTGTGCTTCACCTTGATAACCAACCAATTGTTCTGGGTGTGCCAGACGCACTTGGCTGCTATCACGCAAGGTGATAAGTAGCTCGTTATTCACAATGGCGTAGCTGGTACTTTCAATGTGTGAGCCATTGGCTAAAGGCAGTGCTTTATCAAGGAATTGGCGTGCAAAAGCCATTACTTTAAAGCCTCGCACAGGATTGTATGCAGCGCCTTTTTCTGCGCCATCGTCTTCACTGAGCACGTCGGTGCCGTACAGCGCATCGTACAAGGAGCCCCAGCGTGCATTAGCTGCATTCAGTGCAAAGCGTGCATTACTAACAGGCACAACTAGCTGAGGGCCTGCTGTATTGGCTATTTCGGGCTCTACGTGTTCGGTTTCAATTTTGAAATTGGCGGGCTCTGGCACCAGGTAGCCAATCTCCTCAAGGAAACGTTGGTAATTGGCTGCATCCCATACCGGCTGCTGTTTATGGTAGTTATCAATCTTGGCTTGCAGTTGTTCGCGTTTTTCTAAAAGCGCCCGATTGATAGGAGTTAACTCATTAACAATATCGGCAAAGCCTTGCCAAAACGCAGCTGGAGAAATGTCTGTACCAGGTAGCAATTGTTGTTCAACGAACTGTGCTAGCTGCTGGTCAACACTTAACCCATTTAGTGAGAGAGTGGTGGTCATAATAATGTCCTTTAAACGGTCGTAATTCGATCAGTCATGGCTCAACCATATCGTAAAAAAGGGTAAATGGCAGGCTAAATGTCATTCACCAAAAATATAGTGGCAATAACAACTATAAATTTACTAAATCCAAAAAATCGGCCTAATGTTGATTTAAGCGCTACGGAGCGAACACTTCTTAGCCACTCTCACTAACAAAAAAGATTAAATGAACCCGTTCGAAGGATTTTTATTATGACTACATATCAACGCGAAACAGATAACTTAGCGACTTTATGCCAAAGCCAGGGCAAAACGTGGCAATCAATTAACCCTGAATATGCAAGCCGCATGCGTTTACAAAACCGTTTTCGTACAGGGTTAGACATCGCACAGTATACAGCAGATATCATGCGCGCCGATATGGCAGCATACGATGCAGACCACAGCCAATACACGCAATCTTTAGGGTGTTGGCACGGTTTTACTGCACAACAAATGATGATGGCGATTAAACGTCATAATAAAACAACGAAACGCAGCTACGTGTATTTAAGTGGTTGGATGGTTGCTGCACTGCGCTCAGAGTTCGGTCCATTACCTGACCAAAGCATGCACGAAAAGACTTCTGTTCCAGCGCTAATTGAAGAAATTTACACGTTCTTAAAGCAAGCAGATGCACGTGAGCTTGATCACCTTTATAAAGACCTCGATGCGGCGAAAGCAAACGGCGGAGACGTACAAGCAGTCCTTGATAAAATTGATAACTTTGAAAGCCACGTAGTGCCAATTATTGCCGATATCGATGCTGGTTTCGGTAATGAAGAAGCAACATACCTACTTGCGAAGAAAATGATTGAAGCAGGTGCGTGTGCGATTCAAATTGAAAACCAAGTATCTGATGCAAAACAATGTGGTCATCAAGCGGGTAAAGTAACCGTTCCACATGAAGATTTCTTAGCAAAAATCAATGCGGTTCGTTATGCATTCCTAGAGCTAGGCATTGATAACGGTATTATTGTTGCGCGTACTGACTCACTAGGTGCAAGCTTGACACAAAAAGTACCTGTATCTAAAGCGCCTGGCGACTTGGCAAGCCAATATACTTCATTCTTAGAAACAACGCCTGTAAACAGTGTTGATGAGTTAAACGAAGGCGACACAGCAATGAAGCTGAATGGCCAACTATGTAAACCAACACGTTTAGACAATGGTTTATACCAATTCCGTGAAGGAACAGAGAAAGACCGCGTTGTACTCGACTGTGTAACAAGCTTGCAATCAGGCGCAGACTTACTGTGGATTGAGACAGAAAAACCAAACGTTAAACAAATTGCAGAGCTTGTTAACCGCGTTAAAGAGCACGTGCCAAATGCGAAGCTTGTATACAATAACTCACCTTCGTTCAACTGGACGCTTAAGTTCCGTGAGCAAGTATACGCTGAATGGCAAGAGCAAGGTAAAGACCTATCTGCATACCCAAGCATTGATGACAACAAAGCATTAATGGCACCAGAAATGGATGATACTGAGCTTGCTGCAGCGGCTGATGTGCTTGTTCAAAACTTCCAACGAGATGGTGCGCGTGAAGCCGGTATTTTCCATCACTTAATTACACTGCCGACTTACCACACCGCGGCGCTAAGCACAGATATCCTATCAGAAGGTTATTTTGGTGACTTAGGCATGCTAGCGTATGTTCGCGATGTTCAACGTCAAGAAATCCGTCGTGAGCAAGCGTCAGTGAAACACCAAGACTTAGCAGGTTCTAATATTGGTGATACGCACAAAGAGTACTTCTCTGGTGAAAACGCACTGAAAGCGGGCGGTGAAGCAAACACCATGAACCAGTTCTAACCAAGTTGTAATATTCCTTTATAGCTATTCAATAATGTTGTTAGGGGCCTTCGGGCCCTTTTTCACTTTTAGTTATCAGTCTTCAGACTCGCATCCCGTAACTCGCATCTCGCATCTCGCACCTCGCACCTCGCATCTCGCATCTCAGATCAGAGTTTAACTAAGTCTTGGATCAGCCATTTACTAGCTTTTAGAAAAGACAGATCACGCTTTTACCAGCCTGCATTTTTTGGATCAGGATTTAACTACCTCCGCTATTTCTTGGTTGATTCAGCCTATTTATTGCTTATAAGTGTGGGTAAAAGGCCAAAATTGGCTTTTATAGCTGATTAGGGGCGGTAATTTGCGAGGAGAACTTCGTTTATAAACCGATTTTTTACCAACTTAAACGACCTACAAACCAAAATTTTACTAACTGATGCTAGGTTTTTAGCGGCACAAACCGATTTTTTACCAACTCAAGTTATTGATATTGGCCATAAACCGATTTTTTACTAACTGATGATGAGACTATGTCCGATATTTGAGAAATGTATGTAAGGAGTTACTTACATATGTACTGTAAAGGGGGTTTACAATAATGGTTAAGAGTAAAGTCAAAAAGTAACAGCGGGTTTACCCCGCGTAATGGTTTTATTCATGACACGGCATAAAGCCACTGCTACTGGTATGTGCGAAACTATTTTACATTTTATGCTTTGCAAGTGACGCGATATAAAATCGCGTCTAATACTTTTTGCGATAAGTTAAACGAAACTGCGTCACGAAATCAGTTCACCTTGCGCAAATGAAACGTTCTTGCTTCGCTCTATGATTGTTAATCATTTCCACTGTTCTTATCAAACCACCATTGAATATACGCTACTTTGCTCATTAAGTTTGATGGACGAGCTGTAATGCCATGTGACGCATTTGGAATGCGTACCATTGCCGTATCAACACCTTGTAGCTTTAACGCTTGATAGAATTGCTCTGTTTCAGAAATCGGCGTGCGATAATCAGACTCACCCGTTAATAGCATAGTAGGAGTTTTTACATTACCTACATAACTAATGGGTGAGCGTTTCATATAATGCTCAATATTGTCCCAAGGTTTGCCCGGAAACCAATAATCAGCAAAGAAAGGATAGTAGTCGGCAGTTAGTACAAAACTGATCCAATTGATAACCGGCTTCGCAACAACGGCAGCTGCAAAGCGGTCAGTATGACCCACAATCCATGCCGTCAATACGCCACCACCTGAGCCTCCAGTAACAAACAGTTTGCTTTCATCAATAAAGCCTTTAGCGATAACCGCATCGACACCTGTCATCAAGTCATCAAAGTCATTGCTTGGGTAGTTATGATGAATTGTTTGCGCAAACTCTTTACCGTATGAGTCACTGCCACGTGGGTTCATGTATAGAACGACATTGCCCTTCGCAGCAAACAACTGAACTTCAGGGCTAAAGTGAGGTCCATAGTTTGCAACGGGCCCACCATGGATTTCGAGTACCAATGGGTACTTTTTGTTTTTATCAAAGCCAGGAGGGTAGGCAATCCACCCTTGAACAGCTAAGCCATCATGGCTTGATTTAACCCAAATTTCTTCCACTTTAGCCAGCTCTTTGTTGCCAAGTGCATCTTCGTTAAGTTGAGTTAAACGATTCACTTTACCGCGTTTAATTAATGCAATATCTGCAGGGCGCTGAGTGTCAGCCAGTGTAATTGCAACATCACCGTCTTCGCTTACATCAAAATCTCCGCCTGAATACGGGCGACCAAATGCCACACTGCCTATCTTCTCGGTAATAACCTTGTGTTTACCGTTTCGAGGTTGGTACGCTAAATGCGTTTTCCCTTCGCTGTCATAGCTAAAGTAAATGCCTCTACTGTCATCATCCCACTTAATTTCTTCAACGCTACGGTCAAGGTCTGTTGTTAAAACTGAGGTCTCACCAGACTTAAAATCAAGAAGGTAAATGTCACTGTTTTCATAGTTTGTTTTTTTATCATCGTAGCCTGTGTAGGCAAGGTATCGGCCATTGGGAGAGACTGCTGGTCGTGAGTCAGGACCTACCCGGTCGGTCACCTGTGAAATTGATAAGTCAGCTACGTTTAATTTGTAAATTTCCGAGTTAGTAGGTTTTAACTCATGATCTTCATGACGATTAGCTGAAAAATAAAAAGCATCACCCGTTTCGTTAAAGCTAATTGAGCCGCCATGATCAAAGTTACCAAAGCTCAGCTGACGCGCGTTACCGCCAGTTGCACTGATCATGAAAAAATGGCGATAACCCGCCTTTGTATAACCGCCCCCATCGGCACGGTAATAGACGTCATCAATATATTTTGCAGGCTCCGCCCACTTAGCGCCTTCAGGCTTGCCCGGTAAAGACACAGGGCCGGCTGATTTTTCAGGAACAAATTGGCTAAACACCAAATTTTTACCATCTGGCGTCCATGTTAAACCACCCGGACTTTGCGTTAGGTTACTAATTTTTGCGACATTCCCTGTTTTTAGCCACTTAACATAAATTTGGCTACTCCCATCACGGGTTGAAATAAATGCCAAGCGAGTTTCGTCAGGCGACAACACAGGTGAGTAATCCATATGTACGCCGGATGTAAGCGGTAGCATTGTTTTACCATCAGGATTAACCGACCAAATATTACTGACTTTGCGATCGGTTTTAATGTCCATTCGATTTCGTACGAAAAAAATGGTCTCGCCATTTTTTGTCATTTCTAATTGGTTCGCGTATTCAAGATCGAAGACATTTTCAAGTTGGAATGTGTTGCTAGTTTGTGCGTGGCTATAAAAGCTGGCTACAGCAAGTAACGCCAAAGACGCTTTGAACTTCATAATGATTCCTTGTTATTGGTCGGTGTATATTCTGTTATAAAGTAGCAAACCATAAAAATATAGTTCATTGCGATGAATGGAAAAATCAATAGACAGATGCCCAATTCCCTTCTATGTTGAACACACTATTTTTTCTTAAGGAGCAGAAAATGATTGGTTACATAATGTTAGGCACGAATAACTTAGCTAAAGCGGTGAAGTTTTATGATGAACTTTTTTCTACTTTAAACGCTGAGCGCTTTTTAGAAACTGACCGCTTTGTGGCATGGAGCACAGGCCAAGATAAACCAGGCTTTGCAGTTACAAAACCTTATAATGATGAAAAAGCTACTGTTGGTAACGGTACGATGATTGCGATTGCCGTTGAAACACCAGCTCAAGTTGATGAATTTTATAAAAAAGCCATTGAACTCGGTGGAACAGATGAAGGTGCTCCGGGTCCTCGCGAAATGCCCGGTTTCTATGCCGGTTACTTTAGAGACCTAGATGGTAATAAACTTAATGTGTTTTGTTTTACACATGGGTGAGGAAAGTTAGCTGTGCGCTAGGCACTAGAAAATAGGGCCTAGCAAATGTAGCAGCGGCTGTTGTTCGGCGCTAAAGCACCTCCTACCTCGCACCTCGCATCTCGCACCTCGCATCTCGCATCTCGCACTTCGCATCTCGCACTTCGCATCTCGCTCCTCGCACTTCGCATCTCGCACCTCGCACCTGCAAGATTGCACAACTGGTGATGGCCTCGCGCGAAATAAATTTCACGCCTACAAGAAAATCGTGGGGTTATCTTAGCAGTGATGAAGCGGCTTTTGTTCGGCGCTAAAGCACCTCCTACCTCGCACCTCGACTATCTAACCACTAACGACTAACCACTAACGACTAACCACTAACGACTAACCACTAACCACTAACGACTAACGACTAACCACTAACCACTAACGACTAACCACTAACCACTAACCACTAACCACTAACCACTAACCACTAACCACTAACGACTAACGACTAACCACTAACCATCGAAAGCTGACAGCTAAAGTCAGAACTCCTACACACTTCTACTTATTTTTATTACACTGCTGCTATACAAAATAATTATAAAAATAAGAGTAGTAGTATGACGTCGAAATTGCTTAAATCGCTTTCTTGTTTATTTGCTTTAAGCCTTGTGGGTTGTGGTGGGGGTGAGGTGTATACCGCGCCAGCAAAGGATGAATTTGCTCATGGTGATGAGTTATTAAGTGCCGCAGCATTGACTGAAGATGCCAGTCACTCTCTACTCGCAACTGAGTCTAAAGTGTGTGTTTGGGATAACCAGTTAAAAGCACGTCTATACGATTGCATAATAGGGCAGGGCGCTGAGCATGTGGAGCTTGCGGGCTTTAGTGCTAACAAATCGCGTTTTTATATTTCTAATCGTTTATCGGTGACCTTATTTGATACCCGCACGGGTCGAAGTATTGGCTCTTGGCTAACAGGGCAGGAGATAGCCAGAGATATCGCTATTTCAGCGTCAGGCGATACATTAGTGATTGCTTATCGTAGCGGCAAGGCTGAGGTAATAAATACCCGTACGGGCGATACTAAGCGCTTTGACATTCATCGTCTTGATATTAATAGCGTGGCGTTGTCGGCTGATGGGCTATGGGCGTTTACCGGCTCGAGCGACAAATACGTTAAGCTTTGGTCAACGAGTGATGGCAGTACACGCTTTGAACAGCGTTTAGCTACCAGAGTGAATCGCGTCACCTTAAATAAAGCAGGCACGTTAGGCTTTGCAATCGACTCGGTCGATGATCGAATTTTCTTTGATTTAGCCAATAAAAAAGAGCTTGCTGAGGTAGCCTCATACTCTAACTTTATTGAGTTCACTGCATCGCAATTTATCAATCAAGACAAATGGCTATTAACGGGATCGCCAAAAATGAAGATGCGATTATACCGTGTTGCTGATGGCGAGCTAATCGCTGAATATGAAGCAAAACAGCAGCGCCAACGTACCTCGGTGCTGAGTGTGGCTTACGATGGTACGCAGTTGTATTCAGAAACCAGTGACGGTCTATTACAGGCTTGGCCGTTTGAGCCAAAAAGCAGCAAATAGCAGATAAAACAAAAACGCCTACTTTAAGTAGGCGTTTTTTAGATTTCTAATTTTAACTAGTAATCAAATTTATGCTTGGTAAACAAGCTTTGTACTTGTTGCCATACTGCACCCGGTTTACCGTCACCCACCAATTTACCGTTCACTTTTACCACAGGGCCCACTTCTTTGGTGGCGCTGGTGATCCACACTTCGTCGGCATCGAGTAGCTCATCTTTGCTTATAATGCGCTCTTGGACCTTAAAATCACTGTGGCTGTGTAAAATATTGAGGATTAACCAGCGAGTGATTCCTGGTAAAATTTGGTTATCAAGTGGTGGAGTGCTGATCGCCCCCTCTTTTACAATAAACACATTACTTGAACTGGCTTCGGTAATTTCTTCTAAGCGGTTAAATAAAATTGTTTCTTTGTTGCCCGCTGCTGCGCCATGTTGGTAATGCATAACATTGCCCAGTAGCGCTGTTGATTTTATATGGCAGCGTTGCCAACGACGGTCTTGCTCAAGTGATACCGTGTACGTTGTTGCACTGTCGACATCGCTTTTGGGCTCTGCAGGAATTTCAAAGGCAAAGGCGAATACGGTTGGCGTGATATTGCTTGGGTAGCCGTGGGCGCGTTTTGTGTCGGCACCACGACTAACATGCAAGTAAATGCCGAGGTTATCACCGTGGTTTTTTTCGCATAAATCGTTACAGATTTTACGCCACGTATCAGCACTGTAATCTAGCTTTATTTCGAGCTCATTTAAGCCGTTATTCATGCGTTCGATATGCGCACCAAAGCCGAGCATTTTACCTTTATAAGATGGGATCACTTCATAGATGCCATCACCAAATAAAAAGCCGCGATCCATTGGTGAAATCTTTGCTTCATCAGCACTTAGGTATTCACCGTTTAGGTATACCGTACCCATTGTTAAACCTCATTCTGTCTAGTAAGTTGGCGAAGCCGAGTTATTAATTGTTGGCCATGCATTGCATGAAGGCCGTCTTCAGTGAGCTCGTTTTTATGGGTAACACCATCTACACTGCCGCGCTCACTTAGGTATTGCAAAATGTTCAAAGGCTCTATATCAGCCAAAAAATCGGTGTTATGCCAGCGGCTTAAAAATGCGATAAGGCCATAGGCTGCCCAGTTAGATACATCGGCAAGTAGTAATTCATCGCAAGGCGTTACACTGGGTGTTATGTTGAGCCCATGCATATGCTTTGCAAGATTACCCATGCCAATTTCGTTGCCACCATCGCCTATTGCTATGGTTGGGCAGGTTGCTTCTGTTATAAAAAAATCAAAACAGCCACAGTGCTCCGAAATATCGATACCACGCATATTGTAATAACGTTGATGCTCATTAAGCCCCGGACGTTCGATTGACAGTACGCAATCTGGCTTTAATTGCTCAAGCGCTTTAATGCTAAAAGTGCGGGCATTTTCAATACTGTTAATCGGCAATTCAAAACAGTTAAAATCGTTTTTTAATGCGCTGTAAAGGGGGTTGCCAGTGACTAAAATGGGCTGTTTTCCTAGCGTGTCTAACACGCTATAAAGTGCAATTGCACCAACCGGGCCATCGGTTTCAAAGGTGTTATTAACCGCAAATCCAGTGCCAATTAATACCGGTCCATTTGCTTTATGTAATGCCTGAGCTGCGCGTAAGTACGTGCCGGTGCTTTGCATTGCGTATAAATGCTGCATACCACGTGGATTTTGTTCAACCATCATGGTTTCAATTTGTTGGCTGAAGGCTTCGTCGCTTAGGCTTGCTGACATAATGTTTTAATCTCTTGAATTAGGGCAATGCCTGCTTCGTTATCACCATGCACGCAGAGGCTATCTGCATTCAGCGTTAACTGTTGACCGCTTCGAGTGGTCACAGTACCGTGTTTAATCAACTGTTTAACTTGTGCGATTAACGCGGGCTTGTCGTGTACACTGCCAGCAAGGTTACGTGACACAAGTGTACCTTCGTCGGTGTATTGGCGGTCGGCAAATGCCTCTAAAATAAGTTCTAAATTGAGTGCGCTTGCGTGTTCTTTGTGTTTATCTGCTTGATTGGTAGCTAAAATCATTAATTTTAATGACTTTGGGTAACTTGCAACGGCACGCATTACACTCTCTAAAATACGCTCATCACGCATCATGTCATTGTAAAGCGCGCCATGAGGTTTCACATAATTAAGTGTTAAACCATGCACTGCTGCCATGCCATCAATCGCCGCTATTTGGTAATGCAGGCAATTTATCAATTCTTGAGCGCTCATAGCCATTGAACGGCGACCAAAACCTTGTTTATCGGGGTAGCTTGGATGAGCGCCAACAGTGACATTATGCTGCTTGGCAAGGGCTAATGTGTTTGCCATTACATCGGCATCACCCGCATGAAAACCACAGGCAATATTGGCCATATCAATATGTGGCATTACTTGCTCATCAAGGCCCATTTTCCACATGCCAAAGCTTTCGCCTAAATCGCAATTAAGTTTCATGGTCATTTTATAACGCCGCCATTCTACTGTTTGGAATATCGGTGATCAGCATATGACCAGGACTATGTGTAATGCAAAAATCGGGTGCTGCATTCGCAATGGCAATTTGTGGGGTGACACCACAGGCCCAAAACACCGGAACTTCGCCATTTTTAATGGTGACAGCATCGCCAAATTCAGGCTTATTTATATTTTTTATACCAATCGCTGCTGGGTCACCAAAATGAACTGGTGCGCCATGAACACTTGGAAAACGGCTACACACTTGAATAGCGCGAATCGCATCAGCAGGCTTCATTGGTCGCATACTTACGACCATATTTGCATGAAACATTCCTGCACTTTGACAGGGCATATTAGTCACATACATCGGCACATTTTTATGCTCGGTGATATTACGAATTTCAAGCCCTGCGGCAATCAATGCTTCTTCAAATGAGAATGAGCAGCCAATTAGAAAGGTCACTAAATCATCACGCCATACATCGCTTATGTCAGTGACTTCTTCAACCATTTGACCATTTTTGAATATGCGATAGCGAGGCAAGTCGCTGCGTATATCAATGTCTTCACCAACGGTTGGCATATCGGTTACACCTGGCGAGTGGCTGGTTGCAATAATAGGGCATGATTTAGGGTTGGCTTGGCTAAATTGCAAAAAGTCGAACGCATATTGTTTCGGTAAAATAACTAGATTTGCCTGCACGAAACCAGGAGCAAAGCCAGAAGTATGACCGCTGTAGTCACCTGCCCGCACCAATTTCCTAATCGCTGCTGGGGTCGTTAATGATGCATCTTTTTGCACGTGCCTCTCCTTCAGTATTTAGCTTGAACCAACCATAACATTCAGTTCAATCTAAGGGTATTAGACATTAATTTATACCGTTAATTGTAACGGGAAGCTGTCCTTTCGCAGGGGCTTTACCCAGCAAAACTTTTGCCAATGCTGTGAATGCAGGGCCTGCGATTTTCTCGTCAGTGTCCACGTCAATATTGTAAGCATAGGTGGCAAGGACTGCATCACCAAATTTGCCAAATTGGGCAATATCGTACGGTGCGCGTAAGCTGACAAATACGGTCTTTTTGTTTGCTAATTTAGCTTGTTTAAGTAACGATTCTAGCGCGGCTGATTGGTCTGCAATCGCAAACTCTGGGTTATCGGCCAAGTCATCCATACCACCTACTTCGACAGCACTTTGCTTTGGTGAAGCATTCGCCGCAATAATCACATCCGCTTCGTTTAACTCTTTTAACGTTGAAAGTGGCTCAAAGCCTTGCAAGCTGGTGCAGCTAAAGCTTAACAACGTGTGTGTGTTATCCAGCAGAGCTTGTTGCAGAGCGAAACATTTTCGTGTGTCAGGCATAATTATATGCACTTTGGTGTTTTCTTTAAGTTTAAGCGGTAAAGTGTGCTTTTCGTTTTTAACTTCGGTAATGGCCGCTAATGCCAGTTCTGCCTCTACTTTTCGGTGGTGTTGATCACCAAGCAATAACTGCGCTTTTTTAATTGCGGCTTCATCGTCAAGCTGCGTTGTTAGATTGAATTTTTCTTTAAGTTTTAAAATGCGTGTTGCTGATGCACTCACTTCATCGGCATTTAAGGTGCCACGTTTTACTTCGTTTTCTAAGCGCTCTAACAGTGTTTCGAGTACGGCTAAGTCTTTAGGGCTTCTGATTTCAATTGGCATTAGCGCGATATCAACGCCTGCGGCAAATGTGTTGATTACAGCTTCGATAGGTTCGAAAAAATGGCTGATGCCAGCCATATCGAGGGCATCAGTGATAACAACCCCTTGATAACCAAGCTCATCGCGTAGCAAATCGGTGATGATTTTGCGCGACATGGTTGCTGGCTTGATCATGGTTTTACCTTCTTTGCTCACAAAGGTGCTGTTATCAAGCGCTGGGTACTGTATGTGCGCGGTCATTATCATACCCGGTTGCTGGTTTTTAATGATCTCTTTAAACGGCGGTAAATCTTGTTGCCAAATAGTCTCTTTGTCGTGCATCACTTTAGGCAGGCCTGTGTGGCTATCGACATTGGTATCGCCGTGCCCCGGAAAATGCTTTAACGATGAAATAACCCCATTATTTTCAAAGCCTGCCACTTGAGCGCCACCCAGTTTAGCTACCAATTGGGGGTCTTCACCGTAAGAGCGTACGTTGATCACAGGATTATCAGGGTTCATGTTTACATCAACCGTCGGCGCATAATTTACGTTAACGCCCAGAGCGAGCAGTTCATCGGCAATAATCCGAGCGGACTCTTTGGCAAAGTGAGTTCCATGCTCTTTATACGTTGCGCCAATCGACATATTGCCCGTGAATGACGTGCCTACATCGCGTGGTATACGAGCAACCCGGCCACCTTCTTGGTCAATCGAGATAAACAAAGGTAAGCCTAACGCTGACTTAGCCGCGGCTTTTTGTAAGTCGTTATTAAGTTTAATTACTTGCGGCACGGTATCAATATTTTCGGCAAATAAAATTACGCCACCAATATTATGTTTAGTGATGATATTGGCTAAATCAGCGGGTAAGTGTGTAACTGGCGTGCGGCATTTTTTATCGCCGATGTCTTGCTCGCCGATTTTTTGTTCGCAGTAATAGCGTAAGTCGAGCATTAGTTTTTGCCCTAACTGCTGTTTTAAAGTTAACGCAGACTCAGCAAATGATGATTGTAATGGCATGAAACACCCTAATCCGATAACCAGTGACGATAGTGCAAACTTATTTAACACAGCAAGCTCCAAAGCAAAACGCTTAATTAATTTTAAGAATAAATTATTCTCGATGTTAATGTGTTTTTAAATAGAAATACAGTATTTTTTGCTACCCTAACGGTTTTTGGTTTGGACTGCAAAAAGCGTAGTTAAAACACTGAATATTACTTATGACCCCAAAAAATATAACGAAAACCCGACCTGCTCAGAGCGAAGTTGATAATTTATCAATTTAATTAGTCGCTTTTTGATTAAAATTAAAGTAATAATATATTCCATATTTATCACACCAGATTAAGGCTAGCTTGGGGGCGAGATGGCATTAACCCGATTGCATGCGTTTAAACAATACATTACACCTTTTTTACCAGAGTCCGCATTAATAGAAGATTACTCGCGCCGCTATGCGTATGGAACAGACGCGAGCTTTTATCGTTTAATTCCAGAGTTAGTGGTTCTTGTCAGTAACCAAAAACAAGCAAAGCAGGTTATTAGCGCGGCAAATCAACATAACGTGCCTATTACCTTTCGGGCTGCGGGCACCAGCTTATCTGGCCAAGCAATTACCGACTCTGTCTTGGTTTTGCTGTGTGACAGTTGGAGCAACTTTGAAATTTTAGATAACGCCGATGCAATTCGTCTTCAGCCCGCCATTATTGGAGCTAGAGTCAATCAGGTGTTGGCCCCTTATGGTAAAAAGATTGGTCCTGATCCTGCGTCGATTAACAGCTGTAAAATTGCCGGTATGGCTGCTAATAACTCCTCTGGTATGTGCTGTGGTGTCGCGCAAAATAGCTACCATACACTAAAAGATATGACGCTTATTTTTGCCGATGGCACAGAACTTAACACGGCTGACGAACACAGCTGCCAACGTTTCTTAAGCACCCATAGCGATTGGGTTAATGAGTTAATGAATTTAGTAGCCAGTGTTAAGCAAAACGCTGCACTCAGTGAGCTAATTACGCATAAGTACCGACTAAAAAACACCACCGGTTACGGTTTAAATGCGTTGTTGGATTTTTCTGATCCAATAGACATTATTAAGCATGTGATCATTGGTTCTGAGGGGACGTTAGCATTTATTGCCGATATCACTTACCACACGGTTATTGAACACAGCCATAAGCACACCGGCTTCTTTATTTTTGATGACATAAACAAAGTGTGTGAGTTAGTGCAAAGACTTAGCGAGCTTGATGTCGCCGCCGTTGAGCTACTTGATAAACGTGCCTTGATGTCAGTGGCAGAGCACGCCATTATGCCCAAGAATGTTGCTGATTACCCAGAGCACGCCGCGGCGCTTTTAATTGAGCTAAGAGCAGAAGATGCACACACGCTCAATGAGCTTACGCACGCCACGCAGCTGTTAATTAATGAGTTTAGCGAATCTGCGCTTGCTACCATCGCCTTTTCGGCTGATAGCGTACGCAATGCCGCACTGTGGAATATTCGCAAAGGAACATTTCCAGCGGTGGGAGCTGTGCGCGAAACAGGCACCACAGTAATTATAGAAGATGTTGCTTTTGCCCTTGATAAGCTGGCTTTGGGTGTTAATGCGCTTCATCAGCTCTTTATAAAATATGGCTACGATGAAGCGATCATTTTTGGTCATGCGCTGGCAGGAAATCTACATTTTGTGTTTACACAAGCATTCGATACTAAGCAGCAAGTAACGCGCTATGAGCAATTTATGGCAGATGTTGCCAACTTAGTCGCCGTTGAGCTTAAAGGATCACTAAAAGCAGAGCATGGCACGGGCCGTAACATGGCGCCTTTTGTGGCGACAGAGTGGGGCGATGATGGTTTTGCCGTGATGGTGAAGCTTAAGCAATTGTTTGATCCGAAAAATATACTCAACCCCGGGGTGATCATCAATGCTGATAAAAATGCGCATACGCAACATTTAAAAACCATGCCCAAAAGTGACGATATTATTGATACCTGCATTGAATGTGGTTTTTGTGAAGTTGTGTGCCCTTCAAAAGGACTCACTCTAACCCCAAGACAGCGTATAACTTTGTGGCGTCATCGCACTGAATTACACTCCGCGTTGCAGGGAACAGACGATTTAAAAACCAAGCAACAGTTAAATCAAAAGCTCACCGTTATTGAAAATGACTTTAAATATCTGGGGATTGATTCGTGTGCAGCAACAGGGCTGTGTGGCTTAAAATGCCCTGTGGGTATTAACACGGGCGAATTTATTAAATCATTAAGAGCCGAAAAAGCGGCTACAAACAAACTCACACGCTCGCTTGCAGCCTTTGCGAGTAAGCATTTTGCGGTCATAGCAGGTGGGGCACGATTGGGTTTAAATGTGATGCAGGTGCTTGAAAAAGCTATCGGCACAAACAACCTTGTGAGCTTAACTAAACCTGCTCATAGACTACTGGGTACGCCTTTGTATTTTTCGGCGTGGCCTCGTGCTGAGCAACCAATTAATTGTCACGTAAAGCAAAAGCCGCAACATAAAAAAATGGTGTATGTGCCAAGCTGCGCAGGACGGGTTTTTGCTGCCGATAAAGGCAGTGATGATACGCGTTCTCTTGTCGAAGTAATGCATTCGTTAGCTGCAAAGGCAGGGTTTGAAGTTATCATCCCTAAGCAGCCAGATTCATTATGCTGTGGTATGCCCTTTGCGAGTAAAGGCCTTAATAAAGAGTTTAAAAGCAAAAGTGAGCAATTACTAACAGAGCTAATTGACTGTTCAAATAATGGAGAATACCCCATCGTTTTTGACGCCAGTCCCTGCGCTTTAACCACATTGAATGCAGCAAAAAATACGCAACTGACTATTTTCGAAAGTGCAGACTTTGCAACCGAGCAGCTTTTAGCGCATTTGCAGGTAACTCAAACAAGCGAGCCTATTATGTTGCATGTAACTTGTAGCTCAAAGCGGTTAGGAAAAGAGCAAAGTTTAGTCACACTTGCCAAGGCATGCAGCTCAGACGTTATTATTCCGGCTGATATAGAATGCTGCGGCTTTGCTGGCGATAAAGGGTTTAATCTGCCGAAGCTTAACGCCAATGCGCTCAAAACACTCAAACAACAGGTACCAAAAAACTGCAATCGAGGGGTGTCTAATAGCCGCAGTTGTGAAATAGGCTTAACTGAACACAGTGGCATTAGTTATCAATCTATTTTGTATTTACTTGATAAGCAAAGCAGCACTGTTAATTAGGAGCCTGTCTTATTAACAGTCAGTTCTATTAACGAGCCAGAACGAGCCAGTTGTGTTGCCACAACTGGCTTAATTCATTATTTACACTTTCCAAAAAATGCCTTTTTTATAGCAGCCATACATCACACCGTATGAGACAGCTAAAAACAGCAACGAAAACACAAAAGAAGCTAAGTGGTTATCTGTGATCAACGTGTTTATTGAGCCGTAAATAAGGCCCTTTAAGCTTGTATCCCCCACGGGGATCATAATTAATAACCGCGCCAGTATGGCTGCAAACATAAAGAATAAAATGGCGTTAGCACCAAACACAATGAAGGGAGCACCCCATGCACGTACTTTGTAAATGTCTAAAATTGCACTGCAAAACGCATAGGTAATTATTGCAAGTCCAGAGCTGAGTAACACATAACTTGGTGTCCAAAGTGCTTTATTGATAGGTGTAAGTGGCGAGATTAAGTAGCCTGCAATAACCGCTAACACACCTGTGAGGATAAAGACGCGCGCTTGTTTTTTTAGGTCTGTTTGTTTGGTTAAGTACACCGCCGCCAGTATGCCACTCAGCGCGCTGGCAATGGCAGGCAAAGTAGAGAAAATTCCCTCAGGGTCAAAAGGTAAGGGCTGTGCTTTAGCATAATAAACATGGTGACTGCCCAGTACTGCATTATCAATCCACGCGCTTAAATTATTACCGTGTAACCATAAACCATTAACGACATCTCCGTTGGGCAGTGGGTAGGGAAGGTAGAGCATCGCTACAGCATAGACTGCAAGTAAGCTAATACAGGTTAATGCAATTTTTTGAGGCGTTAAATAGAGGTAACAACACAGTGCTACGATATACACTAAGCCAATACGCTGCAGCACGCCAAGTACTCTCAGTTGCAAAAGTGTGTCATCAATCCAGCTAAAGGTTGGATCACGAAAATTATAAAAAAACAGTGCTAAAAACCAACCAAGAGCGAGTAGTTTAACGGCTCTAATTGCCCCCATTTTTAGTATATAAGCATGGTTAAACCCTTTAGCTCGCATGCTATCGACAGAAAGAGTAATCGACATACCAACAATAAAAATAAAAAAGGGAAAGATTAAATCGGTTGGTGTCCAGCCGTGCCACTCAGCGTGTTTTAGCGGCCAATACATTGCGCTCCAACTGCCTGGATTATTTACTAGAATCATTGCGGTGATGGTTAAGCCGCGCATAACGTCTAACGCCATTAAGCGATGCGGCGGTAATGTGTTTAGAATGGATGAACAGTGTTGTTTCATTTTGAATTTTTTATCTTTTATTAATGATTTTAATCTAGATAATTTATTCCTTTAAAGCAAGCCGTATCTAATTTTTTATAAACGAGGGCACCACACGCATGAATTTAAATGAAAGTGTATGAATCTATGAATCTATGAACCTATGAATCTATGAATCTATGGCAGTGGTTAATCAATAAAGTGATTTATTAGAGTAAATGCACTTATTGTTGCGCTAAATCAATATTTGAGAAAAGTTCTATAGAGGTACAAATTTATAATTGCTAGTATAAAGGTATTAGATGTGCTCGATACGGAGATTGGGCTTTATAAAATGAGATGTATCGTGCTTAATTGTCTTAGAGCGGGCTTGAACCTGCATCGCTTAATTTTACTGCTGGCGTTTTCTGCAACGCTCATTACCTTGCTAAATAGTTACTACTCAAGCTATCAAGTTCAAAAACAGCAGCTGATAGATAACACATTAAATAATCATGAAGCGTATGCGGCGAAGCTTGTGTCTGCTACCGATAACTTTTTATTGGCGGCGCAGCAGCAATTAGCATACGTTGCCAAAATACTTGAAGCAGATTTTACAAATCAAACGCTCATTAATGCTGAAGCAGAACGATTAAGGCTGCAAACAAACAGTTTTAACTCAACAATTATAGTCAATAAGTTTGGTGACATATTAGGGGTGTCGCCCCTTTCACTTAACTTACAAAATCGTAAAGTGGATAGTTATGGTACCAAAGCCGCGTTGTCGTATCGCGTGCCTATGATCAGTGAGCCCTATATCTCAATGGCCGGTAACTTACTGATTTTTATGTCGCAGCCGTTATTTAACTCAAATAATGAATTTATTGGCTATGTAGGCGGCACGTTATATTTAAAGCGTGCCAGTATTCTCAACGAACTATTGCAGGTGCATTATCACCAAGACGGCTCGTATTTGTATGTCGTTGATGAAAACAACCGTTTGCTTTATCACCCCGATAAAGAGCGCATAGGTGAGCAAGTATTTGATAACCAAGTGATCAATGCTGTGCTTAAAGGCAAAGTTGGTAAGCAACAAGTGATTAATAGTCAAGGTGTTGCAATGTTAGCGGGGTATGCCCCCATGACAATGGCACCGTGGGGTGTGGTAACACAACGTCCGCTTGAAAGTACCCTTGCACCGCTTGATAGCTTAATGTGGCAAGTATTTATTAAAACGGCGCCAATAGGAATATTAACATTCGTGTTAATTTGGGTGCTTGCAAAATTGATAGCTCAGCCTTTAAGAAAGCTGGCTGAAACAGCAAATACTTTGGATGAGCCCACAACATCAGTTGCACTTAAACACATTCGCTCTTGGTATTATGAGAGCGATGAACTGAGAAAAGCAATGCTCAAAGGCATTGGGCTGTTAGAAAGTAAAATAGGCCTTTTGCGTCACGAAGCACACACTGATCCGTTAACGGGTTTGCACAATCGAAGAAGCTTAAATATGCAGTTAAGCCAATTAATGGCACAGCAGCGCTCATTTGCGGTATTAGCGATTGATATTGATCACTTTAAACGCGTAAATGATGAGTTTGGTCACGATATTGGCGATGTTGTTTTGCAATCTTTAGCAAAAATACTCCTCGATGTGACGCGTGATAGCGATATTGTGGCACGCACTGGCGGTGAGGAATTCATTGTTATTTTACCTAATGTGCACCCTAAGCGTGCGTATCAATTGGCTGAACGTTTACGTATACGCATTTCTAAAAGCATTATTGAACCGGTGGGTAATATTAATGTATCGATTGGTATTGCGGGCTGGCCGCTTGAGCAATTAAGCCTAGACGACGTTATGAAATTAGCCGACCAAGCGCTTTATCTAGCAAAAAGAACAGGTCGCAATCGCTGTGTTGTCGATACGATTTATGATCAACAGGATACGTCGCTTTTTGAGGCGACAGAGTTGGAATAAGTTATTTATTGTGTAATAGTGAAATTAATTAAGTTATTAACGGATAAATTTAATGGCATTCACTCACTTATATAGCGTGTCTAAATCAATGGCCTTTGTCAGTGTGGCATTACTGGGCGCGGCATCGGTCAATGCAACCCCACAAGAAGATAAGCGCAGCGAGTTTGTAGATGTCGGTGCATTATTGCCAAATGCGATGCTCGATATTCGTTATTTTGGCCATCATAACTTTGTCGGCAAACCGATAGAGGGCTATAACGCCCCTAAGTGTTTATTGCACACCAGCGCTGCCAATGCGCTTAAAAAAGTGCAAAATGCGGCGCAAATTGAGGGACTTGGTCTAAAAATATTTGATTGTTACCGCCCACAACGCGCTGTTAATCATTTTGTGCGTTGGGTAAACGACCTAGAGGATACCCGCACAAAAGCTGAGTTTTATCCAAATTTAGGGAAAGACCAGTTGCTTGGCGACTATATTGCTGCTAAATCAGGCCACAGCCGTGGTTCAACTATCGACTTAACGTTGGTTGACTCTAAGGGGAAAGAGCTTGATATGGGGTCACCGTTTGATATGTTTGATACCCTTTCTAACACCGACGACTCACGAATTAGCCCCAGTCAAAAAGCAAATAGATATAAACTTAAACAGTTGATGACCGATGCAGGCTTTGCCCCGTATTCAATGGAATGGTGGCACTTTACTTATCAGCCTCAGGCATACCCAGCCACCTACTTTGATTTTGTGGTGGAATAGAAAAGCTCTAAATTATTAAAAACGCGGCATAAAACGTTGTGACAGGTCGGTGTGAAACTACGGGGTTAATCCCACATAGCCATTGCCTAGCGAAATGCCCCCACTTCGTGCCTTTATAAGCACAAAGTGGGGAGTCGCAACTGCTCTACTGAACAGTCGCTTTTAAACCACGGCGTTTTAATAGCGCTGAGGTATCAGGTTCTTGACCACGGAATGCTTTGAACGATTCCATAAGGTCACGTGAGTTACCAACTTCTAAAATCTCTTTACGGTATTTATCACCCATTTCGCGTGTTAAACCACCTTGCTCTTGTACATAAGCAAAGGCATCTGCCGCTAAGATTTCACTCCACATATATGCGTAGTAACCAGCTGAGTAGCCACCGCCCATAGAGTGTGAGAAGAAGGCTGATTTATAACGAGGTGGAACAAATGGTACGTTCACGCCGTGTTTAGTCAGTGCTTCTTGTTCAAACTTCTCGATATCTTGCAGGGGAGCATCTGCACTTAGTGAGTGCCATTCCATATCTAACAGCGCTGCTGCAACATACTCAAGCGTATCGTAGCCTTGGTTAAAGCTGCGAGATTGAATTACTTTTTTCAGTAATTCATCAGGAATTGGCTCACCTGTTTTGTGGTGTTTTGCATAATTAGCGATAACTTCAGGGTACATTGCCCAGTCTTCTTCAAAGGTAGAAGGGAACTCTACGAAGTCACGCGATACCGACGTACCAGACAATGTTGGGTACTTCACGTTTGAGAACATGCCGTGTAGGCCATGACCTAATTCGTGGAAGATTGTCGTGGCTTCATCATAGCTGATAAGTGTTGGTTCGCCATTGGCACCTTTTTGAATGTTCATAACATTCACAACCACGGGTTTTTGCTCTTTTAAGCCAGACTGTTTCACGAACGAGCTCATCCATGCACCACCACGTTTACCTTCACGGGCAAAGTAATCAGCAAAGAAAATAGCTAAGCTCTTACCGTCTGCATCAAATAATTCGTACGCTTTCACATCTGGGTGATAAACGGGCAGATCGTTGCGTGGTTTGAAAGTAATACCGTATAAACGGTTCATTGTGTAAAACACGCCGTCTTCTAATACGCGGTTAAATTCAAAATATTCTTTAACAGCGTTTTCATCTAGGTTGTATTTATCTTTACGCACTTGCTCTGCGTAGAATAACCAGTCCCACGGTTGCAGCTTAAATTGCTCACCTGACTCATCAATTTTCGCTTGGATTGCTGCCGCTTCTGCGTTGACGTTTTGCATCAATGCCGGGATCATGCTGGCAAACATATCAAATACGGCTTCTGGTTTTTTCGCCATTTGCGACTCTAAACCAAACGCAGCCCAGCTGTCATAACCTAGTAATTTGGCTTTTTGAGCACGTAACTTAGCAAGTTCAGCAACAATTTCACGGTTGCTGTTTTCGCCTGAAAGAGCACGCTCTGCAGATGCACGCCAAACTTTTTCACGCAGGTCACGATTTTTCAGTGTGGCTAAAATTGGTTGACGTGTGGTGTTAGTGATTTTGATTAGGTACTTACCCGGGTGACCCGCTTCTGTGGCAGCATTAGCAAGCTGTTCAACTTGACCCGCAGGTAAGCCTTCAAGCTGTGCTTTGTCATCAACTAACACAACGTTGGTTTTAGTCAGTGCTAGTAGGTTTTGCGAGAACTGCGTGGTTAAGCTTGAATGCTTTGTATTGATATCACGGATTTGTTGTTTTTCTTCTGCGTTTAGTTTTGCACCTGCACGTACAAAGCGCTTGTAGTAAACATCAAGTAAGCGCTTTTCTTCGGCTGTTAGCGCTAAAGAATCCATTTGTTCATGTACGCTAGCAACTTTGTCGAACAGTGCTTTATTTAAGAAAATATTGTCGTTATGTGCAGCAAGCTTTGGAGCGAGTTCTTTTTGTATTTCACGACGAGCAGGGTTTGAATCACTGCCTGCTAGGTTATAAAAAATGCTGCGTGTGCGCGTTAATAATTCACCGCTTTTTTCAAGTGCAACAACGGTGTTAGCAAAGTCAGGCTTTGCTGTGTTGTTGATGATCGCTTGAACTTCTGCCATTTGCTCTGTCATGCCCTTATTGAAAGCAGGCATGAAGTGCTCATCTTTAATGGCGTTGAAATCAGGCGTTTCGTATTGTAGTTCGCTTTTCACAAACAGTGGGTTTGTTTGTTCAACAGCGCTTGCCGGTGCTGTTTGCTCTGTAGTGGTATTGTTTGCTGTTGTTTGTGGTTCAGAACAGGCCGTTAACAATAACGCTGAACTGATCGCTGTTGCGAGTAAGTGTTTCATTGTTTATCTCTTTTTTATTTCTAAAATTAAATTGCGCCGGTAATGCGAAAGCTTCGTTAATAGTTAGTCGCGGCGCAGTTATGCTCACTAGGAGCACAATGACTGTGTAACCAATAGACTGAGGATACTGTGGATGACGACGAATGACCCCATCCGTTGCGATAAGGTGATTATTGGCTGCGATAAGTGGTGAATCTACCCTAAACCCCGACTGTCTTTATTATATAAACAGACCAAAATCATATCGCCTTTTTGTCAATTTTAAAAGCAACCGTATTTTTTAGCCCCATTCTTAGTGATTAAATGGTATGTTATATTGTACCATTAATTATTCAATAAACAGTATTGGCATTTTATTTTTTAAGTCAGTCATTAGGAAAAGGCCATCAGGCTTTAAATTTTAGTCATTTATAAGAATCCACTATGTATTTACCCGATATAACCTCACACAGTAATAGCCATTTTCAATTTCCGTTAAAGTGGGTCGGTATGGAAAAAATAGCCTTACCTATCAAGCTTGAGTTGGCGGGATTAAATGTGGCGCTTAATGCGTTTGCCGATGTGTTTGTTAGCCTAGACAGCAATGCTAAAGGCATTCATATGTCGCGTTTGTATTTAATGCTTAATCAGATGTTGGCACAGCAAACATTAACTCAGCATCGATTGGCTGAGTGTATGAACCACATGCTTGCTTCTCAACAGGGCTTAAGCCAAGGAGCAAAGCTGGTGCTGCATTTTGATTTACCGTTGTTAAAACCGGCATTGCTCAGTGATAACGCGGGGTATAACGCTTACCCCGTGGTGTTAACCATTACTCAGCAAGCGCACCTAACGGTTAAATTAAACGTCACGATTGCTTACAGTAGTACATGCCCGTGCTCAGCGGCGTTGTCGCGACAGCTTTTAAGTGAAGCGGTCGACACACATTTTAAAGAGGACAGCATCCATAAGCACGCTTTGTTAGGCTGGCTTGCCAGTGAAGAAGGCTCGATTGCAACGCCGCATAGCCAGCGCTCTTATGCTTACATAGACGCCACCTTTGAGAGTGAACAATTGCCTGATCTTTCGCATTTTATACAAACATGTGAACACGCAATTGGTACTCCCGTGCAAACCGCGGTTAAGCGTGAAGATGAGCAAGCATTTGCAGCCCTTAATGCAGAAAACTTATTATTTTGTGAGGATGCAGCAAGGCGATTAAAAGCATGTTTAGAGGCAATGAATGGGCTTGCTGACTATCAGTTTAAAATTGAACATCAAGAAAGTTTGCATGCGCATAATGCCGTGGTTTACGAGGCTAAGTAGGCTTAAATGTTTACAAACTTTGACAATCGTAGTCGCAAATTATTGCTATTGTACAAAACAAGGTGAATGATACGACCGCTAAAAATGATTAACAAAATAATATAAAGGTATTCTATGCGTTTTAAATTTATTGCAGCTGCAGTGGGTCTCGCTGTGGCAAATGTTGCTGTTGCAGACGAAGGTATGTGGCAACCTCACCAATTACCAGAACTTGAATCAATTTTGAAAGCGAAAGGCTTGAACATCGACGTACAGTCAATCTCAAAATTGACAGAGTTTCCAATGAATGCAGTTATCAGCCTTGGGGGGTGTACCGCTTCGTTTGTTTCACCTAAAGGGTTAGTGGTAACAAATCATCACTGTGCGTATGGCTCAATCCAGTACAACTCAACAACCGAGAACAACATTCTTGAAAACGGCTTTCTTGCTAAAAATCATGCCGAAGAAGTGCCTGCCGCACCAGGTTCACGCGTGTACGTGACTGAAGATGTCGTTGAAGTCACAGATAAAGTAAACCAAGGCACCGATACCCTAACAGGTAAAGCGCGTTTTGATGCCATTGAAGCAAACCGAAAAGCATTGGTAAGCGAGTGTGAGCAAGATGATAGCTACCGCTGTAATGTGTATACTTTTCATGGTGGCTTAGAGTATTACTTAATTAAGTCACTTGAAATTAAAGATGTGCGTTTAGCGTATGCCCCAGCCATGGGCGTGGGTAAATATGGCGGCGATATTGATAACTGGATGTGGCCGCGTCACACGGGTGACTTTTCATTCTACCGTGCTTATGTGGGCAAGGATGGCAAGCCCGCTGAGTTCTCTAAAGACAATGTTCCTTACCAAAGCGATGCGTTTTTAAAAGTCAGTGCCAAGGGCGTACAAGAGGGTGACTTTGTAATGGTAACGGGCTACCCAGGTAGCACTAACCGCTACCGTATTTCACCTGAGGTTGATTACGTGTTTAACACGGCTTATCCACTGGCACGCAAATACAATTCAAAATATGTTTCATTGATTGAAGAAAATGCCCCAGAGGGTTCCGCGGCGCGTATTGCTTACGAAAGCACAATCGCTGGCTATAACAATTACATTAAAAATTATGGCTCAATGATAGAGAGCTTTAATAAAGGTTCAATGTATACCCGCAAACAACAATTCGAAAAAGATCTAGCAGCGTGGATTAATAAAGACAGTCAACGTAAAGCTAAATACGGCAGCGTGTTGGCAGATTTAACTGCGTTAGTCGATGAGTCGCAGCAGCATAATCAACGCGACCGCATGTTAGGGTATGTGCATCGTTCGCAAATGATGTCATCAGCGCGCATGCTGTATCGTTTAGCCTATGAAAAGCAAAAGCCAGACGCAGAACGTGAAAGCGGCTACCAAGAGCGTGATATTCCACGTATTAAATCTCGCCTAGAAAGCATGAGCCGCCGTTACGACGAAACGGTTGATAAAGCTATTTTACTGTACTTTATTGAGCAGTATGCAGCGCTACCAAGCGACGAGCGTGTTGCAGAAGTTGATAAAGCACTTGGTTTAAGCGCTGGTTTTGACAAGCAAAAGCAACAGGCTTTGCTTGATGATATGTATGCTAACTCAGTGCTAAGCGATGAAACAAAGCGTCTATGGATGACTGATTTAGACCTTGCACAATTAAAGCAAAGCAGCGATCCATTTATTCAATACGCACACGCTATTTTTAACGTGATGAAAGACATTGAAGATGCGAAAAAAGAGCTTGAAGGTAAGCAACAAGCTGCGCGCCCAGCTCTAATGGAAGCCATTATTGCTTACAACAAAGCGATGAACAAACCTGTTTATGCTGATGCTAACAGCACATTACGTGTGACGTATGGCACGGTAGGCGGCTATTCACCGCAGGATGGCTTAGTGGCAACCCCCTTTACATCTTTAGAAGGATTGCTTGCAAAGAACACCGGCGTTGAACCATTCAACTCTCCTGAAAAGCAAAATGAGTTGATTAAACAAAAGCTTTACGGCGACTACACGGGCGGCATGAATACGGTGCCCGTTAACTTTTTATCGAATGTTGATACCACAGGTGGTAACTCAGGTTCACCTACTTTAAACGGCAATGCCGAGCTGGTTGGTTTACTGTTTGACGGTGTGTACGAGAGTATTATTGGTGATTGGGATTACGATGCTAATCTAAATCGCTCTATCCATGTTGATTCACGCTACATGCTGTGGGTGATGGATAAGGTCGACAATGCCCAAAACTTATTAAAAGAAATGAGCATCGTTAAATAACACGGTTAAATAGCTTTATTATCTGAGCGATAAAATGCCAGTCCTTGCGACTGGCATTTTTGTTTTCGGCCCTAAACCACCTACTTCAGTAGGTGGTTATCATCATTTAGGCTTTGCCTGAAAAAATACTCATGTTAATTCCTTACTTGATTTTTAGCGAAGTCATATAAGGAAAAAACATGAGTAGATACGAGAAAGCATCGCATGTGTATTGGCGATGTCAATATCATATAGTCTGGACACCAAAGTATAGGTTCAGAATATTGAAGAACAAAGTAGGCAGAGATGTTTACAGGTGCATACAAGTTTATTGTGAGCAGTTAGGGTGCAAAGTAGTCGAGTTAAATGTGCAGGTTGACCA
>NZ_JAJJZF010000003.1:0-264858 GCF_020966275.1 Pseudoalteromonas sp. MB41 | reverse complement strand
GTATTAGCAGTCGTTTCCAACTGTTGTCCCCCACCATAAGGTACATTCCCAAGCATTACTCACCCGTCCGCCGCTCGTCAGCAGAGTAGCAAGCTACTCTCTGTTACCGCTCGACTTGCATGTGTTAGGCCTGCCGCCAGCGTTCAATCTGAGCCATGATCAAACTCTTCAATTAAAAGTTTTTTCTGTCCTTCCCATAAGGGAGCGGACATGCTCAATGAATTCTGAATTTATTTAACATCTTTCGATGTTGAATTGACTGTGCTGAAATAAGTAAACTTATTTCCGTTGGTCACTCACTTTCCATTAAAGGAAAAAACATTGAGACTCTAAATTTGTTTGTCTTACTACCTAAGTAGCTCGACTGTTAGAACTCAATCTGTACGAGTGCCCACACAGATGATTGCTTTATATTGTTAAAGAACGTTTCGAGTTGCTTTCGCGTCTCGAGGGATGCGTATAATACATCCTTAATTTTTCGAGTCAACACTTAATTTCAAACTTTCTTTCGAAGACTTAAAACCGAAGTTTTACTTAACTCTCTGCTACGTTGTTCAGCGTCTTTCGTTGCTGCCCGCCGTGTCAGTGGATGCGCATTATAGGGAGATGGATTTTTTACGCAAGCACTTTTTTGCAGAAAACTACTAAAAACTTACCTTTCGCGCAAAAAACAAGCTAAAGGCAGTAAAAAACACAGTTTACTGTACAAAATACAGCCAACTTTTCTCGAGAGGATCTTAAGTATTATCGAAATTAGGTAATAAGCAAGTTTTAAAAATAAAAAAAGCGCCCTTATTTAAATGACGCTTTCTTTCATTTTCTAAATATTAATACAAGATACTGTAGAGTTTACGACGATACTTTGAAGCTAACGCATCACCATCTGGTAATGAAGCAATAATTTCTAGGTATGTTGGTTTTGCATCTGCAAAGTTTAGATCTTTCTTAAGTACATTAAACAATAACTCTAATGCTTCTTCTTTGCGCCCTGCTCCATTAAATGCATTACTTAATTCCAGCTTTATTTCTAAATCGTTCGGGTACTTTTCTACTTTTACTTGTAACGCTTTTATCTCTGGTGAGTCTGTTGCTGCCAATGCCTGCTCACATTTAGCTTTAATGTTTGTAAAATAAGCATCGCGCTCGCTTTCATCAACTGAATCTAATAAAGCTTGCGCATCATCTAATTTATGAATTTGAATACAAATATCCGCGAGCACTAATTTTACGCGCGTATGACTTGGGTCTAGCTCATACGCTTTCTTGGCATAATTAAAAGCATTGTTTAGATCTTGATTAATTAAGGCTTGTTTAGCTTGTTCAAGTAATAACTCATGTTGTGCAGGTAAATGCTTTGCAAGTGCATCACGAATTTGCTGCTCAGACTGTGCGCCTGGCAACATATCAACAGGAGCAGCATCTTTTAGCAATACTAATGTAGGCAAAGCTTGCAAGCCAATTTGTTGTGCCAATTGCGACGCCAGCGCTTGCTCCACATCACAGTCTAGTGTTGCTACTAATAAATGCTCACCATATTCGCTGGCTATTTTCTCTAAAATTGCAGCTTGCTGATGACATTCTGGGTTTTGTGCAGAATAAAAACTAAGTAGCACTAGTTTTTCTGAAGATGTTTCACCCAATGCTTGCTGCAGATTCTGCGGTGTAAGATTTATCATATTGTTCATGTGATCGATTGCACTATATATTCATTTAGGTTTTTATATGGTGACGAACATAACAATTACAAGCCCACTCAGTCGAGGTCATTATGAAATTATCGCGCATATGTGCTGCATTAGTACTCCTTAGTCCACTTGCTCACGCCGCATCATTGGATTTAAATCTAACGCAATCAATGCCAAATATCGAAAAGCTTTATTTAGATTTACATCAAACACCCGAATTGTCTTATCACGAAAAGCAAACAGGTCAAAAACTAGCAAAAGAACTTAAAAAGCTTGGTTTTACTGTGACTGATAATGTGGGTGGTTACGGGGTTGTAGGCCTTTATAAAAATGGTGAAGGCCCAACTATCATGATCCGCACAGATACTGACGGATTACCTATTGTTGAACAAACGGGAAAGCCTTACGCTTCTAAAGTCACTGTGAAAAATGACAGCGGTGCGACTGTTGGTGTGATGCATGGTTGTGGCCATGATATCCATATGAGCTCTTTTATTGGGACCGCAGAGCAATTAATATCTCACAAAGATCAATGGCAAGGCACGCTAATGATGGTAGCACAGCCCGCTGAAGAAGTTGGTGGCGGTGCAAAAGCCATGCTAAAAGAAGGACTTTTCTCTCAATATCCGACCCCAGATCATGTCATTGCGCTGCATGTTAGTGCGAGCGTCCCTGCGGGGAAAGTGAGCATGAAAAATGAATATACCATGGCCAGTGTTGACTCTGTAGATATCACTGTAAAAGGCAAAGGGGGCCATGGTGCTTACCCACATACAACAATTGACCCCGTTGTTATCGCTTCGCGCATTGTTTTAGCATTACAAACAATAACGAGTCGCGAGCTTTCTCCATTAGAACCCTCGGTCATTACTGTTGGCTCTATTCATGGTGGTTCTAAACATAATGTCATTTCTGATGAAGTAAAACTGCAATTAACACTTCGCAGCTATAATCCCGAAGTACGTTTGCAGCAAATTGCGGCGATTAAACGAATTAGTAAAGGTATTGCACTGAGTGCTGGTTTGGATGAAAGCTTAATCCCAGAGGTATACGTTCATGAAGATGAGTCTATTCCATCAACTTATAATAACCCCGCACAAACAAATGTTGTACGTAATGCGATTTCCAGTGCACTTGGTGAAGAAAATGTACTTGATGCAGATGCAGTAATGGCAGGTGAAGATTTTGGTTTGTATGGCCGTACAGAGCACCATGTCCCTATCACGCTATTTTGGTTAGGGGGTGTCGAACCTAACCAGTACAATGATGCAATAAAATCGGGTAGCACTTTACCTTCACTGCACTCCAGTAAATTTGCGCCAGATTATAAAAAAGCCCTACCCACAGGAATAACTGCGATGAGCAACGCCGCTGTCGCATTATTCAATCAATAACTATTTTAAGGCTAAGCTGGCTTAGCCTTAGATTTTGCTTTTCTTTTAAAACGCCGCTTAGGTGGCGTTTTTGGTAGTTGCGCAAATACCTGGCTATCGCAGTGTTTGGCTTGTTCTACAAGTTGTTGCAATTCATCAAGTAGCGGTGTTAAAAATTGCTGATAACTCATTTGCTGTTCAGCAATGTTACTCAAAGAAGCTTCCCACTTCGCTGTTAAATCAGGACTCGCTAACGCAAGAGGTAAGGCACTTATAAGCGCTTGCCCTGTTTCTGTAGCAATAATACTTTTACCTTGGCGTTTTAGAAAACGTCGTTTAAAGAGTAACTCAATAATGCCCGCTCGCGTGGCCTCTGTTCCAAGTCCATCAGTTTCTTTCAGTATTTTTTTGATTTCTGAATCTTTTACATAACGACTAATGCCCGTCATAGCACTTAATAGAGTGGCGTCTGTGAAATGCGCGGGCGGTGACGTCATTTTGTCAACGAGCTGAGCTTCGTAACAATGCAGTTGCTGGCCTTTTTCTAATGGAGGAAGTGTTTGTTCGTCCTTTAATTCTGTTTTACCCATTAATGCTTTAAAGCCCAGACTAACATCTTGCTTAGCTGTTGTTTTAAAAAGCCCGCCCGCAATCATCACACTCACTTTGGTTTCATTAAAAATATAATCTGGATAAAACTGAGCTAAATATTGGCGACAAATAAGTCTATAAACCTTTTGCTCATCGGCATTTAAGGCTGCAGTACGTAATTGTTTAACTGTTGGCACTATCGCATGATGCGCAGCGACCTTGCTATCATTAAAACATTTACTTCGCTTACTGCTATCGGCTTTATTGCATGCTTCATTAGGTTGTCCATCATTATGCGCAATTGCAGCAATAATGCCCGCAGCCTCACGGTGATGATCTTTTGGTAAGTAACGATTATCTGAACGAGGATAAGTAATTAATTTATGGCGCTCGTATAAATTTTGGCAGATATCGAGCACACTTTGTGCTGGCATCGAAAACGCTTTTGCTGCATCTATTTGTAAAGCGGATAAGTTATAGGGCAAAGGTGCTTGTTGTTTTTTTTGCTTTTGCTCAAGTTCTGATACCGTTGCAGGCTGGTCAGTTATTCGCGATACAACATTTTCTGCAAGTCCTCGGTGCAACACGCGACCTTCGTCATCTTGATACGGCTCACACGCTTTACTCGGTTGCCACTTAGCTGTAAATGTTTGCTGGTTTTGGGTTTTTAGATGGGCCAATACTTCATAAAAAGGCTTGGCTGTAAAATTAGCAATTTCATTATCACGGTTGACGACTAAACCTAAAATAGGCGTTTGCACACGGCCAACAGATAACACATTACCAAATCCAGCTTTTTGACCGGCTAATGTATAAGCACGAGTCAAATTCATGCCAAATAACCAATCAGCGCGTGAACGAGCCAAAGCAGAGACACTTAAAGGAATAAACTCGCGATTAGACCGCAAATTATTGAGTGCTTTTTTTACTGCATTTAAGTTTAAATCGCTGATTAGTAAACGTTGTATTTGCTGTTTTTTTGCTTGGCTAAGTTTAACTTGATCGATCACTTGATCGACAAGTAATTGCCCTTCGCGGTCAGGATCGCCTGCGTGTACAATCTGAGTAGCCTGTTTGATTAACTTTTTTAAAACGGTAAGTTGTTTGCGCGTTTTTGGTTTTGGCTTTAGTTGCCATTGCTCTGGCACGATAGGTAAATGTTCAAAACGCCATTTTTTAAAGCGTTCATCGTACTCATCAGGTTCAGCTTGCTCAAGTAAATGACCTATACACCATGAAACACAATCACCATTGGCAAGTTCAATAAAACCATCCTGCTTTTTTTGAGGTTTTGGCAGCGCATCTGCTATAGCGCGTGCTAAAGAAGGTTTTTCGGCAATGTAAAGTTTCATAAAGCAACACTAGATACTGTTTATATGAACAGTAGTCTAGCATAGGGTTTTTAACTTAGGAATAAGTTAAGCGTGCTTTGCTCGCCGTGTTAGTAAGTAAATCAGTGGTAAATAACACACAATAACAGTAGCAATATTAATGAGAGGCAGCAGCGTCTTATACATATATGTGCTGTACGATAAGTCCCAAAGGTGACGATCGACTAAACGAAAGAGTTGTAAAATAGGGGCCATAATAACAACAAGTTGACCCAACACACTCTGCCACAAATAAACTTTATCTTTGATCCCTAAATACGCAATTACAGCCATCCAAGCAATATCATTGAAAGCCCACACTACATAGCGCCAGACATAAATATCATCAAAACCACGTAAATGGTCATGAATCAACGTGCCGTATAAAAAGAAGCAGGCTGTGATTAGTGCAAACCGAAAGGCAAACCAGTCTTTTTGTAGATAGAAAACGAAAATAGCTGGGCTCAACATGAATACCCAGCTATTATTTAATATTGATATGATGGAGCCAAACCAATCAGGCAAAATTACCTACCTTAATCAGTTTTATCATCATCATCACCACTACCATTACCTGGCATGTAGCAGTACTTATCTATTTTTTTCATTTGTATACTCCATTACATCTGTTAACGAAGTTTTACTGTAATAGATTTATGGTCTCACATCAATAGGGTCTGACTCGTGCGCTTTACCCTGCATTATAGAGATCTCGACACGTCGATTACGTCGGCGATCTTCATCGGTCACATTGGGAACAAGCGGCCGTGTTTCAGCATGCCCGACAACCACCATGCGCGACTTATCGAAACCTGAGGCTTTTTCCATTTCACTGGCAACCGCCACCGCTCTTTTCGAAGATAAATCCCAGTTATTGGTGTATAGCTCATTAGAAACCTGAAAATCATCAGTATGGCCAGACACCGTAATTTCACCAGGTACGTCTTTAAGTAAGGTCGCTATATCACGAATGATAGGTTTAAATTTAGGCTGTAAAAATGCGCTGCCCGATGGGAACGAGCCATTTTCACGAATACGGATAATAATTTGCTGACCAAGCGACTCAAGCTCAATCGCCCCATCCATAATCTGTTGCTCTAATTGCTGAGCAATTTTTTTCACAAGCTCATTAGTTTGCTCTTGATCAGCCGCTGAAATTGACTGCTCCATCGCTTGCTCTTGCGCAGTACTTTGCGATTCACCACCGCGCTTGTTACCTCGTTGCTCTTGGCGACCACCAGCAGAGCTTTCATCACCCGCTTGAAACTCTAACATTTGCTGAGTCATTTCAACGGTTTGTTGTTGAATCGTTTCAATCGGCGTGGGCTCAGGTTTACCTGGCGTGAACTCCATTGCAATCACCGAGGTTCCTTTGGGAATATCTTTTACTTCAATCTTATTTTGCACACCAAAAGCAAACTTCATCGAGCCTGCTATTTGCTTAAACTTAAGTACATCCATTTCAGAGAAAGCAAGTAAGAGTACAAAGAAGCACATTAATAACGACATTAAGTCAGCAAACGTGCCCATCCAAGCTGGCAGGCCAGGGGGCGGACATTTGCACTCTTGATCAGACATGCCTACTCCTCAGTATCTACTTTACGTTTAGATTCGGCTAAATAGTTTTTCAAAATCCCTTCAATTACTTTCGGGTTTTGACCATCTTGTATGCCTAAAACCGCATCCAAAATGAGGCGCTGGTTTAGTGCTTCTTCGTCTTTACGAAGCTCAAGCTTTACCTGGATTGGAATAGCAATAACATTCGCTAAAAATGCACCGTATAAGGTGGTAAGTAAGGCCACCGCCATAGCAGGACCAATCGCTTTAGGGTCATCCATGTTTGATAACATCGCAACCAACCCTATCAGCGTACCAATCATACCCATTGCCGGGGCGATATCAGCAAGCGATTTAAATAAAGTGGCACCATGTTCATGACGTGCAGATGTCAAAGAAATATCTTTTTGTAGCGTAGCCCTCACAACATCGGCATCATGACCATCAACCAGCATATCAACCCCTTTTCGCATGAACGCATTGGGGATATCAGCCTCTTCCAGCGCGAGAAAGCCACCTTTACGTGCAGAGTCAGCTAGTTCAACTGCTTTTTCAATTAACTCTTCTGGAGATTCAATTTTGAACATGAAGGCTTTAGCTGCAACCTTCCCTATCCCCAAAAACTGTCCCATGGTGAAGTTTGATAACACAATAAAAATCGAGCCACCGAATACAATGACCACCGAAGGTGTGTTGTAAAACATTGCAACTTGGCCGTCACTACTTAACACCATCGACATAGCAATTAAGCCTATGGCACCAAGAATACCTATTATGGTTGCTAAATCCACATACCCCTCCAGAGGAAAATAACACGACACCCTCAGGCATCAAATTTTTATTATTAACTGCTTATCGGCAAGCAATTGAATTACTTAAATCATTAAATGAATTAATTTTATTTTAATGTAAGATTTTTAAGCTACAAGTTTAAGCTGTATCTAAAAGCGTAAAAATAGCATATCGAAATCGCTTTATGCGTAAAAAAACACATCATTCTTTGACCTAGTTTAGCATTCCCCCTAAAATTGGCCTCACTTTCTAATAGCTATCGAGGCCACAATGGCGGCAAAGAAACCAGAAAACTTAAGCTTTGAAGAAGCGCTGGATGAATTATCTCAAATAGTTGTGCAAATGGAGCAAGGTGAACTGTCTTTAGAACAGTCACTTAAACAGTTTGAACGTGGTATTTCACTGGCAAATGCCTCATCAGGTAAATTACAGCAAGCAGAACAAAAAGTGGCCATTTTAATGGGCAACGATAGCCAAGCTCCTCTGAGCAACTTTGATTCAAACCTGGACTAATTCAGTGCAATTAAAAGAACAACTACAACGTGCTCAACACGATGTTGAAGCCATGTTAAATCGCTATTTTGATCAGCCACTTAATACCGAACAAACAATTAAAGACGCAACCCATTATGGTGTTTTAAATGGGGGGAAGCGTTTACGGCCGTACCTTGTTTACGCAACCGGTCGTATGATGGGAGCAAACAAAGCCGATTTAGATGTACTTGCAGCAGCCATTGAGTGTATCCATAGTTACTCACTTGTACACGATGATTTGCCAGCAATGGACGATGATGATTTACGCCGAGGCCGACCAACTTGCCACATTGTTTATGGCGAAGCACAGGCAATTTTAGCCGGCGATGCACTGCAAACGCTTGCATTTGATTTAATTGCTAATCATCAATTTACGGTGCCAGCGACACAACAGGTTAAAATGATAGCCTCATTAAGCAAAGCCTCAGGTATTGAAGGTATGGTTGGGGGACAAGCACTGGATATTGTCTCTACCGATCAAGTGATCAGTGTTGAGCAATTGGAACGTATCCACCAACTGAAAACCGGGGCGCTTTTAAATTGTGCAATTACACTGGGAGCTTTGTGCGCGACTCACTGTGATCAGCATACATTGCAGCAACTAAATCTATTTGGTCAAGCGATAGGTCTGGCTTTTCAGGTACAAGACGATATCCTAGACGTTGAAGCTGATACTGAAACATTAGGAAAGCCTCAAGGGTCAGATATTGCGGCTAATAAAGCAACCTACCCTGCTTTATTAGGCATGGCAGGTGCTAAACAAAAAGCGCAAGATTTACTTGCCCAAGCTCATCAGGCTCTTGAGGCAATAGATTACGACACAAATGAGTTGGCAAGCCTTGCCAGCTATATAGTTGAACGTAAATATTAGTGCCTACAAAAGAAAGACAAAATAACTAAAAAATCAGAGCCGCTATGGGCTATAATGCACTCTGGTTAGCGAAGGATGTATAAAAAACATGACACTTGATAGTAGCAAGTATCCATTATTAAGTTTGGTTGACGAACCAGCACAACTGCGTGATTTAGCGCAAGACAAATTACCTGCGTTTAGTAAAGAGTTACGTGAATACCTTTTGAACTCAGTTTCGCAAAGTAGTGGTCATTTAGCATCAGGATTAGGCACTGTTGAGTTAACTGTTGCGCTGCATTATGTCTATAACACCCCTGAAGATCGTTTAGTATGGGATGTGGGTCACCAAGCATACCCACACAAAATCTTAACGGGTCGTCGTGACCAAATGCATACGATTCGTCAAAAGGATGGCTTACACCCTTTCCCATTCCGTGAAGAAAGTAAATACGATACATTCAGTGTAGGTCACTCTAGCACCTCTATTTCTGCAGCCCTAGGCATGGCAATTGCGGCAGAAAAAGAAGGTAAAGATCGAAAAACAGTTGCCGTAATTGGTGATGGTGCCATTACTGCGGGTATGGCATTTGAAGCGATGAACCACATGGGTGATGTAAACCCAAATGTGCTGATTATCTTAAATGATAACGAAATGTCGATTTCAGAAAACGTGGGCGCATTAAACAACCACTTCGCTCGCATTTTATCAGGTAGTTTCTATACCAATATCCGAGAAGGCAGTAAAAAGCTACTTTCGGGTTTACCCCCCGTAAAAGAACTTGCCAGCCGAATGGAAGAGCACTTGAAAGGCATGGTCATACCAGGCACTTTCTTTGAAGAGTTAGGTTTAAACTATATCGGCCCAATAGATGGCCACGACGTGAATATGTTGGTCGATACCCTGCGTAATATGCGTAACCTTAAAGGGCCGCAATTACTGCATATAAAAACGCAAAAAGGCAAAGGTTATAAACCTGCTGAAGCGGATCCTATTGGCTACCATGGGGTACCGAAATTTGACCCTAGCATGTCAAAATTGCCTAAATCAAAACCGGGCGCAGCCACATTCTCGAATGTGTTTGGTGATTGGCTTTGTGACATGGCAAAACAAGACGACAAACTCATGGCAATTACCCCTGCAATGCGAGAAGGCTCGGGCATGGTACGCTTTTCAAAAGAGTTTCCTAAACAGTACTTCGATGTTGCCATTGCAGAACAACACGCCGTGACACTCGCTGCAGGTTTTGCGTGCGAAGGCTTAAAGCCTGTCGTTGCTATTTACTCTAGTTTCTTACAACGTGCCTATGACCAACTAATTCATGATGTTGCACTGCAAAACCTCCCTGTTTTATTTGCCATTGACCGTGCAGGTATTGTTGGCGCCGACGGTGAAACACACCAAGGTGCTTACGATTTAAGCTTTATGCGCTGTATACCAAACATGATCATCATGGCACCGAGTGACACCAATGAATGCCGCCAAATGCTTTATACTGGCTATCAATGTAATCAACCGGTTGCGGTACGTTATCCGCGCGGTAGCGCTGGCCATTGTGAAGTGCAAGCACAGATGCATGCAATTGAACTTGGTAAAGCCCGTACAATAAAACAAGGAAACAAGGTGGCCATATTATCATTTGGAACCTTGTTAGATAATGCACAGCTTGCCGCAGAAGCATTAAATGCAACCCTGCTTGATATGCGCTTTATTAAGCCACTCGATACACAGGCAATTAGCGACTTACTAAGCGAGCACGATGTGATTGTAACTCTCGAGGACAACGCGATTGCTGGCGGTGCAGGTTCTGCAGTTAATGAATACCTTGCTACCATTAAAGCCAATGCATCTATCTTGAATTTGGGTATTCCTGATGAGTTTATAAAGCACGGTACGCAGGAAGAAATGCATGCCGAAATGGGCCTAGATGCAAACGGTATTTTAGCCAGCATTAAAGCCTTTATTGCTTAACTTACACAATCAGTTCAAATAAAAAGGAGCATAATGCTCCTTTTTTTAATTTTAAAATCAATAATATAAAAACAAACACTAAAAAAGTTATTTTTTCCTGCATCCAATCTCCCCTCTTCCCCGTTTACTCAATGAGGTTAACTCGTGAGCAAGGGTTATGCTTTTGAAAGCGGTTCTGAGCACTACACGTTGTCTGTTCACTTTTTGATGGATTATTAAATAAGGTATGAACAAATGAAAGCGTTTAAAAATGATGAAATAGCACTACATACTCACACAGATTCAACACCAACAAAATTTACTCTTTGTGCATTAACACTAGCCGTGTTACTCGGCGTAAGTGGATGTAGTGGTGACGATGGTAAAGACGGTGCGATGGGTGCTCAGGGTGTTGCAGGTCAAGATGGTGCTGACGGAGCCAATGGTGTTAACGGTCAAGATGGTACAAATGGCACTGATGGTTCAGACGGTATGGATGGTAACGATGGTGCACCCGGTTTTGCAGCTGCCACCTTTATTCTCGCTAATAATGGCCAAGAAAATACGGGGACAGTCAATGTTATCAATCAAAATGCCGCTAAGCTTTCAAGTTTTAACACTGGGGCAAATGAAGGTGTCGTATTCGACAGTTTAGGTAACCTTGTACAAGCAGCCGATTCGGGCAATGGGGCAATCAGCACAGTGTGTCAGATTCTCAGCCGAGGTGATGGCGGGATGTATAACAGTGACGTTGATAGAATGATATCAGGTACAAACAGCACCTTAGTCAACCCCAAAGGCATCACTATTTCAAACAAGCACGGGCTAATTTTTGCTGCTGACTTTAATGGTATGCAAGTAACGGTGTTCGGTAAAGAAGCCGCAGGAGATGTTGCACCACTGGCCAGCACAGTGACAGACGCAAAACCGTGGGATTTAACCTACGATGAAATTAACGACCGATTATACGTTGCACTCACTAATGGTGATGTGGCCGTATATGATAACTATGTAATGGGCGGCTTTGCAGCCACACCCGCGCGGACAATTACCCCTAGCGATGAAACCGGCGCCAAAATATCAGTGAACCTTCATGGCATCTCGCTTGAATCACATACTAATAAATTAGTACTCTCTGATGTAGGAAGTGCATCTGATGCAACCGACGGTGCACTCTTTGTTATTTCAAATGCATCACAGGCTGATGGCATGGTCACAGTTGACCGCCATATCGCAGGCCCAATGTCTATGCTTGGCAATCCGGTTGATATTAGTCTGACAGGCAGTGATTTACGTGTTGCCGAAAAATCAAATGATGCCGTACTCGTGTTTAGCAATATTTTCGCTGGTGACAGCGGTGATATTGCTCCTGACTTAGTGACAGCAACCACAAAGCCTGAATCAATCACACCTACAGTCATGCACAATGGTATGCAAGATAGCTCTGACAGCGTCATGATTAACATGCCATTATTGGGCGTTGCTGTCAGTAGTAACCCAGCTGTACTAGGCGCTACAACCGGTCAAATTAGTCGTATTAATGCCCCCTTGACTGCAGAGCTTGCCAGCTATAATGCAAGTCAAACCATTGAAAGTGTCGCCTTCGACAAATCAGGGACAAGCTATGCCACGTACGATAATGCAACGACATCAATAGGCGGTCTCGTTGTCTCGAACAAAGTAGCAACCCATCGTGATGGCGACACATTTACAACCAGCCAAGACAGGCTAATCACTGGAGCAAATACAGGTATCATTTCACCTAAAGGTATCGATGTGGCCTCTGATAATGGCATGGTATTTGTGGCTGAATTTAATGCCACAACCCCTGGTATTTTAATCTTTTCGAGCTGTGCAACGGGCAATGTTAGCCCACTCATGACTTTAACAGCCAATGGCGGTGCTCGCCCATGGGATGTTGATTATGATCCTGCAACAGACAAAGCATTTGTTGCCCTGACTAATGGCACAGTTGCAGTATTTGACGAAGTGAAAAGCAAATTAATGGCAGGCATGACAACCATCACTGGAGAAGACCGTTTGATCACACCAGCATCCGGTGGTACGGCGTTTGCAGCGCCAACTAACCTTCATGGTATTGATTATGGTCCTCTAAGTGATTCATTGATAGTGTCAGATGTAGGCAGTGCAGCCGATGCTACCGACGGTAAAATTTACGTGTTAAATGACGCATCAAAAGCAAGCGGCTTAACCAATGTAAGCGTCAACATTGCAGGGCCTGCTAGTCAGCTTGGTAACCCCGTTGATATTATGTATACAGGCAACCATTTATATGTCGCTGAAAAGTCGAATGGTTTGGTAATGCGCTTCGATAATATTTTAAATAACCCAAGTGGTGATATTGCCGCGACTGTGAGTTACTCATTCACGGCACCAGAGTCAGTGGCTATTTTACCGGCTTGGCTTAACCATTAAAACTAAAAAGGGGGCTTAGGTAACAAGCGCCCTGGTTAGCCTCACAATGCCTTCTCTAGTAATAGACAAGGCATTTTTAATTACACATTGACCTAGGAACACGGAATACTATAGTGTCACCAGTTCCATATTGCTGAAAAAAGATTGTGCATGTTCTACCGCTTCCAGCACCGTTAATTACAGTATTTGTAGCCCCATCTGAACCATTAAAACCTAAAACATCTCCATTTGAATTAGTGAACATGCCTGTTTCATTCAATTCTGCTAACTTATCTAGAGTACATTCATTGTCAATTACTGAAGGTCCTGCATCATGCCCTTTTAGAGCTGAAAGAGTCATGCCTGCAACTCTCGATGCTTCATCAATAATAGTGTAACGGGCACGTGGCGCGCCATTAGAATCATGAAGGTAGATTTCATAATCAAAAACTAAACCATCTTTAAACGAACTTTCTTTTTCGCTTTGTTCAAACTCCCAAATTAGGGTAGGCTTTTTCGTTTCATCAGTGTATTGTACGGTGAAATTTACACCCATTAGGTTAACTCCAACACTAGTGGAGCTGACTCGCCCTGAATTGTTAATACGATCTAAGACGTCTGCGCTTGGAGAACTTTCTAAGTTAAACATTAGAGATAAATTCATCAACTCTTTGAGCTGATTTATTTTATTCGGCTCGACTATGATGGATAAAGCTGAATTATCTGGGCAAGATGCCGATGAAGATGTACGCGTAGCCTTTGCATTAAAAGTCATTAAATACTGAGAGTTAATTGCTTTATAATTTTGAATATTGCTTACTGCATAATTAAGCGCAGCATTGTAATCAACAACAGCTTGGTAGCCTTCAATTTGATTCTGGCTCAGTGTCATGTCTAATGCTAGGGTAGGAAAAATTGGAGCAACGTTACTGTGCCCTAATAAAAAACTATAAACAGCTTTCGTGTCAGGGTTAACTAAAACCACATTTTTCTGAACAGAGCTACAAATCATATTAGCATCGTTCATTGGACGGTTAGGGTCTTCTGGGTAACACTTCTTAGGGTTTACGTACTCATTTTTTGCTATTGTTCTAGCAATGTCTTTACTTGTACATTGCTTGCAAAAAAAAGCCTCAGATTGAATATCTGCTACACCACTAAACGAATAAAGACACAAAAGGGAAATTAAAATTACTTTCATTGTTTTCATATTTCATTCCTTTTAAATACAACTCCAACAAAATGTTATCACCACTATATATTAGTAAATCAAAAAATCATATCTAGCGCATCCAAATCTTGATGTCTGCTAGGCCATTCTCTTGTAAAACACTGAGTTGCTGATCAACATTATTGGTTTGTTCAAACTCAAATGCATCTAGCTGCTCATCAAAGGTAATATTAGCCACACCATCACCCCCGCGCTTTTTAACTTGATGCAGTGCAATATCAGCTAAATTGACAGACGTTTCCCAGCCAATTACTTGGCCGCCTAATAAAGGCAATGGATAAAACGACCAACCGATTGATGCGGTGATTGTTGTCGACTCACCATTTGGTAACCTAAATGAGTTACTCGCCACTGCTTCACATAATTCTGCAACATAATCATCTATCGCGGTGCGTTTAAAATCGCGCAGTAAGAGTAAAAACTCATCGCCGCTCCATCGAGCCACGTAGTCGGAACCTTGAGTACGGCTATTAAGCAACGTAGCCATTTGTTGTAAACAGCTGTCGCCTGCAAGCGGACCATACGCGTCATTAATACGGCTAAAATTATCAAAATTAATAATTAACAGTACCAACGATTTACCTTGTGCCTGCAATGACTGTGAATTTCGCTGAAAGTGTTCAATGTCTTTCGGTAATTGATCAAATAAGAAGCGACGACTACGAAGCCCCGTTAGCTCATCAGAGTGGCTGACTAACTTAAGCTGCGAGTTCACTTGGTTAAGTTTATCGTTAGCCTCACGAAGCTCTACGGTACGCTCAGTAACTAAACTTTCCAGCGCCAATTGCTTACGCTTCTCTTGCGCTCTAAACACCCAGAATACAAGATAAAACAATAGAATAAAGCTGCTGGTGATCAGCAACCTAAAGTAAATAGTCTCATCAAAGCGGCGCGGTACAATAAATGAATACTCTGTTCGGCGTGCTTTTTTCCAATCTTCACCCCGGCGTTTTGCTTCAAGCTGAAATAAGAAAGAACCAGGGGGTAAGTTAGTATAAATAGCTTCACGTCGCGTATTCGCGTATCGCCAATCATTGTCTAATCCGCTTAATCGATAACGAAATTCAATACTCGAAGGCGCATAATAATCAATCGCTGTGTACTTAATCGTTATGTCACGCTCATCTATTTGCAGCTCAGGTTTGTTACCTAATGTTGCGGTGCTCAAATGGCGCAATGGAGTAACAATATTTTCAATACGTGGCTTTAATGCTTTCACTCCAAAAAGTTCTACACTTTTCGGAATCTCAACAACACCTTGCAAGCTTGGGTACCAAATTGAATTTCCTGTATCTGCAACCGCATCATGGCCAAGCCCCGCACAACATTGACTCGCTTTACCATCGAGTTGACGATCAAACGATGAGATAACCTGCTCCACTTTCAAGCTTTCAATATCAGTACCAAACTGTTCAACCGGCATACGGTATACGCCTTTCATGGTACTAACCCAAATACGCTTCAACTGCTTGTCATACACTAGACTAAAAATAGAGCCATAAGGTAAACCATCGGTGGCATCAAGCTGCCGCCACTGCCCTTTTGTACTGCGATAAAATAAGCCGTCATTTAATGAGCCTATTAAAATGCCAACCCCTTCAATGTTTAAAATACTGGTGACGTAGGCACTTTCTAAGCTTGTTTGGTCGCCTATTTTTTCAATACCGCGGTCGGTAAAGTAGTAAGCTCCTTTACTGGTTCCGATAAGACCAAAGTTCTGTTCATCAAGAACATAAGTAATAAATTTACTACCAAGGAACGCGTTATAGGCAAATGGAGTAAGCCCCCCGTAACTTAAACGATACATACCGCGCCCAGTCCCTAACCAAAATCCTCCTTTATTGGAGCGACTAATAGCAAACACTGGGTTGTCTCGTAATGCACGGCCGGGCACCGTATATAAACTTTGGTTCTCGTAATAAAAAACGCCACGACCTGTTGCGATATAAAGGCGATCACCATCAAACTGCAAATCGTGCACGGCGGCACGACCAAATTGATTACTAGGGATTTTGTTAACAAAGTTTTTATTGTAATCGAAATAGCCAACACCACTTCGGTTAGCAACCCACAGCTTGCCGTCGGGGGCTTGGCTTATCGCCATTACCGCCTCGGTCATGTTAGAAATTGCTGAGTGGCGCTCAATACGCCCTTCATGTGCAAGCCATAAACCTTCACTAAAGCTTGCTAACCAAATATTATTTTGGTTATCGCGGAAGATATCTGCAAACCAAATACTTTGATCAAGTTGGCTCGGCTCTACCCATTGCCAGTCACCCGAGTTATCACGGAACAAGAGTCGCCCATAGGTTGAGATCCACAATGCACCATCGGAGTCACTCATGAATTTATACACCGCCGAGTTACTCGCATTAGGCAAAGGAAATGGGCGTAGTTCATCGTCTAAATCAAGAAAGTAAGCACCCAGCTCAGAAGCAAGATACAAGTTACCTTCAAGCCAAGCCATATCATGAATAATCGTTTGTGCTAAACGCTCGGGAAGTGAGACTTTTGCGGTTAACTCTAAGCGCAGTTTCGCAAAATCAGATGAGGTATTGGTTAAGCGCAGTAAGTGACGTTCATTTACCAGCCAAATTCCTTCAGGAGAGAGCGCCATTTGACTGACAGAACCCACAATTTGCGTGATTGCGGTCGCGTTAGACACCGGAACACTTAAGGCTGAGTTCTGTTGCAGTGCTACCTGATTACGAGCGACATAATAAAGACCATTCGCAGCAATCCAAATACTGCCCTTTGAGTCTTCTAAAATGTCCCGCACGGGGCCTTTCACATTGAAAGTTTGCGACATCATGGTTTCGGGGTCGAGTGTGACTAACCCATTTTTGGTGCCAACCCACAGCAAACCATCACTATCAACTAATAACTTGTTGATACCATTGCTTGGTAAAAAATCGCTATTTTGTGTATTAAAGTTAGTAAATGTATTACCGTCAAAACGACTAAGACCAAACTGGGTGCCTAGCCACATATAACCCTGTTCGTCTTGCGCAATGCTTTTTAATGATTGTGATGGCAAGCCATTTTGGATATTCCATTGTTTGACAACGTACTCAGTGATAGATGCAAACACCGACGTGCTACAAAACATCAACAAACAAACCACTAGAAATCGCATCATACCTTTGCCACCAAGAAAACCTTAATTCATTGCTTAAAAAGGTAAAAGGCCACTTTTAAACAAAGCTTGAACACAAATCAATGAAAATACACCTGCTAGAATATCATCAGCCATGATGCCCAGACCACCATGTAAACGTCTATCAAGAATACGTATTGGGCCTGGTTTAGCGATATCAAAAAAACGGAACAATAAAAAACCAACTAACAGTGACTGCCAACTGAGAGCAGCACCAATCATGGTGATATAATAACCAGCTACTTCGTCCCATACAATGGCAGGATGATCATGTACCCCTAAGTCATCAGCTGTTTTACCGCATGCCCAAATACCAAACACACTAATCACCACAGCAAACACAATTTGCAACCACAGTGGAAAGTACATTGTAGTAAAAATTAGTGGCAACGCAGCAAAAGTACCAAATGTACCCGGCGCTTTAGGCGCTAAACCTAAACCGAAACCCAAACCAAAAAATTGATGTGGACGTTTTAAATTGAATAAACGGTTACTGCTCAAACCGGCTCCTTCGTAAAATGCTGAAATCCTTTACCTTGATAGTTAAATTTTTCACCATCAAGTAAAAGTTCAATTTCGCCTACGCCATTTTTGATTTGTCCAATACAACTGGCTTCAACGCCATACTGACGAAGCTTCATATCCACCATGCTTTTGTTACTTTCTGGCACAGTGAAAAGTAATTCGTAATCGTCACCATAATTTAAAATATAATCAAACTGCTCAGCACGCGGAATTGACGCATTCACGGCGTCAGACACCGGAACTTTATCAACATTTATAACCGCGCTTACTTGAGAAAGCGCTAAAATATGCCCTAAGTCAGCCAACAAGCCATCGGAGATATCGATTGCTGCAGATGCTGCACCACGCAATACTTGTCCTGCGGCAACACGAGGAGCGGGGTAATCAAAGCGATTATTTAAATACGATAAATGCTCTGGTGCGATATTGAAACCTTGCTTGCGCGCTTCAATCGCCACACCTGCATCACCTAAGGGGCCTGTCACGTAAATCCAATCACCCACTTTTGCACCACTGCGACGCAGAGCTTTGCCTTGCGGTACGATACCTTTTGCACAAATAGTAATGGTGAGAGGCCCTTGCGTGGTGTCTCCCCCTATAATTTGCACATTAAAGTATTCGGCAATTTCATGCATCCCTTCAGTGAACTCTTCAAGCCATTCAACGTTTGCTTCTGGCAAAGTTAAACCAACCGAAATCCACGTAGGCTCTGCACCCATCGCCGCTAAATCACTTAAGTTGACGGCCAGTGCTCGATGTCCAAGTGCACGAGGAGAGATATCATCAAAAAAGTGAACTCCTGCAACAAGGGTATCAGTTGTCACGGCTAACTGACAGTTTTCAGGCACGGTGACCAACGCACAATCGTCACCTATTCCAAGGTTTACATCACGGCGGATAATACCGCGACCTTTAAAGTAACGATTGATTAATTCAAATTCCTTCATACACAAAAAAGCCGGCCCAAGCCGGCTCTCCTCTACGGGGTTACTTACTTACGCAGTTCTTTAACTGCTTTATCAAGTACACCGTTGACAAATTTATGACTGTCTTCAGCACCAAACATTTTCGCAAGCTCAATACCTTCATTGATTGCTACTTTATAGGGTACGTCTTCACGGAACTTAAGCTCATAGGCAGACAGACGTAAAATTGCTTTTTCGACCATATCTAACTCATCAGCAGGGCGTGCTAAATGTGGTGCAACAATCTCATCAAGTTGCTTACAATTAACAACAACACCACGTGCTAGGTCTTTGAAATATTCGACGTCGATTTTAGTCACATCATTTTCAATTAACATTTGCTGTTCGATATCAGCAATTGGGTTGGCACTTAACTGCCAAGAATATACGGCCTGAAGTGCTAAGATGCGTGCTTTACGTCTTGCTGCTGGTTTCACAGAGATTCCTTAAACTTAAATTTTGTCTAACACATTAACCATTTCGAGCGCGCCTAAAGCAGCTTCGCCGCCTTTATTGCCCATTTTGGTGCCTGCGCGTTCGATTGCTTGTTCAATGCTTTCAGTGGTTAATACGCCAAATGCAACCGGGATATCGTACTCAAGTGATACTTGTGCAAGACCTTTGTTTGATTCGCCAGCGACTAAATCAAAGTGTGGTGTGCCACCTCTGATCACGACACCGAGGGCGATGATTGCATCATGTTCTTTCTTTGCTGCAACGCGTTTCGCTGCTAAAGGTAATTCAACGGCACCTGGTACGTAAACAACAGTAATGTCGTCGTCAGATACACCACCTGTGCGCTTAAGCTCATCAACAGCACCTGCTAAAAGGCTGCTACCAATAAAGTCATTAAAGCGTGAAATGACAATGGCAAATTTTTTGCCCGGTGCGTATTTGTTACCTTCAATAATTTTCATTTAATAACCCTAAAAAATAAGTTTAAGCGGTTGCGATTGCGCAAAAATTACGGCGCATAATACCACAAAAATATAAAAGTCGCCTAGTTAACCTGAACTCTGGATAATAAATCTATCTCCAGCGGTTACTTTCAACGCTTACTGCCTTGAATTTACATGCAATAGGCCAAGAATACCTTGGCCTTAAAATTAGCTTGCTAGTAAATTTTGTTAACTAAGCTGTGCGTTAATTAAGACTGCGGCTCAACGTAATCAACCACTTCTAAGTGGAAACCAGACAATGCATGATACTTCTTCGGACGACTCATCAAGCGCATTTTCTCAATGCCAAGGTCTGCTAAAATTTGTGACCCCACACCCACAGTGCGTGACGTGCCTTGGAATTTACGATGACTGACATTTTCACCCGCATCTTCTGCTGCAAATGCTTTGACCGTTGCTTCAAGATCTTCGGTTGATTCTTGTTTACCTAAGATAACCAATACGCCGTTATGCTCAGCAATATAGGCCATTGCATCTGATAAACTCCAGCTACGATCTGCGCTGCGGTCTGACAGTAAAATATCGTTAAACGTACTTTGTAAGTGAACACGTACTAACGTAGCGTCATCTTTCGATACGTCGCCTTTTTGCAATGCATAGTGGAGCTGACCATCAATGGTGTCTTTATACGTGACTAAATCGAATTCACCGTGATCGGTTGGCAACTTACATTTTGCAACACGTTCAATGGTGGTTTCGTTTAGATTTCTGTACTCGATTAAATCAGCAATTGTACCAATCTTCAGACCATGCTCTTTAGCAAACACCTCAAGGTCGGGACGACGGGCCATGGTGCCATCGGCATTGAGAATTTCAACAATAACAGAAGAAGGCTCAAGACCAGCCAAGCGCGCTAAATCACAGCCCGCTTCAGTGTGACCCGCACGGGTAAGAACGCCGCCAGGTTGTGCCATAATAGGGAAAATATGACCCGGCTGTACGATATCGCTTGGCACAGCTCCTTTCGCAATGGCCGCTTGCACTGTGCGTGCACGATCTGCAGCTGAAATACCAGTTGTTACGCCTTTTGCAGCTTCAATCGACATTGTGAAGTTTGTTGAGAAAGCCGCTCCGTTATTTTTAACCATTAACGGTAATTCTAACTGCTGACAACGCTCTTGAGTCATGGTTAAACAAATTAAACCACGACCATGCGTTGCCATAAAATTGATAGCATCTGCACTTATGTGCTCTGCTGCGATAATTAAATCGCCTTCATTTTCTCTATCTTCATCGTCCATTAAAATAACCATTTTACCGGCTTTAATGTCATCGATAATTTCTTGCGCGCTGTGTAAATTCATAATGTGCCCATGAGAGTATGATTAATAATGACGTATCTTCGCTTATTTAATAAAACCAGCTTGCGCTAACAAGCTCATAGATATGTCTGAACGGGAAGGTTGTTCAGCCCCTTTGATCAGGCGCTCTAAGTAGCGAGCAATTTGATCAACTTCTAAGTTAACCTGCGTGCCCACTTGAAATTCTGCAATCGTCGTTTGCTCAGCGGTGTGTGGAACAATGGTCAGCTTGAAGCGATTTTGCTCGACCTCATTCACTGTTAAACTAATTCCATCAATACATACCGATCCTTTATACGGAATGTATTTCATTAAATTATGGTCGGTACTTAGCCAGTACTCTGTTGCTCTGGCATTGGCGGTAATGCTTTCAACTGTCGCGATGCCATCAACATGGCCTGACACTAAATGCCCACCAAGGCGAGAAATTGGCTGCATGGCCTTTTCTAGATTCACGGTTTGGCCTTTTTTATAGTGCGCAAACCCTGTCAGGCTAATGGTTTCATTTGATAAATCAGCACTGAAGCCATCGCTATGTTTAGTAACCACTGTTAAGCACACACCATTTGTTGCAATACTGTCGCCTAGTTTTACGTCTTTCATATCCAAATCATTACTTTGAATACGAATAGCGAGATCACCTTGTTTTTGTGTTAATTCAACAATTTTACCTGTTGCTTCAATTATTCCAGTAAACATAATGCTACTCTTTATCTTCAGTGTGTGTGGCTTGCTTTGCTTTGTACGCTGTTAAGCGGATATCGTCGCCAATTATCTGTGTGTCGGTAAACGTTAATTGAGTGACATCACCCATGGCTGTTACTTCTGCAAAGTTTAGTAAGCTTTTGCCCATATCACCTATTAACTTTGGGGCAATATAAACAATGTATTCGTCTATTAGGTCTTGCTGTGCAAAAGCGCCCGCTAGGGTTGCTCCTGCTTCAAGCCAAATATGATTAAATTGTAATTCGGCTAACCGTGCTAAAACGGCCGATAAATCAACTTTATTCTTGTTAGCTGCCACCACTTCGTGTTTTACAAAATGTGGCCATTGCTGCTGATTATCAAGCTGTGTTGTGAAAATAATCACCGGACTCTCAATACTAAATAAAGCGAGATCTGGGGTGAGTCTGTTTTGCGAATCGATAATCACACGTGTTGGCTGACGTATCGGCAATGATGTTGGCATTGCAAATGGCAGCTCTTCAGTACGCACATTTAATTTGGCGTTATCACTGATAACAGTATCTGCACCACTCAAAATTGCGCAGCTTTGTGCGCGAAATGCTTGAACGTCTTGGCGTGCTTGCGGACCCGTGATCCATTTACTTTGACCGTTATTAAGTGCCGTTTTTCCATCTAAACTACAGGCCATTTTACAGGTAACAAAAGGCAACCCTGTTTCCATTCGCTTCAAAAAGCCTTTGTTTAAATCGCGCGCCTGTTGCTCAAGTAACCCAGAGGCAACGTCAATACCTGCATCAGCCAATATTTGTAAGCCACGGCCACTGACTGCTGGATTTGGGTCTACCATTGCAGCAATCACTTTACTTACACCAGCCGCTTTTAGGCCTTCAGCACAGGGCGGAGTACGACCATAATGACTGCAAGGTTCAAGCGTCACATAGGCTGTTGCCCCTTTGGCATTATCGCCAGCAACGGCCAGTGCATTCACCTCGGCATGACCCTGCCCGGCAAGTTGATGAAAACCCTCACCAACTATATGGCCGTCTTTAACAAGTACACAACCCACATTAGGGTTTGGCGTCGTGGTAAAACGGCCCTGTTTGGCAAGCTCAATAGCGCGTGCCATATAAATGCTATCAAGTTCAGTGAACGACATGCTTAATCACCTAAACGGGCAATTTCTTCGCCAAACTCACGAATATCTTCAAATGAGCGATATACTGAGGCAAACCTAACATAAGCTACTTTATCAAGCTTTTTGAGCGATTCCATAATACACTCGCCGATTAAATGGCTTGAGATTTCACGCTCTCCGGTGGCACGTAGCTGTGATTTAATCACGTTAACGACTTCTTCGATTTGCTCTGTACTCACTGGGCGTTTTTCTAATGCGCGGTGCAGACCATTTAATAATTTGTCTTCGTTAAAAGGTTCTCGACTACCGTCTTGCTTTATCACCCTTGGCATAACAAGTTCAGCACCTTCAAAGGTGGTAAAACGCTCGTGACATTCGTTGCATTCGCGACGGCGTCTAACTTGGTGACCACCGCCAACAAGTCGTGAATCGATTACTTTAGTATCTTTTGCTGTGCAAAAAGGGCAATGCATAAGGTTAAACTTCCGTTTATAAAAAACAAAAAAAGACCGCTTAGTAAGCGGCCTTTATAATAGCAAAAAACAACACTATTGTTATCTTAATTACGGTTTAACCAGCAATTAAGCGTAAACAGGTAGTTTTTTACAGATTGCTTTAACTTTCTCTTTTACTTCTGCTTGTACTGATGCATCGTTGATGTTGTCTAGTACGTCACAGATCCAGCCAGCAAGTTCTTTAGACTCAGCTTCTTTGAAACCACGGCGCGTAATTGCCGGAGAACCAATACGAAGACCCGACGTTACAAACGGTGAACGTGGGTCATTTGGTACTGAGTTTTTGTTTACTGTGATGTTTGCATTACCAAGGGCAGCGTCAGCATCTTTACCTGTGATATCTTTATCAATTAGGTCTAGAAGGAATAAGTGGTTGTCTGTTTTACCAGAAACAACTTTATAGCCACGCTCTTGTAACACTTCAACCATTGCTTGTGCGTTTTTAACCACTTGCGCTTGGTATGTTTTGAATTCAGGCTGTAATGCTTCTTTAAACGCAACCGCTTTAGCAGCGATGATGTGACATAAAGGACCACCTTGGCCACCCGGGAATACGGCGCTGTTAAGCTTTTTATAGATCTCTTCATCACCACACGCAGAAACAATTAGACCGCCACGAGGACCCGCTAATGTTTTATGAGTTGTTGTTGTAACAACATGCGCGTGAGGGATTGGGCTTGGGTATACGCCAGCCGCAATAAGACCTGCAACGTGTGCCATATCTACGAATAAGTACGCATCCACTTTATCAGCGATTTCACGGAACTTAGCCCAATCAACGATACCTGAGTATGCAGAGAAACCCGCAATGATCATTTTTGGTTTGTGCTCTAGTGCTAGTGCTTCAACTTGAGCGTAATCAATTTCGCCCGTTTCTTCATTTAGGCCATATTGAATTGCGTTGTACGTTTTACCAGAAAAGTTAACGTGTGAACCATGCGTTAAGTGGCCACCATGAGCTAAGCTCATACCTAGTACGGTGTCATGTGGCTGAAGAAGCGCTTGGAAAACAGCCGCATTAGCTTGTGAACCAGCGTGCGGTTGTACGTTTGCGTAGTCTGTGCCGAATAACTCGTTTGCACGGTCAATTGCTAATTGTTCAACAACGTCAACGTGCTCACAACCGCCATAGTAACGTTTGCCTGGATAACCTTCAGCATATTTGTTTGTAAGCTGAGAACCCTGTGCTTCTAGCACGCGTGGGCTACAGTAGTTTTCAGACGCGATCAGTTCGATGTGCTCTTCTTGACGAGCCGTCTCTTTAGTGATGGCTGCAAATAACTCTGGATCGAAATCCGAAATATTCATGCTACGTTCTAACATGGGGTCTCCTAAGGCAACGTGTATGGTGTTTTTTTGAAGGCTATATTGTACGCTGAAAACGCACATTTGCCTATCGTGTAAAGATGAACATATTTAAACAGGGATTGAATTTATTTCACAGTGTTTTAATAATGATATTTTTTTATTGATACATAACGAAAATTTATGAATTTAAAATATTACATAGGTTTTTAAAATGTCATTTGCATAAAAAATAGCACACAGGCATTGCTTTTTACTATTTTCAAACTACCCTAATAGTCTTAATAAATATCAAGGATGGTATAAAATCTCATGTTAGCAAAACCTCTTTACGAAGCCGCCCCCTATGGCTACTTTATCCTCGGCATCAGTTGCATCACATTAGCGAATAATGTGGTGCCTACAGTCATTGGTATCGTACTCTTTTTACTGGGTGCAAATATTTGGCGAATGCGCTCAAATGCAAGACGCACAGATCATTCGAGTCAACGAGTAAATCAAAGAAAGCTCTATTATTACTATGAATTTAAACCATTTATTGTTTTTATTGCGGCATATACCTTGATCCAATGGACACAAAATGAACTTGTTTCAGTGATTGGCGTGTTACTGTGTATTACCGCTGTGGTGATTCTTGTGATGCGGATTTTAAACCGGCATAGTCATTCAATATTGCATTAAAAAAGAGCGGCTTAGCCGCTCTTTTTTATGGTTTTTTACGCCAGTTTTTTTAACAGCTCAGTACGCAAAAGCTGGTAATCACACACAATATCTTCTGCAAGACATTGCTTTGCTAACGCATCTGCTAAAGGCTTTGGCATCGGTAACTCAATCTCGAGTATTTCTTCCACGCTTTCTTTAAATTTAGCGGGGTGTGCCGTCGCTAAAAAGATACCCGCACTGCCCGGTGCAATGTTTTCTTTTAAGCCTTGGTATGCAATCGCAGTATGAGGCTCTGCAACATACCCTGTTTGATGAATTTTTTTCATCACCTCTTTGGTTGTCTCTTCATCGACACAGCTTGAATAAAAGTCATCATAACTAAACCATGCATTATCTAACATGTGCTGAACACGCGGCCAATTGTTTGGTTTACTCACATCCATCGCGTTCGATAACGATTCAATCGTTGCGTTAGGAGCCCACTCTTTATTTTGCAAGAAACGAGGCACCGTATCGTTTTGGTTGGTTGTTGCACTAAGTTTTGCCACTGGCATCCCTAGTACAGCGCCAATCATCGCAGCACACACGTTACCAAAGTTTCCACTTGGTACAGAGATATGCGCTTTAGCACGTTGCGCTTTTGGCAATTGCGCTATTGCTTCAAAGTAGTAACACACCTGTGCAACTAAACGACTGATGTTGATTGAATTCGCTGAGTTTAACCCTAGCTTTTCTTTTACTTCATCATCGAGAAACGCTTGTTTTACCATGCTTTGGCAATCATCAAAGCTGCCATCAACCGCATAGCAATGAATGTTGTTGCCTAACGTAGTGAATAGTTTTTGCTGTGCTAGCGAAATTTTGCCTTTCGGATATAGAATAACCACATCAATATTCGGTTTGTTGTAAAAGGCATGCGCAACCGCAGCACCTGTGTCACCCGACGTTGCGGTTAGAATGGTAACTTTTTCTCCTTGGCTAAATTGTGCAAGACACTCTGCCATGAAACGCCCACCAAAATCTTTAAACGCTAATGTTGGCCCGTGAAAAAGCTCTAAACAGTAAATATCCTTTTCGACTTCAACAAGTTTTACATCAAAGTTAAACGCATTTTGTACCATCTCAGCAACGGTGTCTGCGGGTAATTCATCCCCAATCAAATGGGATAAGATTTTGCTACTGCGAGTAACAAAGTCCAAATCCAATAAAGCATCAATATCAGCAATAGGCGCCAAGCTATCTGGAAAGAAAACGCCTTGGTTACGACCCAAACCCGTTTTTACAGCTTCAATAAACGACACCTGTTGTGTTGCATCTTTTAAATTATGTAATTGCATTGTAGTTCCTTAAATTCTTTATAGCTGTCGTGTGCCAAGCTGATCAAGCTGGCAAATATGGCAAAAACCATGTTCATTAATGTAATTATCATTAAGCCACGCTGCGCATTGCTTAGCGGCTTCTAGACTTTTACACACTGTAAAAAGAGTCGGTCCAGCACCCGAAATACTCACAATCTCAGCGCCAAGTTCTGGTAAAGCATGCTTCGCCTCGCTAAACCCGTTTATAAGTGGCGCTCGGTGTGGCTCAGCAATTTCATCACGCATAATTGATAAGGCATCATCAAAACGCCCTGTCAGTAACAAGCTACTAAATGCAGACAATCTTTGTGCGAACTCGACACTGTCATGCATTGATAGTTGCGTGGGTAAAACCGAGCGAGCTTTTGCCGTATTAAGAGAAAAGCCAGGAAAAGCTGCCACGTAATACCAGCGCTCATCAACCGGTAACGCAATGGATTTATTGGGAATAAGATCGCCTGTTAACTGTAAACCACCTAGGTAACATGGCGTGATGTTATCGTAATGACGACCACCACTCACAATCGCCTCAAAATCAGCCATAAGTTCAATCAACTGCTCTTGCGATAAGTCAGTTTTAGCAAACTGATCAAGCGCAGCAAATGTGGCAACCACCGAGCATGCACTTGAACCAAGCCCAGAACCGATTGGTAAGTTCTTTTTAAGCTCTAGTTTCACGGTGGGCATGGCCGGTGCAACATGCGCTTTAAAATGAATAAGGCACTGATAGGCAAGATTTTCTTCTGCGTTAGCTGGTAACTTACTGGCATACTCTCCTGAGCACACAAATGTGTCTTGCTCAGCTGCAGATACCTCAACCACATCACCAAGTAGGCTGCCATCAATAGGGGCCAATGCGGCACCTAAAGCATCAAATCCAACCGCAAAGTTACCGATAGAAGCCGGTGCGTAAATACGGATCATAACCTTCTCCTAGCGTGATAATGTTTTTAAGATATCAGCAAATACACCTGCGGCAGTCACTTCTGCACCCGCACCATAGCCACGGATAACAAACGGACGAGGCTGATAATATTGGCTAAGAATCGCCAGTGCATTTTCACCATCACGAATATCATAAAGTGCATGCTTACTATCAACCGCTTCAATACCTACTTTGCAGTGACCATTTTCAATAGTGCCAACATAACGCAGCACTTTACCTTCGCTTGCTGCACTTTGGATACGGTCATTAAAAGCAGCATCAAGACTGGGCAGCTTTTCCATAAACTCAGCAACCGAATCTCCCTCTGCAAACCCTGTTGGTAATACAGATTCAACTTCAATATCGCTTAACTCAAGTTCAAGTCCAGACTCACGCGCAATGATCAGCAGCTTTCTAGCAACATCGGTCCCCGATAAGTCATCACGTGGGTCTGGCTCAGTGAAGCCACTTTCTTTTGCCTTTACAGTTGCTTCGCTCAACGAGAGGCCATCTTGCAAAGCACCAAACATGTACGACAATGAGCCTGATAATATGCCGCTGAACTTAATAAGTTCATCACCCGCGCCAAATAATGACTTTAAATTATCAAGGACTGGTAAACCTGCCCCTACGTTGGTTTCGTATAAAAACTTACGGTTATTCTTTTGTGTCGCAGAAATCAAATCTTGATAGTACGCAAATGAGCTGGTATTTGCTTTTTTATTCGCAGCCACAACATGGAAACCAGCATTTAAGAAATCAACATACTGCGCGGCGAGTTTATCGGCTGAGCTACAATCAACAATAACAGGGTTGATTAAATGGTTTTGTTTCACAAATTGCTCAACGAGTTTTAAGTCAAAACCTTGCTCCGATACCGCTAATTTTTCTTGCCAATCACTAAAGGCAATACCGTCACTGTCGAGATAGAGTTGTTTTGAGTTAGCAACACCGTACAAATTAAGCTTAATATTGCGCTTTTCAAGCCATGCTTGCTGGCGCTCAAGTTGCTGGATAAGCTCTTGACCAACTAAACCACAGCCTAATAAGAACATATCGATTGATGGAATATGTGTAAAAAAGTTCTCGTGGCACACTTTCACAGCATCATTGCACAGCTCACCATCAATAACCGCAGAAATAGCACTCTCTGTTGAATCTTGGGCAATCGCCACAATGTTGACTTGCGCTTGCGCTAATGAAGCAAAGAATTTTGCTGCAAGACCCTTATGCGCTCGCATATTGTCGCCCACTAAAGTAACAATCGCTAAATTACGTTGTACTTGAACGGGTTCAATAAGCCCAGCTTGCGACTCAAGTTCGAAAGCCGTTTGCAACGCTTCTAGAGCCAGCGCTAAATCACTTTCGTGAACACAAAAACTGATACTAAATTCACACGACGATTGTGTAATTAACACAATCGATACATTGTCATGAGCAAGGGCATTAAACACCTTAGATGCCATACCCACTTTACCTTTCATGCCGGGTCCTGAGACCGTTAACATTGCAAGGTTTTGTAAGCTTGATAACGCTTTAACCGGTTCTGATGATACGCTATCGTTACTGATCACAGAGCCTTCAGCGCGAGGGTTATGAGTATTTTTGATCTCGCAAGGTACGCCAGCTTTAGCACATGGCAAAATTGTTTTTGGGTGTAACACCTTGGCACCAAAGTAAGAAAGTTCCATCGCTTCTTTATAAGACAGCGAATCTACTTTAGAGGCTTTTTTGATATAACGCGGGTCCGCATTGTAAACACCGTCAACATCGGTCCAAATTTGACAAACATCGGCTTCTAAGCAGGCTGCAGCAATTGCTGCCGAATAATCAGAGCCATTACGGCCGAGTGTTGTAAGCTCGCCTTGCTCATTAGCCGCAGTAAAACCAGGCATGATGTAAATGGTACTTGGTGCTGCTTTTAATGCTTCACGAAAACGCAACTTACTCGCAGCTAAGTCTGCTTCTGCATCAATATATCCACCAACAGAAGCAATACAATCGGTTGCCTCAAGGTAGTGCGCATTACTCTCTTTTAACATACGCTGCATGAGCGCTACACTCACTCGCTCACCAAAGCTAATAACATAAGCTTTAACTTGGTCTGGGCAGCACGTTAATAATGCAACACCATCCAATTTATTTTTTAGGTCATTTAAATTAGGCCAATTATCAACTGCGCCAAACTCTGCTTCTACATCCGCCTTTAACTGCTCACAACGATTAACCAGTGCATGCCATAACTCACTATAATCACGCCCCTGCTCTGCTGCACTCGCTAGCGCAACGAGTGAATCAGTCATGCCGCCCGGTGCAGAAAGCACTAATAGCATTTCATCTTTAAGTTCTTGTTTGACTAACTGAGCTACCTGTTGCAAACATGCGAAGTCAGCCAAGGACGACCCGCCAAATTTTAATACTCGCATTATTTATGTTTCCTCATCCCATAAACGAAAAAAGGCCTGTGTTCTAGTGAACACAGGCCTTTAATTTTGTTGCACCGACCTATGCCACTATCCCGTAAGGATGATGGTTGTAATAATAATGGTCGTTGCGTGATTAAATGTTTTCATAGCCCCTAGACTGCCTTAAAAACAGCCAGTCTGTCAACCCTTAATAAAAAGATAAATTATGCAATTAGGTTATATAAAGACTTAATGAATACCAAATTTATGCAAAGTTGTTTTTAAGCGGACAAGTTCTATCGGCTTATCAATAAAATCAATGGCACCAAGTTTTGCGACTCGTTGCTTCATTTCTGTTTGAATATCCGCCGAAATAACCAACACAAAACACTCTATTTTTTCGGCTTTAATCGTTTCAAGTACAGCAACACCATCAACTTCTGGCATGGTTAAGTCGAGGCAAAGCAAATCAAAGTTTTGCTGCCGCAATAAAGCAAGTGCCTCACGGCCGTTACTGGCTTGTTTAATGTCGGCACTGATGCAGTCACCTAAACAGCGTACGACCTGTTTTCGGGCAACGTTTGAATCATCACAGACAAGCACTGAAAAATTAGAATTACTCATGAAATATACATCTTCGCTGTTGCAAACACAGCGTTAATAGAGGATAAATTAAAGATGACTAATTTTATATCACACTTTTTAAAAGGCAGTAAGGTCAAGTTTTTTCATGATTTAGTTACAATCTGTAAATGATCCCGTAAAAAAGGATATATTTATTTATTTTTAATCATTTATTAGCTAACTTTAGAATTAGCTGAATGTATTACAAATCTCACCAAGGAGCTATGGATAATCCATGCTACAAAAAAGCCTGTCAAAAAAATTATTAACCAGTGTGCTCTCGGTTTATTTTTTATTAACGTTTGTCGTTACGTGTGGGCAGGTTATTGCTGAGTACGTTAATACCAAGGATTACATTCGCGATGAATTAACCACGTTGCAAAAAACATTCAGTCGCAGCCTCACACGCGCCATTTGGGAGCTGAACACTAAGCAAACGATCACCACAGCTGAGGGGTTACTTGCGATCCCTATGATTGAAGGCATTATTGTGCGAGATGACAGTGGTGAAGTGTTATCACAATTAGGGCGCTCTTTAGACATACATGAGTTATACAGTCAGCAGCTAGTGCAAGAAGAGGCGATTATTGAAGACACCCCGTCAGGTTTATTTGGTTACACTTTTCCGCTGATTTTTGAGTTTTCAGGCAGAGCCACCCAAGTGGGTGATGTCACCCTATTTTCAAGCCGAGACGTCGTATTTAGCCGTATTATGATCTCGATTTATTTCTTAATCGGTAATGCGATGATCAAAACAACATTTTTGATCATCCTATTCTTAATTGCCTTTAGAAAACAGTTAACAGAACCCTTAGCCCAGCTCACAGAACAAATAGAAGATCTTGAACTCAATGATTTAGAAGGTCGCCATATCGACATTCAAACCAGTGAGCATAACGAATTAAAAGTGATGGAAGAGTCATTTAATCGCCTGATTGATAAAGTGGTACTGTACCGAGAAGAGCTTGAACATACACAAAAAGAATTACTGATAAGCAACGAAAAACTGGATCAACAAAACCTGCAATTAGAGCAGGAAGTCGCTCGTAAGACATCAAACTTGAGCCAAGCAATGATGGACTTACAGCAACAAAAATACGAGTTAGAAAAACAAAAGTTCACCTTAACTGAAGAAATCGATTTACGTAAACAAACCGAACAAGAGCTCATAACAAAGCAAACTGAACTACAGCGTTACCTTGATGAACTGAACATGGCCCAAGAGCGGTTAGTAGGCTCAGAGAAAATGGCCGCATTAGGCGGGCTTGTTGCCGGTATTACTCATGATGTAAACACCCCGATTGGTATTGGTGTTACAGCGACCTCTTTTTTACAAGAGCGCCTGAATCAAATTGAAGCAGCCTATAAAGACAAAACCCTTTCGCCGAAAGCATTAGAAGAGTTTATAAACGACGCAAAACAAAGCACCAGCTTATTAACCAGTAATTTAGACCGTGCTTCTGAGCTGGTCGCCAGCTTCAAACAAATCGCGGTAGACCAAGCCAGTGAAGCGGTGCGTACAATTAATTTTAAAGAGTATTTAGGCGAGGTGATCCGCTCGTTACACCCTAAACTTAAAAAAACATCGCACCATATAAACCTAGATTGCCCTGAAGACTTAACACTCAATTTACCTGCGGGGGCAATTAGTCAAATTTTCACTAACTTAATCATGAATTCACTCATTCACGGTTTCGAAGGCATAGAAAGCGGCATCATAGAGATTGTTATAAAAGAAGAAGACGATGAGGTTATCATCGACTTTAAAGATAACGGTAATGGTGTAACTCAAGAGCAGTTAGAAAAGCTATTTGACCCATTTTTTACTACCAAGCGCGACCAAGGCGGCAGCGGTTTAGGCACACACATTACTTTTAACTTAGTAAAACAAACGCTCAGTGGCGATATAGAAGTAACAAGCGAGCCTGGACAAGGCTTGCATTACCATATTAGTTTCCCTAAAAACATGCCAAAGCCACTTTCAATGTTTAATACATAAACAAAACCCCCTGATGCCGAAATCATTCATTTCGGCATCACTTTTTTATTGCTATGATTGGGCAAATTTAATGAAAGGATTAGCCTAATTATGTGGTTTAGTAACCTTATCTGTTACCGTTTTAAACAAGACGTATCATACAACCAAGAAGACTTCGATAAAGCCCTAGAACAAGATCTGTTTCGCTCATGTGGTGGTCAAGAGTTATCAACGTTTGGTTGGACCAAAGCCTTTGGTAAACATGGTCAAACCCTATCGCACTTTTCTCAAGATAGCATTTTAGTGTGCGCAAAACGTGAAGAAAAAGTATTACCCGCAGCGGTTATTAACGAACTGGTTGCTGAAAAAGTAGAGCAGATTGAAGCGGAAGAAAACCGCCCAGTTAAGAAAAAAGAAAAAGACGAACTAAAAGAAAATATTCTGCATACGCTACTTCCTCAAGCATTCAAAAAGTCGAGCTTACAGTTTGCATTTATTGACCAAAAGAATGGCTGGGTGGTTGTTAACAGTGGTAGTTTTAACAAAGCCGAAGAACTTCTTGCCTTGTTACGTAAATCGTTAGGGTCGTTACCTGTAGTGCCCGCATTTGCAAACTATGATCTCGATGTGTTTCTAACCGATTGGCTAACACAATTTAATGCGCCTGAGGGGTTCGCTATTGGCAACGATGCAGAACTTGAAGAAGCAGACGATAGTGGCGCACAGGTTAAACTTAAAGGCCATGATTTATCGTGTGATGAAGTGAAATCGCATCTAGAAAATGGCAAGCGCGTGACTAAGCTTGCACTTGATTGGCAAGAGCGAGTTAAGTTCATGCTGCAAAACGATGGGTCAATAAAACGACTAAGCTACTCAGAAACACTTAAAGAAGAAAACGCCGATATCCCTAAAGAAGATATGGCCGTAAAATTAGATGCAGACTTCATTTTAGCATCTGAAGAAATTAAGCAATTACTTGAAGAACTAACTCAAGGATTAGGAGATGCAAGCGATTTATAATCAGCTTGTTGACACTAAAAGCGCAGATTAGTCGTAATCTGCGCTTTTTAATGCGTTATTCAGTAAACACCGCTTTTACATCATTTAACATGTCGTGATATTCATCTGAATTAAACATATCAAGTGACGAAATAACACCTTTATCTAAATAGGTCTGTAATGCTGAAGACTTATCTGATACTTGCAGGATCCCCTCTAAGATCGCGCCTATGCGAATAAAGTCAACATAGCAAATATGCTCAGGACGATAGTTAGGGTTTGCCCAGCTCTCAGCAACTTCAACAAATTCATCAGTGAAGCCCCACGCTCGCATAATAGCTCCCCCTACTTTGCCTCCCAATTTTTGAATTGCATGCGCAAGAAAGCTCGGGTTCGCAAATACTTCGGGGTGTTTTTCGGCTTCCGTTAAAATGGGTAACACGCCAATGTTATACACTAAAGCCGCTAGCGTAATGGTGTCGCGATTTAATGACGTCTTCTTATTATCACGTAGGAAAAAATCCATTAAGGTAATTGAGTGGCAAGCCACCTTCAGCGTTTTTTGCCACGCTTTATCCATGTAGCCTTTAATCAACTCATTGTGCGATACAAACAGTTGCTCCATTGCCATGGCCGTTGCAATGTTTTTAATTTGCCGTAAACCTATCCGCGTTACAGCTTGGTGTAGGTTTGTCACCTTAACCGAGCGCCCCATAAAGGCACTGTTCGCCACCTTAATCATGCGGGCAGAAAGCGCGGGGTCGTGTGAAATCACATCGGCCATTTGCATCAAATTGACATTAGGATTGTCTGCAGCTTGTCTGACTTTTACAGCCACTTCAGGTAAAGTAGGCAACACTAGGGTGTCATTATTAATTCGGTCGACCAAAATGGTCAGTAGTGCATTTTCTGTTGACATATCTTTGCCATCCTCTTGAATTAGCTTGCTTTTATAAAACCAAACTAATGACTGACATTGTTAGATTAATTATTGTTTTAGTATTGTCTAAGTTAGCGCTAAAGTTAAGAAATTCACAGTAATAATCTACTTTTATATTTTAAGACACCGATTTAATTGCTTAAAATCATATACTGCGCAGTAAACTTGCCATTTATATGTTAGGTTTGCTTTAATGCTTACACATTTATTTTCAAAGCAACGACTCTCTCTTTTTAACGGGCAAAAAAATGACATTAAATAAAATTAGCCACGCACTTATCTTATCTGGTGCAGTTTTTCTAGGTGCATGTTCTGACCAACAAGCGACCCCTTCTCAAACAAAGCCTGCTGCAGAGCAAACGACTCAAAATACTGAAGAAAATAATCCGCAACTAATCAATGCAGACAGAAACCGCTTAGATATCTATACAGACTTTACATTAACCTCAGACTTAAGCCACTTAAGCGATAACCAAAAGCAAATGGTTGGCAAACTTATTGACGCATCAAAAATCATGGATGCATTATTTTGGCGTCAAGCATTTGGTGAAAACAAAGAAGCATTTTTGGCAAAAATTAATGACGAAAAAGTGCAAAAATTTGCAGATATCAACTACGGCCCATGGGACCGTTTAAACGGCGATCAGGTGTTCTTATCTGGCTATGAAGAAAAGCCACTTGGCGCAGAGTTTTACCCAAGCGATATCACTAAAGAAGAGTTAAACAACGCAACAGTTGAAGATAAAACAGGCCTTTATTCAGTTATTAAACGTGATGAAAATGGCAAACTATACAGCGTGGCTTACTCAGTAGAATACGCACAGGAACTAGAAAAAGCGGCAAACTTACTCCGTGAAGCAAGTAAACTTGCCGATGACAAAGAATTTGCAAACTACTTAAGCATGCGTGCTGATGCACTTGTTAGTGATAACTTCCAACCCTCTGACTTCGCATGGATGGACATGAAAAACAACCCAATTGATGTTGTTATTGGTCCAATCGAAACCTACGAAGATCAACTCTTTGGTTACCGTGCCGCTTACGAGTCTTACGTGTTAATTAAAGACCTTGCGTGGAGTGAGCGTTTAGCTAAGTTTGCAGCTTTCTTACCAGAGCTACAAAAAGGCTTACCCGTAGACGATAAGTACAAGCAAGAAGTACCGGGTTCAGACGCTGACCTTAATGCATATGATGTTGTTTACTATGCGGGCCACTCAAATGCCGGCAGCAAAACAATTGCTATTAACTTGCCCAATGATGAGCAAGTACAGCTTGAAAAAGGCACCCGCCGTTTACAGCTTAAAAACGCGATGCGCGCTAAATTCGACAAAATCTTAGTGCCAATTTCAGAGCAATTAATTGTGCCTGAGCAGCGTAAACACATCACCTTTGATGCGTTTTTTGCAAACACCATGTTCCACGAAGTCGCACATGGCTTAGGAATTAAAAACACTATCACCAACAAAGGGACTGTGCGTCAATCACTGCAAGAGCATGCCAGCGCGCTTGAAGAAGGTAAAGCAGATATCCTTGGTCTTTACATGGTTGAGCAGTTACTTAAAAAAGGTGAAATCACTGACGGTACGCTAGAAGATTACTACATCACCTTTATGGCTGGTATATTCCGCTCAGTGCGTTTTGGTGCATCAAGTGCACATGGTAAAGCAAACATGATCCGTTTTAACTTTTTTGCCGAAGAAGGTGCATTTTCTAAAAATGCAGATGGCTTATACAGCGTAAATATGGAAAAAATGAGCTTAGCGATGGCAAAACTATCGCGCCTTATCTTAACGATTCAAGGTGACGGCGATTATCAAAAAGTCGACCAATTAATCGCGACTCATGGTGAAATTAAAGCCGAGCTTGCTAAAGATTTAGAAAAGCTAAGCCAAGCAAACATCCCTGTTGATGTGACCTTTAAACAAGGTAAAGAGGTATTAGGTTTAAACTAAACGCACTCTCATCTGAGTAATAACGAGTTTAAACAAAAAACGCTGCTTTCGAGCAGCGTTTTTTTATGCTTAAACAACAGTCATTAATGCGCCACAAAGCTCAGCCCATATTTATTGTTTAGTTTTACGATTTCCCCATTTAGCAACATTTTTTGAAACTCAGCATTAAACTCATCAATAAATTGCGCTAAATCTCGCTGCTTAGTAAAACCAAAATAGCCTTGATTAACCGTTAAAATAGGAGAAAGTATGATCACCTTATCGGCAATACCCAAACTTTCTATCACCGGCCTTGCTGCGCGGGGGTGAGTTAGAATTAAATCAACCCTGTCATACATTAATTGTAAAAAACTTGCCCGCACATTGGCGACTTCCGATAACAGTAAACTCGATTCATGGCGCTTAAATTCAACCCCATAATCCCAGCCACGAATAACCCCTATTACATCTTTTTTTAAACTGGCGAAGTTTCCTCGCCAAGTAACTTCATTATTCGGTTTGGTATAAAAAACAATAGGGTCTTCATAAAAGGGTAATGCACTAAAGAGCATGTATTGGTTACGCTGAAACGATTTATAAGGGCCAATAATGGCATCGGCATCACCTTGCTCAACCATTTTTAAAGCCCGTTTAAGCGGCATAATATCAATCACAATAGTATGCCCCAATCGCTTGCCTATTTCATAAACGATGTCAGCCCCGAGTCCTGTTGGAGAACCGTGCTGATCCTGTTCTAAAATGGCAGGAAAATGACTTCCTACAAAATAATAACTTTTTGCCACACTCTCAAAGGCACTCAAAGATAACATCGTCACAAAAAAACAACGTGTTATTATTGCCGCGCTAACGTGCCACTTTTTCATATTTGCTGGACTATATTTTCGATATTCACCGTTTAAAAATACGCTTTAAGCGAAGTAATCTGCTCATCAGAATACGGAACCGCCGGTAACTTACCCCACACAGGTGCAGGCCAAGCAGCATCTGTTTTAAAGCGTGCGATATGATGAATATGCAGTTGTGGCACCATATTTCCCAAAGCAGCCACATTGAGCTTGTCTGGATTAAAAACCTGCTGTAATAATTTACTTAGTTTGGCCGACTCGCGTAAAAGTGTCACTTGCTGCGCTTCACAAAGGTCGATAATTTCTTTTAAACCCGCTTCTCTCGGGACTAAAATAAACCACGGATATTGGCTGTCATTCATTAGCAATACTTTACACAGTGGCCAATCTGCTAATTCAATACAATCACGCTGTAATTCAGGTGCCAAGGAAAATGGCATATCAGCATTTTTCATCAATAAGTCCTTAAATCTAAGTTGTACCCCTGCTACTTTATAGCATTTAGTTGCAGTTGCCTAAGCTTACCATTAACATCGTGGCAGTTTTTATTCGAGCGAAGGTACCCCTGTGCTAAAAAAAATTAAATCTCTCTCACTTGCCTTACCAATAGTGGCAACAGCACTGAGTGTGAATGCTGAACCACTATCACTAGAGCGTATTTTTGACGATCCTAGTTTAGCAGGTAAAGCACCTGTACAACTTAAATTCTCACCCGATGGTAGCCGCGTTACCTACTTACAAGGTAAAACCGACGACTACAACCGTTATGACTTGTGGGAATACAATTTAAAAGATAACAAAAACCGCTTATTAGTTGACTCTGCGGCACTATTCTCAGGCCCAGAAAACCTATCAGATGAAGAAAAAGCACGACGTGAGCGTCAGCGTATCTTTGGTAAAGGGATTTTAGAGTATAAATGGTCAAAAGATGGTAAAGCACTGCTTTTCCCACTGAATGGCGACCTTTATTACTACGAACTTGCCTCAGCTAAAAGCCGCAAACTGACCGATACCGAAGCATTCGAAACCGATGCACGTTTTTCACCGAAAGGTCATTTTGTATCGTTTATTCGCGAGCAAAACCTTTACGCACTGAACTTAAAAACGGGTCAAGAAATCCAGTTAAGTAAAGACGGCGGTGGCGTTATTAAAAACGGCATGGCTGAATTCGTGGCTCAAGAAGAAATGGGCCGCATGACGGGCTACTGGTGGTCAGGTGATGAAACAAAAATTGCCTATACGCGTGTCGATGAAAGCCCTGTAAAAGAAGCGATTCGAAACGAAATTTACGCTGATGAAGTAAAGCTTTTCAACCAGCGTTACCCGTTCACGGGTACAGACAACGTTAAAATTAAACTCGGTGTTGTTAGCATTAACAACCAACAAACTGATTGGGTTGATTTAGGCGAAGACGAAGATATCTACATTGCTCGCGCCAACTGGTTAAAAGATAACAAAACGCTATCTTATCAATGGCAAGACCGCTCACAGCAAACGTTAGAGCTGCGTTTTTACAACAGTGAAACGAAAAAGCAAAAGGTCGCCCTAACAGAAAAAAGCGATACATGGATTAACTTACACTTTGATCTACAGTTCCTAAACGATAAAAAACACTTCGTGTGGGCCTCTGAACGTGACGGCTTTAAACACCTTTATTTGTACCGCACAAATGGCGAGATGATCCGCCAAATCACGCAAGGTGACTGGGTGGTTGATAGCTTAAAAGGAATCGATGAGAAAAAAGGCATTGTGTATTTTGCAGCGCGTAAAGACACCGCTCTTGAAAGCCATTTATACAGTGCACCGTTATTCAAAAAAGGGGATATTAAGCGCATAACAGAGCTTGGTGCTTATCATAATGTGGTTATCGCCAAAGATAATAAAACCTTTATCGACAACAGCTCATCGGTTAATAAACCAGGTTCAGCCGCACTTCGTAAAATTAACGGCGAGTTTATTACCTGGCTTGAAGAAAACAAACTCGATAAGTCGCATCCACTTACACCGTACTTAGACGATTTAATCACTCCTGAATACGGTACATTAACAGCTGAAGACGGCCAAATAATGCATTACCGTTTATTCAAGCCGACTAACTATCAAGATGGTAAAAAGCACCCTGTTATTGTAAACGTATACGGCGGCCCACATGCCCAACGAGTGACAAATAGCTGGCGCAGCAAAAACTTGTATTTCCAATACATGGCACAGCAAGGCTACGTTATTTTTCAACTCGATAACCGTGGCTCTTACAACCGTGGTAAAAAGTTTGAAGACGTTATCTATAAACACTTAGGGGTTGCTGAAGTCGCTGACCAAATTAAAGGGGTTGAGTTCTTACGCACTCTTGATTACGTTGATCCTGAGCGCATAGGTATTTACGGTCACAGTTACGGTGGCTATATGGCACTGATGACCATGTTTAAAGCCGGTGATTATTTCAAAGCGGGTGTATCGGGCGCGCCAGTGACCGACTGGGCACTTTACGACACACACTACACAGAACGCTACGTAGGCCACCCTGCAACAAATGCAAAAGGCTACGAAGCAAGTGCCGTTTTCCCTTATGCTGAAGGCTTAAAAGGACCGCTAATGATTTACCACGGCATGGCTGATGACAACGTGTTATTTACTCACGCCACGAAGTTATTTAAACAACTGCAAGATCAAGAAAAGCAGTTTGAGATGATGACGTACCCAGGTTCTAAGCACAGTTTACGTGGTAAGAGTGTGCAAACACACTTGCACCAAACTATCACAAGCTTTTTCAACCGTCACTTTAACGTACAATAGTTAAATTTAAATTCGGTAACTTAGACTAAAGGCTGATTGTCCAATCAGCCTTTTTTTTGTCTCAATGTATTCCATCCACAACTAGATTTAATACCTGTTTTAACTACACTTAACATATTGCTTTTAGACAAGCATGACCAAGGAATACACATGAACTACTTACGCCGTTTTACAATCTTACAACGCCTTGCCATGTTGGTTAGTGTAGTGGTGGTTGGATTGATCTTTTTAAGTATCTCAAGCTTAATGAAGCAATATGATTCTTTAGAACAAGAACAATACACCAAAACTCAAAACCTAGTGGAGTCAGCCCACAGCATTATTGAACACAATTATGCTTTATTCCAACAAGGTAAACTCAGTGAACAACAAGCAAAACAAGCTGCGCTGGATACTATCGCTGCACTTCGCTATGACAAAAGCAATTACTTTTGGATAAACGACTATCAACCTGCGATGGTTATGCACCCATTCAAACCAGAGCTTGAAGGTAAATCACTTGCCAACAATAAAGACCCCGACGGGGTACACCTGTTTGTTGACATGGTGAACGTGGTTAAACGACAAGGCGAAGGGTTTGTTCCATACAAATGGCCTAAGCCTGGAAAGGATCAACCCGTTGACAAAATTGCCTATGTTAAGGGTTTCACACCATGGCAATGGATTATTGGTTCGGGTGTCTACATTGACACCATTGAAGATGCATTTGCTTCACTACGAAATCACGTCATTATCACTGCGGTGGTTATTATTGGTCTGTTAATTGCGCTCAGTTATTTAATTGCAAATAGTATATTACGACCAACTCAATTGGCTGCTGATATGATGAAAGACATTTCGCAAGGTGAAGGTGATTTAACCCAACAACTTGATGAAAACGGCAATGATGAGGTCTCTCGGCTATCGCGTTACTTCAACCTATACACTGCAAAAATGCGAGAGTCACTCAAGCAAGTCGCGCAAAATGCTCAACAGGTCAATCAGTACGCCCACAATGTGGATGATGCCACTAAAACCAATCATTCTTTTATTGAACTGCAAAATGACAGCTCAACACAAGTTGCCACCGCAATGGAAGAAATGACTCATCAAATTCATGATGTTAGCCAAAATGCAGATCAAGCTGAGCATGCAGCAAACGACGCGGCGCAAAATGCTTCAACCGGTAAACAGGTGCTCAACAAAACCATTACCGCTATTGAAACTCTGTCGCATAATATTGAGCAGGTTAGTAAGGTAACCACTGACCTTGCAGCAGAGAGTAACAATATAGGCTCTGTACTGGATGTTATTCGCAGCATAGCAGAGCAAACAAACTTACTTGCGCTTAATGCCGCGATTGAAGCGGCGCGCGCGGGAGAGCAAGGGCGCGGCTTTGCTGTCGTAGCCGATGAAGTGCGTACACTGGCTAGCCGTACCGGTAAAAGTACTGATGAAATTCAGGCCATGATCAGTAAGTTACAAGCAGGTGCTAAAGCTGCGGTTGATGCGGTATCTGCCAGTCAACAACTGTCGAGCGAAACCGTCTTACAAGCAGGTGAAGCAAGCAGCTCACTCAGTGAAATTGAGCGTTTGGTCACAATTATTAAAGATATGAATAGCCAAATAGCCCGCGCCACAGAACAACAAACGAGTGCGGCAGATGAAGTTAACTTACGTATCAATGAGCTGTCACAATCAACCGAACAGTCACTATCTAATACCCAAGGGCTATCAGATGCCAGTGAAAGCTTAAAGCAAAGCTCACAAGCACTGAGCGATGTGGTAAATCGCTTTAGACTTGATTAAGCTAAATTTTAACGAAAAAAAGCCCCGCTTCATTTTTGCGGGGCTTTTTTAATGCTTAAATATTACAAGCAATAACGTGCAAATAAACTGCTGACAGCTGCTGCGGTTGGCTTACCATGTTGCCAATCACCGCCTTCTACACCACTGCCCGCGATGTCCATATGAACATACGGTAATGGGTGTGCTGATTCAGTGCCATGCTTATCTAAACCACCTACAATCGCTAAGAATGCCATTGGGAACTGGTGTCCACGTGCAGTCACAGCTGACGGTGCATTGTTACTCGAAAGTACATCATCGGCTAATGTACGAGGCTTAACAAAGTCGTAGTCTTCACGACGGCTGCGAGAGACCTCTGCGCCATCAGCCCATAAATCACCTAAATCAGCAATTTTACGTGAAACCTGCGCTTGACGAGCGGGTCCATTTTCAACATAAGCGCTGTAAGGACCCATCGCACGTGCTGCGTGACCTGTTAGCGTTGCAACAGTGAATAGCTCTGGATTTACTTCATTTAATGCGCGGTCTTTCATTTCACTGAGTAAATCACCCATTGCTAAACGCCCCTCTGCGTCGGTATTACCGATGCGTACACGAACGCCTTCACGGCACGTAATGATTTCGTCAGGCACGAAACAATCAGAACCAATTGAGTTTCGAACCACGGCTAAGTAAGCAATCACCTTGACACCTTTAGGTGCATAATCAGCCACTGACTTCATAAAACCAGCGACCGATGCTGCGCCACCTTTATCGCGGCTCATACCCGCCATAAAGCCACCCACTTTAAGGTCGGCACCACCGGTATCATAAACAAGCCCCTTACCAACGAACATTAACGTACGCTCAATGTCACCCTCAGGAACATATTCAAGCTTAACAACACGTGGATGATGACGCTCAACAGCGTATGATGCACGCGCTACAGTGCTCATCATTGGGTAATCTTTATCGATAGTGTCGATATCTGAAATCACATCAACAGACACTTTACTGCCCGCAAATAACTCAACACAATAATCGGCAAAACGTGGCGGTGCCATGCGCTCAGGCTCTGTACCGCATAAGTCACGCGCAGCATATTGGCCTGCGGCAATTGCATTCAATGCTTTAACCATGGCCTCATCAGCACCCACTAAGCTAATTTGACTGATTGGCTCAATCGCTTGGCCATGAAACTCACGCGCTTCAAGTGGCTGCCATAATGCTTGGCAAGCACCTAAAAAGGCAACTTCAAGTGCATGTTTGTAACGCGCATCGTGGTGTGCACTCGCAAGTAAAATAGCAGGCTTGGTGCTGCCCGAAGCTTTTGCTTCTAGCACGGCTAATTTAGCAGCATCAAAATAACGACGTACATCGTCATAATCGCGATTAAGCGGACCTGTAGGCGCTAAAATAACGCGCTTTGAGTCAATCACAAGTAATGTGACTTGCTTAGAGATACGTGCATCAATGGCTTGTTGAGCACTGATAGCGTGGCTTAAGCTTGCATCGGCTAAAGACGAAAAATTATCACCGATAATAATCAATGCATCGTGATCTGCATCAGCTAATTGAGAGGCGACAACTGCATGAGGGTATGCCATAAAAAAAGGTCCTGCTGTTAGAAACATAGGACCTTATTATCATTGATTTAACGCGCTATTGCCAGCCGTGCAAATGAGCGGCTGGCAAGCAAAGTTTACTGCTCTGACACAGATTGGTTGTCTTTGCGATGTTTCACAATGACAGACCATGCTTCTAGCATCACCAGCACACTGATCACCAGTACCAGTAAATCGAGTGTTACAAGTAACCAGTTGCCTTGTTGGTAATATTCACCTAGCTTAATCACACCCGCGAAAAATGCCATTACCAGTACAAAGCTCATCGGTATTAACGTGTACTTCGCTGGACGATTCGCTTTGATTAACATTACCGAAATAACCAGTAACGTTAAACTTGCAAGGATTTGGTTGGTAGAGCCAAACAGCGGCCAAATGATCATTCCGCCGCTGCCATCGGCACCACCTGCACCAAAGGCAAGTAGCAAGCAGCACAGCACAGCGACGAGCGTTGCGACAATCCCATTGCGAATAATACTGATATTATAAATATCACCCCACTCTTGAATAATGTAGCGTTGTAAACGAACGCCAGAGTCCATTGTCGTGCCTGCAAATAGCACCACCATTACCGCAAGTAAGGTCGACGCGACTTCTTGTGAAATACCCCAACCACTTTCGATTAAGTTTGCACCCCCGTTGATAAAGGCACTCACGCTCCCCGCTCCTAAGTGGCTGTAAATTTCATGCCATTCTTCAGGTGATACAGCCAATGCGACACCACTTACCGCTACCAGCGTAATAAGTGCAAGCATGCCTTCGCCCACAGCACCTAAATACCCAACAAAGCGACCGTCAGTTTCTTTGTTTAACTGTTTAGAGCTGGTACCTGATGACACGATTCCATGGAAACCCGATACTGCACCACAGGCTATGGTGACAAACAACAGCGGAATAATACTCGGCGTATCCACTGCCGTTTGCGTATTAAATGCAGGTGCGGTGATATCTGGCATTGAAATAAAGACCGCGCCATATAAAAGCACTAAACCAACCAGCAACTGCATACCATTAATAAAATCGCGAGGTTGTAATAACATCCACACAGGCAGTAAAGAAGCAATTGCAGCGTAGATGAACAAGATAATGATCCAGTTTGCGTTTGCACTTAAGCCAAACATCTCATCTGGCAACGCAATGGGCATACTACTGCCAAGATAAATGGTGTAATAAAGGATACCGACACCAATTAAACACAGAGGAATTAAAGAAACTTTACGGCGCAGTAACTGGCCTATAACAAGGGCCACAACAATGGCTGACCAAGCAGGAAAAACCGCATTTGGCTGGGATACAAATGATTTAGCAATAACAACCCCAAACACCGCATTCACCATCAGTAGCACTAAAAATACCACAATCATAAATAACGCACGGGTACGCTTACCGATGACGCTTTCAGACAAAGCCCCCATCGACTTACCTTTGTTGCGAGCACTGGCCCAAAGAGCCCCCATATCATGGACGCCAGCAAAAAAGATTGTTCCAAATACGACCCATAACACGGCAGGCACCCAGCCCCAATAAACAGCAATAGCAGGACCGACTATCGGTGCCGCACCTGCTACAGACGTGAAATGGTGGCCCCACAACACGACCTTATTGGTGGGTACATAATCCACACCATCCTCAAGCTCATGAGCAGGTGTGACGAAGTTATCATCCATTTTAAAGATTTTTTCGGCGATGAATTTCGAATAAACAAACCATCCGAATAACATACCGACTATTCCGAGCAGCACGATCACGACCGATTGCATAGTCATCTCTCTTATGTAGTTATAATGTTGTCTAGAGGCCGTGAACACAAATGGTTCAACACCCCACACTAAACACTAACAAACTTTAAACAACCTAGGTGTTAACCTTTAGTCTAATATACTTAACTGAAAATGCTCGTGGGCTTCACTCTTTATTCCCACACCAATGCCCAAGAGTCTGACGGGTTTATTATTTCCGCGTTCATACGCTTTACTCATTAACTCTGTAAAAATGCTGTCATCTAACTGATGATGACTTTGGTCGGCACTGGTCACTGTGAAATTTGCGAACTTCACTTTAACTGATAATTTGTTGATTCTGTTACTCAGTTGCTGCCTTTCTAAACGGCGTACTAACTCTGTCATTAAACGGGGTAACTCAGATAAACACTCAGCTAAGCTATTTTTGTTGAATTCATAAGTGTGTTCTACACTCAGCGATTTACGTACGCGTTCCGTAGACACTTTACCTACGTATTCTCCTGCGCATTTTTGATAAAGCGAAACACCAAAGTTCCCCACGTGTTGCTGCATCCAATTAACCCCTTTTTCGCGAACATCAGCTCCCGTGTATAAGCCTTTAAGTTGCAATTTTTCAAGCGTCACCTTCCCTACACCTGGGATCTTGCCTAGCGGCAACTTGGCTAAAAAGCTATCCACTTGCTCAGGCAGTACCACGCACTGACCATTGGGTTTATTCTCATCACTGGCTATTTTGGCAATAAATTTAATCGGTGCGATACCCGCCGATGCAGTTAGGCCTGTTGTGGTAAAAATTTCTTGTCGAATTTGCTCAGCCATTAGAGTCGCACTGCCTCTGCATGCACTGCTTTGGGTAACATCTAAATAAGCTTCATCAAGCGATAAGGGTTCAATCAGGTCAGTGTATTTAGCGAAAATTTCACGGATTTGTTGAGAGACTTCTTTGTATACATGCATTCGTCCGGGCACAATGACTAGATCAGGACACAATTGTTTAGCATGGTAGTTAGACATAGCTGAACGAACGCCATATTGGCGCGCAATATAGTTGGCCGTAGAAAGCACACCACGGCGACTGTTCCCACCAATCGCAAGAGGCACACTGGCAAGTGCAGGATTGTCACGCATCTCTACTGCAGCAAAAAAGCAATCCATATCAATATGAATGAATTTTTTCATCAGGCATACAACAACTGTTCATTTATACAGTTATTATTGTTTAATCTACCTGATAGTGCAAGCGAACATACTAAGAGGTTTGACGTGTTTGCTCGCGTGTTTTTTTGCGATTAAACAGCCGTGCTCCAAATAACCAAAAGGCGGCTTCGAGAAAAAGTCCCAAGACAATTAGTACGATAAACCCAGACATTGTGCCCATACTGTAGCACAGTAGAGCCAGAGCCAGTAAGATGAATAATACTGCCCACTTTATCATTTTCGCTGTTAGTTGCTGCATAACTAGGTCCTTCATGTGTGTTCGATTTACTCACACTTTACGTAAGCGTGAACTTATAAAGTTAGCACAATATACTTAGTTTTCTAATTTTCTTGAGCTAAAAGCAGCATGTTGCTAACCTAGCTTTTCTCACAATTAACCTGGATTTGCTATGCAATCGTTTATAGAACAACACCCTATCAGAACAAAAATTAATGTAGCATGGGGTGAAATGGACGCCCTTCAGCATGTGAATAATGTGGTCTATTTTCGTTACTTTGAAACCGCTCGTATCGACTTTTTTACACAATTAGGCTTTCTTAAAGATTTACAAGCAACAGGCGTGGGTCCGGTGATCAGCGAAAACAATGCTCGCTATAAACGCCCCGTGACGTTTCCAGATTCCGTGCATGTTGGTGTAACCATAAGTGACATTGAAAAAGATCGCTTTATGATGCACTACACCGTATTCAGTGAGAGCCAAAAGGCAGTTACCACTGTTGGCTCATCACACGTTGTCATGTTTAACTTTACTACGGGTAAAAAAGCAGAACTAAGCGATGAGCTTTTAGCTGCACTTAAAGCCCACTCTAACGATTAACAAGGAACTAATATGCTTTATAGCCCACTTGGCCGAAGTGGTATTGACGTCTCCCGTGTTTGCTTAGGAAGCATGACATGGGGTATGCAAAATAACCAAGCTGATGCCGATGAACAAATTGCCTATGCGTTAGATAAAGGCGTTAATTTTATCGACACGGCAGAAATGTATGCCGTACCGCCCTCGCCCGACACCTATGGTAAGACCGAAGAGATTATTGGTCATTGGCTTGCACGTAATAAAGATAAACGTGAAAACCTCGTTATTGCGACTAAAATTGCCGGTAATGGTTTACCTTGGGTTCGTGAAGGCGAAGATATCACTCGTCAAGCGGTGGTTAACGCCGTTGATGCCTCATTAAAACGATTACACACTGATGTTATCGACTTATATCAGCTTCATTGGCCTAACCGCACCTCGCCGCATTTTGGTAAACAATGGCCCGGCATTGTGCGTTTTTCAGATGCCGACACCGAGCAAAATATTGCAGGTATGCTCGATATTCTTGAAGGCCTGAATGACTGTGTTAAAGCCGGTAAAATTAAACACTGTGGTCTTTCTGATGATAGTCCATGGGGTATTAGCCAATACTTGCGTTTAAGTGAGCAACATAATTTGCCGCGCATGGTGTCTATTCAAAACGAATTTAGTCTACTGCATGCCAAAGACTGGCCTTACTTAATCGAGCAATGTATTCACGAAGATATTGCGTATTTACCTTGGTCACCCCTTGGTGGTGGTATGTTAAGTGGTAAATACCTTAATGGTGCGCGCCCTGAAGGTAGCCGCTGGACACTGGTACAACGCAATGGCCTATTTAGAGACACGCCTCAGTCGCAACAAGCTATCGCAGAGTATGTAGAGATAGCGAATGCCTTTAATCTAACCCCTTCACAACTTGCGCTTGCATGGTGTGATCAGGTCGATGGTGTCAGTTCAACCATCATCGGTGCCACGTCAATGTCGCAGTTAAAAGAAAATATTGATGCTTTCTCAGTGACGCTCACCGATGAGGCACTTGAAAAAATAGCACAGGTATTTAATCGCTACCCAATGCCATTTTAATGCTGTAAAGCCTATCGTTTGATAGGCTTTAATCCCGCCAAAACCAATACTATATAACCATTTTTAATTGCTGTTTATTTTATTTTCAATACTTTGGTGTATAGTTAATCATCGTTATTGAGTTGTAAGGTAAACGATGAGAAAACATCTAAAAAAAGCATTCTATGTTATTTCTAGCTTATTACTTGGCTCGTATGTGCATGCTTCTGAACAACTATCAATTACATGGCTCGAAAACGATAGCGGGCCTTTTTATATCGAAAAAAATGAAACAACTCCTCACGCGGGTTTATGTAACGAAATAACCGATTTACTCATCACCGCCCTGCCACACATAAAACATACCAAGGTGACAATCCCACAAAAGCGAGCAAGTAAATATTTAGATGAAGGCCACATGGCTTGTTATGCGTGTATGATTCATCGTGAACAAAAAACACATCGCGTTACTTACTCTATTCCGACCACGGTTTACCCACCGTTTACTATCTTAAGTAATAGCGAGCAAGCTGAAAAAATTTATAAAGCTCACGGTAATCCCGTGTCATTAATTTCGCTGTTAACGGATGCACACTTTATGTATGGTCAAAATGATGCACGCAAGTTTGGCAACACACTGGATAACATTGCAAAAAACATTAAGCTTTATGACTATGCAGCACTGAGCAGTACCGGCAGTCAAGCAAGTTATGCACTACTCACGCAGCTTGAGCACGGCTATATTGACTACACCATTGATTACCCATTTGTGGCAGACTATTACAATAATAAATACCAGCAAGATATAAAAAAACTCGCCATCGGTGACCCTGAACAGCATGTTGTGCTGGGTGCGATTGGCTGCTCAACCAGCGCCCCCAATAATTATGCACAACGCGTGTTAGTCGACATTAATAACGCGCTTAAAAACACCGTATTACCAAGTGAAAAATATCAACAAAACCAACGAGCTTGGTTAGAGGAAAGTTTTCCTGATTTTTTAAATTACTACCAACGATTTATCTTAGCGCCACTTAAATCGCCTGCCATTGATGGGTTAGAACTTGAGTAGAGCCATCTTTTAGCGCCACATTAAAAGTGGCACCTGAAATAACTTTACCCACTCCCTCAGGGGTGCCTGTCATAATGATGTCACCATCCTGTAAACTCATAAATTCATTGATCTCAGCTAAAATCTGCTGAGCAGTGTGGATCATCAACTGAGTGTCGCCAAGCTGGGCTAATTTACCATCAATGTGTAGACTAAATTGATACTGCCCTGACTCATTGACTGGCACAAACTCTGTAAAAAGTGCAGCTCCATCAAAGGCTTTAGCACGCTCCCAGGGTAAGCTTTTTTGTTTTAGCTGAGTTTGTAAATCGCGTTTGGTTAAGTCAAGTCCAAGGCCAACACCAGCAAGCTGTTTATTTTTAACTAAAAAACACAACTCTGCTTCGTAATGTAATTGCTCAGAACCGTGCTTAGCATACAGCGACTGCGTTAATGCGCTGTTCGGTTTTACAAATAACACCATACTGGTCGGTGTTTCGTTATTGAGCTCTGCGATATGAGCGGCATAGTTTCGACCAACACACACCACTTTACTTGGTGTCACTATTTCGTTAACAAATTTGACTGAGTGCATTGTGGGTTCCTTATAATCTACAACACCTTTTGTACTATATTAACATTAATTGAATTATCTAATTTTACCTAAAACAGCTGCAAAACCCGTTAAAAAGCCAAAAAGTTACACTTAATTATTCCTTATAATAACATGAACATACATATTAATTGCCAACTAAAAAGTGATTTATATTGACCATTGTTTAACTTTCTAATAACTTATTGTAAGCGGTTACATTTATAAAAATCGGGTTCGGCGATTTTTTTTGCAATAGAATGTAAGCGCTTACATTTAGACAACAAACACGAAAAATAAAACCAAATCTGGAGATTTGCATGAACCACACACTATTCAAGAAAAAGCAGCTTGCCATTAGCCTTTCCATGGCAATGGGATTAAGCGCGCTAGTTCCTCACTCAGCTGCTGCCGAAGAAAAATCCGAGAAAGCGAGTGATATTGAAGTAATACAAGTATCGGGGATCCGCGGTAGCCTTGTAAAATCAATGGATATCAAACGTCAATCTGCAGGTGTTGTTGATGCAATCACGTCAGAAGATATCGGTAAGTTTCCAGACACAAACTTAGCAGAATCTCTGCAACGTATTACAGGTGTGTCTATAGACCGCAGTAACGGTGAAGGCAGTAAAATCACTGTACGTGGCTTTGGTCCTGAGTTTAACTTAGTCACGTTAAACAACCGCCAAATGCCAACAACGGGCGGCCGCTCATTTGATTTTGGTGATATCGCGACTGAAAGCGTCAGCGGTGTTGAAGTATACAAAACAGCTCGTTCAGACATACCTAGTGGTGGTATCGGTGCAACCGTTAATATCACTACAGCAAAACCATTATCGAACCCTGGTCTTAAGGCATCAATTGGTGCAAAAGCGGTTCATGATACATCAAACGAAACTGGCGATAATATTACACCTGAAGTTTCTGGCATTTACAGCAACACTTTCAATGATGACCGTTTTGGTGTTTTAATTTCAGGTTCAGTGCAAGAGCGTAACAACCGCGAGCAAGCAATGGCGGTTGATAACTGGATCCCGAATGTTGATATTTCGTCATCTCCAGATTTAGCATTAACAGACAACAATCAACGTGCCGATGGGGCAACATGGTATCCACAAAATGCCGGTTATGCCTTCTCGGACAACACACGTAAACGTACTAACGGTCAACTTGTATTGCAATACGCGCCAACAGACCGTATTACAGCAACACTCGATTACACCTACTCAAAACTTGAATTTGAAAAAGACGGTCGTAGTTTCGGTGTGTGGTTCAATAATGGTGGTAACGTAAGTTCAGCGAACATCAACGAAAATGGCACTTACACAAAAGTTACTGAAATTGGTGGTGATTATTCGACAAACCTTAACCGTGGTGCCACAGAAAACGAAAACAAATCACTGGGTTTAAACATTGATTGGCAAGTAACTGATAACTTAAACATCGAGTTTGATGCTCACAACTCATCAGCAGAAAGTGCTGGGGTTGGTCTTGGCCATGATGCATTTATGATCATTGGTAATACATCGTGTTCATGGTGTGAAAACCCAACAGTGAATATTGATGAGAAAATGGCTGACTTCAGCCAAGGAGAAATCCCACTGATCGATATGACATTGACCAACGGTCAAGCAGAGCTATTACCAAGCGATATGGGAACCCTATTCGCTGGTGTTAATAAAGACACGAACACTAACGATCTAGACCAGTACCAGTTAAAAGGTACTTGGTACAATGAAAACACAGGCGCGCTTTCAAGCATTAACTTTGGTGTATCACATACAAAAGTTGATTTCCGTACTACCACGGCTTATTCAGGTCAGTTAGCGGCTGGTTGGTGGCTAAATTCTGCTGATTGGTATGATGACAGCATGTTTACGCGTGTTGACAGCTCTGGTTTACTTGATGGCTTCTCTGGTGGCGGTAGCGACAAGCTATTAAACTACTACTACGATGCTGACTTTGATGAAATCGTTGCAATCGCCGAAAGCATTGACTGTGACCACCCTGATGGCGGCATTGGTGCATGTAGTTGGCCAGCGGATGTAAACGGCAAGGTGCAAGCGGGTCCAATTGATGATGACCACCGTGTTAGCGAAGAAACGACGGCATTTTATGCACAAGCTAACTTCGAAACAGAATTCAACGGCATGCCAATTAACATTACCGCAGGCTTACGTTACGAATCAACAGATGTTACAGCAAACAGCCTAGAGCGCCCTGCTGTTGCAATGGAATGGGTAAACGGCAACGAATGGTCATACATTTATGCTGATGAGCGTACATTCTCAAACGGTGAAGGCAGCACGAAAGAATTTTTACCAAATATCGATATGAACATCGAAGTGGTTGAAGATGTGATTGCTCGTTTCTCATATAGTCGTACCCTAGCTCGCCCACCTGTTGGCGCACTGCGTTCAACAACGTCTTTCTTGGGTAACCCCAAAGTGGGTCAACGTAAAGTTGCGGTAGGTAACCCGAACTTAAAACCTTATACAGCCGATAACATCGACTTATCACTTGAGTACTACTACGGTGAAGGCAGCTATGTTTCTGCTGGTTACTACCGTAAGCAAGTTGATAACTTCTTAGTGAACATCACCACAGAAGAAACAATTGACGGCATCACAGACCCATTCATTGGTGACCGTGCTGAGCAAGCGCGTGAAGACCTAGCTGCGGCAGGTGAGCAACCGTCTGACCAAGCAATTCACGATAAAATCAACGAAAACCAAGGCACTGAAGAAGGCACACCGATTGTGGGCAATAGCACTGACCCACTGGCAAACTTCTTTGTATCTCGCGATAACAACGTTGAGACCGCTAACCTTTGGGGTTGGGAGCTTGCTGCACAGCACATGTTTGGTGAAACTGGATTTGGTATCGCAGCCAACGCAACGTTTGTATTTGGTGATGTTGAAGCAGACAGAGATGCTATCGGTTATCAATTTGCCTTACCGGGCTTAAGTGATTCAGCAAACTTCTCAGCTATTTATGATTTAAACGGCTTATCGGCGCGTATTTCATATAACTGGCGCGATGAATTCTTAACAGGCTTTGATCAACACTCATCACCTGTTTTTACTGAGTCTTATGGCCAGTGGGATATCAACGTGAACTACGCCGTGAACGAAAAGCTAACGGTGTTTGTTGAAGGTCTAAACCTGACAGATGAAACGCAACGTACCTACGTTCGTTACTCTGAGCAGCTGTTACGTGCAAACCAGTACGGTGCGCGCTACAACATCGGCTTCCGCTACTCGTTCTAGCATTTTGTTGTCAAAAAAGCCGCTCAACAGCGGCTTTTTTTTTCACAAATATGCTAGTTTGTCTTTATAGCGTTTAAGGTAGCTTTGAACATGCAACAGAATAATGTAAAAAAAGTGGTCATTTTAGGAGGGGGAACTGCCGGTTGGTTAACCGCGGGTTTAATTGCCGCACAGCCACATTTAACCCATAACGCACAGATCACCCTCATTGAATCCCCTTATATTGCCACCATTGGTGTTGGTGAAGGTACCTGGCCGACAATGCGCCAAACACTGAAAACCATCGGCATTAGTGAAAGTGACTTTATTCAAACCTGCGATGCTTCATTTAAACAAGGTTCACGCTTTGATGGCTGGTGCGAAGATGATGGCAGCACCCATTATTACCACCCGTTTAGTTTGCCTGTTGCCTATCAGCAGCTAAACATTGCTCCCTATTGGTTCGCCAATAAAGAGGCCGTAAGTTTTAGCCATGCCGTCGCAAGTCAAACCTACTTATGCGATCACCACAAAGCCCCAAAAAACCACCTACACAGCGCCTACCAAGGCGAAGCAAACTATGGTTATCATTTAGATGCTGGAAAGTTTGCGATGTTATTGCAAACTCACTGCACCACTCAACTTAATGTCGAGCATATTGTAAGCCATGTTGAAAGCATTAATAACGATGATGAAGGCTACATCAGCTCATTAGAAACACGCGATCATGGAATAATTACCGGCGACTTGTTTATTGACTGCTCGGGGACACACGCAAAGCTCTTACATCAACATTACGGCGTTGAATTAATCGAGCAACAAGATGTGCTATTTAACGACCGCGCAGTGGCAGTGCAAGTACCTTATGCAAGTCCACAACAAGACATTTTGTCTTATACCAAAGCCACCGCTCAAGATGCGGGCTGGATTTGGGATATTGGCCTACAAAGTCGTCGTGGGCTTGGTATGGTTTACTCAAGTCGTTTTGCCAACAGTGATGATGCCAAACAAGCGCTTGGCCGCTACATTGAAAGCACCCAGCCAGGCACAGACCAAAGCCAATTAACATTTCGCGAGATTCGTTTTACACCCGGCTACAGGCGCACTTTTTGGCATAAAAACTGTTTAGCAATCGGAATGTCAGCAGGCTTTATTGAACCGCTAGAAGCCTCTGCACTCGTGATGGTGGAGCTTGGTCTTAATAATTTACTGGCTAATTTCCCCACACACCGTGCAGCGATGCCTACGCTTGCCAAACGCTTTGATGACCAATGCCATTATCGCTGGCAGCGCATAATCGAATTTTTAAAACTGCATTACGTGTTATCAAAACGGACCAGTCCATACTGGCAAGCACATAAAGAAGCCGCAAGTGTACCGGCGCAACTGCAAGAGAATTTAGCGCTGTGGCAGTATCAAAGTCCATGGCTCAACGATTTTGATCGTGCCCAAGAGGTATTCTCTGCGGCCAGTTATCAGTATGTGCTCTATGGCATGAAACAGCTGCCTAAATTTCCAATCATGGCAATGCCTGCTGCAATTGTTGAGCACTTTACTGCTAATCAACAACATGCCAAACATGCTTTACAGCAGCTACCAACAAATCGTGAGCTGCTAAACCATATTCAGCAATTTGGTATTCAACCTATTTAATATCAGCATTAGGAGGCCCAATGGCCAATCACGTTTTACTTGATAATATTAGCCATAAAGACCTGAAAGTGATCACCGCACGCGGTGCCGACTGGGGCGATCAAATTAGCTGCGCCACTATTTTCCCAAGTGAGTTTGCAAAAGTACAAGCAAACCAACCTATCGTATTTCGTAAGCAACCACAAACAGGCCAGTTTGAAGCATTGGCATTATTTGGTTTTGAAAATAGTGAAAACCTACTGCTTGATGAAAAAGGCGAATTAAAACTAAGTTACTTACCGCTTAGCATGCAGCGCCAACCGTTTTTAATAGGCCAACAGACGCAATATAACAATGGAATTCCTGAGCAATCATTAGTGGTGCATATTGATTTAGACAGCCCTCGTGTTAGTACAAGTCAGGGGGAAGCCATTTTCCTTGAGCATGGCGGTAACAGTGATTACTTAAATCACATTGCTCAAGTACTGAATACCCTGCATCAAGAGCATCAAACAATTAATGGTTTTTTTGAGCGCCTACTTGCCGCCAACCTGCTGGAAGCATTCAGTATCGAATATGCCCAAAAGAATGGCGAAAAAGTTACAGTGACAGGTTTTTATACCATTAATCAACACGCACTAAATGATTTAACACCGCAACAGTTAAAACAGTTGCAACAGCAAGGCGACTTACAAGCCATTTATATGGTACTTGCATCAATGGAACAGATCCCACACTTACTGAATAAGAAGTGGGCGCAGCAGTAATGTTTAGCGCAGCGCCAATTAATGAGTGCAATGCCTCAGAGATTACCAACCTTAAAGCGTTTTTAGCCGACTTAACTGAGCCTTTGGTGATAAGAGAGCTGTGTGCTCACTGGCCTCAGGTTGCAGCAGCCAAAAAAGGCGAAAAACAGGCATTAAGCTACCTTTTAGAGCTGGCCAATAATGCGCCTGTTCGCAGTTTTAGTGCCGATGCTATGCATCAAGGCCGCTATTTTTATAATGCTGATTTATCGGGACTTAATTTTTCACAACACGCCGACTCACTTAAAAGCGTGCTAGACAAGTTAGTCGATAAATTAGCGCACACACAGGCTGACTCGTTGTATATGGGGTCAACCGCTGTGGAATACTGCGCGCCGGGCTTTAGCCTCGACAACCCATTAGAGGTGACCGATTATAACTGCCTAACAAGTCTCTGGGTCGGAAATCACAGTCATATTGCGGCTCATTACGACAATGCCGATAACTTGGCGTGTGTTGCTGCGGGTAAGCGCACCTTTACCCTACTACCCACTGAGCAGGTAAATAATTTATATGTTGGGCCTCTTGAGTTTACACCCGCGGGTCAGGCTATTAGCTTAGTCGATTTTAATAACCCTGATTTCACGCGTTTTCCACGTTTCAAAGAGGCAGCAGAAAAGGCGCAAACAGCGACATTAACACCTGGGGATGCTATTTATATTCCTGCACTTTGGTGGCACCAAGTCAGTGCAACACAGCCATTTAATGTGTTAGTTAATTATTGGTGGCGACAAGCTCCGGAGTATTTGGCCAACCCCTTTGATGCTATGTTGCATAGCATGTTGGCGATAAAGGACTTACCAAAAGAGCATAAACAAAAATGGCAGCAATTGTTTAATCACTATGTATTTGCTGATGAGCTCGATTTAACCAGCCATATTGCACAGCCTGCACACGGTATTTTGGCTGATATTGATGAATTAACCGCAAGAAAAATAAGACAATTATTACTGCAAAAACTCAACCGATAGAATGAGCCAAAAGCCAGCAGATGCAACGAGTTCGGCGAAACACCTGCAGGCTCTTGGCTCATAATTCACTGACGTTTGCCTTTTATGTGCACTGCTGATGGCTGCACAGAAGCGCACCCCTTGCCCGTTTCACTGTTTTGACTACACTGAAAAACACGCACATAATCCACTAGCATTTGCTTTGGATAACCACTCATATCAACCCCTTTGTCATTGACATTGGCGGGCCAATTACCCCCAACTGCAAAGTTGAGTAATAAATGAAAACGCTGATCAAAAGGGGCAAAACCGCTGTTTTCTACAAATGAGCCATCGGCTTGCTGTGATGTTGAATACCACTGGTCATGGCGAAACGTTGCATAGTGCACATTATCAACATACCAACGAATTTCATCTTGCTGCCATTCAAGCGCATAAACATGAAAATTATCAGCGGGGTTATCTGCATCACTAAAACGATAAGGCGTGCCACTGTAAACATTTTCAGGAGCAGGTCCACCGTAATGCAAGGTGCCATGCACGCGTGTTTCTAAGCTACCAGCTGGGGCTGTTTTATCATCAGTTTGAGTGTTTAAATTAACCGCTTCCATAATGTCAATTTCGCCTGATGACGCCCAGCGACCATAGTGCCAATCCGTAGGCAGCATCCAAATAGCAGGCCACGCCCCTTGTCCTGCTGGCAATTTAGCGCGAACTTCAAAGCGTCCATAACGCCAATCACCTAAGTGCTTAGTACGAAGCCGTGCCGATGTAAATGGCTGAGTAGCCACCAACGCTCTTTCAGCATCGCGAGTAACTTCATCTGCGTTATGTAAAGGCCCAGTGTATTGCTCTTTACGCGCAACAATATGCAACAAGCCAGATTCAACAAAGCTGTTTTCGCTTCGGGCGGTATAGCATTGCTGCTCATCATTACCACCACCACGGCAATTAACTTCGTGCTGCCACTTAGTTGGGTCAATGGTGTTTTGTTCAAACTCATCGTGCCAAACAAGCTGCCAGCCTTCACCTAGGCTGGCTTTAATGGGTTCTGCTGTTTGCTGACAGGCACTCAATGCGCCTGTTAGCAAAATAACAGCATAGGTTTTTACTGACATGAAATTGTTGAGTCCTGTGCGTGTGAACTGCTCACACTAAGTTTAGCAACAGATACATGCCACGCACCGTCAGTTGCAAGCTGCCACGGTGAGAATATTTGTCCAAGGTTAACGCCTTGCTCAACAAAACAGTTCAAATCAACCGTGAGTGTTTGCCACTCAGACGTGCGTGTTAGCTGTTTGCTAATATCAAATTGACCGTCACAATTTTCACCACACTGCATCCCTAACATCAATGGTGCATCTGCTGCTTGGTCTATCTTAATTTGCATTTCAAGCTGACCCGCTTTTTCAACATATGAACGCAAATCTGACGGGAACGCAGCCATTAAACGTACCGCAGCAAGCTCTTTACCATTAAAGGTAATCGCACGCGCGTCTTCTTGTACGTCTTTATCAAAGGTTTTTACGCTTACCGCATTGAGTGATGCACGGCTACTTGTCATTGTTTGTTGCTCATTACCACTTTGCAGTTGCAATGACCAAGGGGCTTTTACTGCGCGTTCAAATAACACTAAATCTTCTAATTTAGTGGCCACGTCAGATACCTCGTTTAGTTCATCAGTTAAGGTATTGGCATCTTGGTAGGTTAAGCCAAAGCCATACGGCAGCAGAGGTGCGTAGTTTTTATCGCCACGATTATAATTTTCTACCGGATTATTTGGCCAAGAGAACGATAATTTCCCTTTAAAATCATGATTAATTGAACCGTCAGCCTGTTTAAAGATAACATCGCTAATGGCATCACCTTCACTGCCTACAAGCCAAGTTGCTACAAACGCATCACTGGCATTAAGCTCAGCATTCACCCACATTGGGCGACCACTAATAAACAGAGATACCACTGGAATTCCGGCTTGTTTCAACTTTTTAAGTAAGGCTAAATCTGATTTATTACCACGCTGATATTCAAGGTTATCTAGGTCACCATTGCCTTCTGCATATGGTTGTTCACCAAACACCACAATGGCCACATCAGGTTTTGTTGTATATTCACCATTTAAATCGTATTGAACCTGTCCACCGGCTTGCTCAACCGTGTGTTTAATACCATCGTAAATTGATGATCCACCCGGAAAATCACTGTTTTCATTACCAGTGCCTTGCCACGTAATTGTCCAGCCACCCGACTGCATACCAATGTTGTCAGCACCCAGACCTGCGACAAGTACATTTGCTTTAGGCGATAATGGCAACAGCTGTTGCTTATTCTTTAATAACACTAACGATTCACGCACCGCTTGCTTGGCAATTGCACGATGCTCCGCACTGCCAATGATGTCTGTTTTGCCTGAAAGCGGACGGTTTGCCGGGCTTGGTTTATCGAATAAACCGGCACGCATTTTAACGCGCAGAATACGCGTTACTGCATCATCAATTCGGCTTTGGGCAATGTCGCCACTGTTAACTTGTTTGATTAAATTTTCATACAATGGCTTCCACGCATCTGTTGGTACCATGTAAACATCAAGACCCGCATTCGCAGCTTGTGCACAATTACCATTTGTACAACCCGGAATTTGACCGTGACCATTCCAGTCTCCAACAACAAAGCCATCAAAGCCCATTTTACCTTTTAACACATCGGTAAGTAGGTACTTACTGCCATGAATTTTCTCTCCATGCCAGCTATTAAACGACGCCATCACGGTTTGTGCGCCGGCACCTAGCCCACCGACATAGCCTTGGGCATGAATATCAAATAACTCTTGCTCAGATGCCGTGTTATTACCTTGATCGTCACCCCCTTCAGTCCCTCCATCACCTAAGAAGTGCTTAACGGTACTGATCACGCGCTTATCCGATAAAAAGTCTTCATCAACTGCGCCTTGTAACCCTTTTACAATTGCTGCTGAGTAAGCTTTAACGATTTCAGGGTCTTCAGAATAGCCTTCATATGTACGTCCCCAGCGATCATCACGAACCACGGCAACGGTCGGTGCAAACACCCAGTCGATACCCGTTACCATCACTTCTTGTGCGGTTGCCGCTGCAATTTTCTCAATTAAGGCGGGGTTGTTTGTCGCCCCTAAGCCAATGTTGTGTGGGAATAAGGTCGCCCCAATTACGTTATTGTGACCATGCACAGCATCGGTGCCCCACATAGTAGGGATTTTGCTGCCATCAAGTGAATCGTCAATTGATGCTTGATACATTTTTTCAGCTAAGTCTATCCAATCAGCGGCGCTGGCGTGTTTATCATTATTAGGGAATGCGCCTCCACCATTTAGGTAAGAACCAAACCCGTATTTACGCATATCTTCAACCGTAATATCTCGAATTTCAGGTTGAATCATCTGCGCCACTTTTTGCTCAAGCGTCATGTCTGCCAAAAGAGCAGCTATTTGCGCTTCCATTTCTGGGTCTGCGTTAATGCCCGTTTCGATACGAGGCCAGATTTCATTCTCAGCGTTCATTTTTGCCACCTTATCTTGCCCTGTACAGCCAAGAATGCTGATGCTGGCAATCATTATCGAACACAGCGTTAATGGTTTTTTTATTGTCATAGTCTGCACCTTTAAGAATGACGGTTCTGAGACACTACTTTTGAGCCAGAAAGCGCAAAGTAAGTAATATATAAATAACAAGCGATTGGCAGTAGTAACGCGAGCTGTACACCGATTGAATCAGCCAGCATACCTTGCATAAGCGGTATAATGGCGCCGCCAACAATCGCTAAACATAAAATACCTGACCCTTTTGAAGTGTATTTACCCAGACCATGCAGTGCCAAGCTAAAAATGGTTGGGAACATAATTGAATTACATAATCCAACCAGTAAAATCGCCCACATTGCAAGGCTGCCCTCGCCGGTCATTGCAACAATAATCAATACAACAGCCAGTAATCCATGACACGCAAGCACTTTACCTGCATTGAACTTTTGCATTACCAGCGCGCCGATAAAGCGGCCGATCATGGCGCCAGCAAAATAGTAGCTAATGTAATGAGCGGCTTCTTTATCAGTTAAGCCTGCAATGTTATCAAGAGTTAAAAAGCCAACTAAAAAGCTGCCAATGGCGACTTCAGCACCGACATAAACAAAAATACCCACAGCACCAAGAATCAAATGGCGATACTGCCAAACGCTGCCTAAATCAACAAAGTCTTCAAGGTCTTGATGCTCCGCTTCGTTATCAGCTTCTCTGCCTAACTTAGGTAATTTTAAGAATGCAAAAATGAGGGCAAGAACCAGCAAACTGGCAGACAACATTAAATAAGGAAACTTCACTTGTTCCGCAGTCGCATGACTCACTTCCGTTAAAATTAACCACCCACCAAAAATAGGTGCAACCGTGGTGCCTAGCGAGTTGAATGCCTGGGTCATTGTTAAACGTGAAGACGCGGTTTTTTGTGGTCCAAGTACACTGACATACGGATTAGCAGAGACTTGTAAAATAGTGATGCCTGATGCAAGCACAAACAAGGCAAGTAAAAACAACTCATACACATGTGCGACAGCCGCAGGGTAAAACAGTGCGCATCCAATTGCTGCTACAACCAGCCCTACAACAATACCAAACTGATAACCAATACGACTTACAAGCTTACCGGCGGGAATAGACATCACAAAGTACGCGCCAAAAAAGCAAAACTGAATCAGCATCGCTTGCGTGTAGTTAAGTGAAAACATGCCTTTTAGATACGGGATCAGAATATCGTTTAAACACGTGATGAATCCCCACATAAAAAACAAAGTGGTTAATGATGCCAGTGCAAAAGTTTGCTTGGGCATCGCCACTTGACTTGATGTTGCCGCAACAGGCGTTGAAACATGAGCCATAATTTTATTCTCTAGTTATTTATATTTATCAGTTTGTTACAGCAAATATAGTGCTTTTTCATGGTTAAAGAAAAAACAAAAAAGTGTTGCAACATAAAATGTAAGCGCTTACATTTATAACATATAAATCATATTAAGCAATTTATTTGCAGAAAAACTGTAAGCGCTTACAACTGACTACTATGCTGTATGCCAGCCGCCTTACACAATCAATGCGAAGGAAGACTATCCACTGTGTTTAAAACTATTTCTCTTTTGCCCGACTCGTATTTACTCAAGCCCGAGTTTACCTTTGGTGTTGCTACTGCCTCATTTCAAATTGAAGGCGCACGGGATACACGCTTAGCGTGTATTTGGGACACTTTTTGCGAAAAACCTTCCGCCATTGCCGATAACAGTAACGGTGATATAGCGTGCGATCATGTTACACATTGGCGACACGATATTGAGATGATTGCTGATTTAGCCGTTGATGCCTATCGTTTATCTATTTCATGGCCTCGGGTAATCAACGAGGATGGCTCTGTAAACTCACAAGGCATGGCATTTTATACTGAGTTACTCAGCGCACTAAAAGCACGCAATATCAAAACATATGTCACCTTATACCACTGGGATTTACCCCAGCACCTTGAAGACAAAGGGGGCTGGCTGAATCGCGAAACAGCCTACAAGTTCCAAGACTATGCCGACAAAGTCAGTCGTCACTTAGGTGACTTGGTTGATTCTTTTGCCACGTTGAACGAACCGTTTTGTAGTGCGTATTTAGGCTACGAAATTGGTGTGCATGCACCGGGCATAAAAAGCCAGCAAGCAGGTCGTCAAGCGGCTCATCATCTATTACTGGCTCATGGTTTGGCTATGCAAGTATTACGCAAAAACTGCCCTAATACCGAGGCAGGTATCGTATTAAACTTCAGTCCAACCTACCCACTGACAGAGAATGATTGCAACGCAGCAAAGCTTGCTGACCAATACCATAATCAGTGGTACATTAAAGCGGTTTTAGAGGGATGCTATCCCCCGCTTTTTGATGACTTAGCGGCGGATGTAAAACCCATTATCGAAGCCGATGATATGGCAATTATTAGTCAATCTGTCGACTTTATTGGCGTTAATTACTATACCCGCATACACTACAAAAACACGCCTGATGGCTGGTTTGAAGAAGCCCCGCTGACCGATGTGCGTGTCACCGATATGGGCTGGGAAGTTTACCCAGAAGGCCTGACTGAGCTGCTTGTTTCATTACATCAGCACTATAATTTACCCAAAATGTATATCACCGAAAATGGTGCAGCTATGGCTGATAGTTTAGTAGATGGTGAAGTATACGATATTGAACGCGTTGATTATTATCACACTCATTTAAATGCTGTGTGTAATGCAATTCGCCAAGGCGTTAATATTCAAGGCTATTTTGCATGGAGCTTAATGGATAACTTTGAATGGGCATATGGTTATGAAAAACGTTTTGGGTTAGTTTATATCGACTATCAAAGCCAACAACGCATTTTAAAAGAAAGTGCAAAGCAGTATCGCGCACTGTTAAAGCAGCGAAAAAAATAATAACAAACGAGAACACACATGCTGACAACAAAAGAAAAGATAGCTTATGGCTTAGGAGATACAGCGAGTAACATTATCTTTCAAACGGTGATGTTATTTTTAACTTTTTTCTATACCGATATTTTTGGTATCTCGCCAGCAGTTGTCGGCACCTTGTTCTTAGTGGTAAGAGTCGTTGATGCGATTACCGATCCACTTATGGGCGCATTAACCGACTCGACACGCACTAAATATGGCAGTTACCGGCCTTATTTGCTGTGGCTGGCTGTGCCATTTGGGGTGATTAGTATGATCACCTTCACAACCCCCGATTTACCCGAGTCGGGCAAGGTCATTTACGCCTTTATCACCTACACACTCCTTATGCTTGTGTATACCGCTATCAATATCCCTTACTCTGCTTTAGGGGGCGTATTAAGCCCAGACCCTAAGCAACGCGTATCTATACAGTCTTATCGCTTTGTATTCGGTATGTTAGGAGGATTGATTGTCAGTGCCTGTACTTTACCGCTGGTAAATTGGTTAGGTAAAGGTGACAACGCCCTAGGTTATCAGCTTACTATGGCACTGATGAGTGGCTTGGGTGTGGTGTTATTTTTAATCTGTTTTCGCTTTACCAAAGAGCGTGTTATAGCCGAGCATAACAGCTCTCTGAGCTGGAAAAGCCGCATGAGCACCTTATTGCAAAACGGCCCGTTTAAGGTACTTTGTTTTGCCGCCGTTATGCTTTTAACCAGTATGGTACTTCGTACTACCTTGGCAATTTATTACGTCAAGTATGTTCTTGGCGAAGCTGAACTGGTCACTTACTTTATTACAATTGGCATGATAGGTAATATTTTAGGCTGTGCTTGTGCGCAACCACTCAGTAAACGTGTCGATAAAAAAACGGCCTATATTCGCTTACAATACATCTCGGCCATCATTAGTTGCGTGGCATTTTGGTTACCGAGCGAACAGTTAGCACTTGCCTTTATTATTTACTTTTTATGGTGCTTTTTCACCCAAATGGCCACCCCGTTACTGTGGGCCAAAATGGCCGACACAATTGACTATGGTCAATGGAAAACCGGTGAGCGATTAACCGGCCTAGTGTATGCCAGTGTGGTGTTTTTCATTAAGCTTGGCCTTGCTTTGGGTGGGGCTATTGCTGGCTGGTTACTCGCATTTTACGGTTACGAAGCAAACACAACGCTGAGTAATCAAACACTGTCGGGAATTTTGATTTCATTTACGCTATACCCTGCAATTGGCAGCGTGCTTGTCGCCTTAATCATGAAAAGGTATATTCTCGATAATAAAACAGTTGAGCAGATCAGTGCTGACTTGTCACTGAAAAATCATCCATAATTTGGGTTTTAAAAAGGAATAACATGGCCACCATTTACGAGGTGTCGAAACTAGCGGGTGTATCACTTGCGACTGTTTCAAGAGTAATGAATAACAACGCTAATGTTAGTGATGCCACTCGCAAAAAAGTCACCGCAGCGATGGATGAACTTGGTTATAGACCTAACTCAATCGCCCAATCATTAGCGTCGAATTGCTCAAACAGTGTTGGCCTTTTGGTATCTGAATTACATGGTCCCTTTTATGGACCGATGATGAGCGGTATAGAAAATACTTTTCGCAATCAAAAAAAGCACTTAATTATCGCCGCAGGCCACAGTAATGAAGAGCGTGAAAAACAAGGCATTGAATTCCTTATTAGTCGTAATTGTGACGGGCTTATTTTACATGTTGAAGCCGTAAGTGATGACTACCTTATAAAACTCAGTAAAAGCCAAGTACCCTTTGTGCTAATCAATCGCTTTATTAGTGAATTAAGCGATCGGTGCATTATTTTAAACAATATTAAAGGTGGCTACCTTGCAACGAAACATGTGCTTGAACAAGGCCATAAACAGATTGCATATATTAGTGGTCCACTTTGGAAAAAAGACGCGCAAGACCGTCTTGAAGGCCATAAAAAAGCACTCGCAGAGTATGGGTTACCCTTTGATGAACAATTACTTTATCAAGGTGACTTTATGGAAGCCAGCGGGTTTACAGGCCTAAAAACGCTTTATCAACACGCTAAGCCGTTTAGTGCGGTTATTTGTGCCAATGACGAGATGGCAACCGGTGCTATGGCGAGCGCCAGAGAGCTCGGTCTCACACTCCCTGATCAACTTTCTATAATGGGTTACGATAATGTGTTTTTTACACGCCATGTTTACCCCCCTCTCAGTACCATAAACTACCCTATTAACGAAATGGGCAAAATGGCGGCAGATTGGGTGTTGAGCCACGTTTATCAAAAGCAAACGGCTCCTTTGCAAACCGTATTTGAACCTGAGCTGGTTGTAAGGCAGTCGATAACAACTAACCCTCAATAAGCTGGGTTAACAAGCCTAAGTTAATCGGCTTTAACAGCACTTGATCAATATCTAACTGTTCAATTTTTTCTGGTTCTGGCTCAGCCCCACTGACAATAACTAACGTTAAGTTGGGGTAAAGCTGTTTAACTTCGCGTGCTAAATCAAGTCCTTCACCATCAGGTAGGTGCATATCAAGTAACACTTTATCGAAGTGTTGGTCCGTGTGTAAGGTTTGTAGGCACGCCTTATAACTGGCTGCAATCACCGTTTCGACACCCAAGCTTTCTAACAATAGCTGCGTAATTTGCGCGGCATCACTATCATCTTCCACCAGCAAGTAGCGCGTACTTTGTTGTGTTATGGCGGGGCAATCATCACGTGCCACGACGGGGTCGGTTTTTCCTTGGCAAATATAATGGTTAAGCACATGGTAAAGTAGACCTGAATCAAGGGGTTTCGCTATCATGTCATTAAAGCCAAGCGCGGTAAGTTCGCTTTTAACGCCTTTCATTGTGGCGGCTGTTAACGCAATAATAGGACCTTGGTAACCCATTTTTCTGAGCTCTATGGTTGCTTCTTTGCCGCCCATAACAGGCATGTGCAAATCGATAAAAACAATATCAAACGTCTTACCATTTTTTTCAGCAGCGGCCACTTTTTCAATCGCTTGTTTGCCGTTTTCAGCGTATTCAACATCAGCCCCTGTGCTGGCGATCATATGGCCCACTAAAATACGCAAATCTTTTAAATCATCTACAACTAACACACGGCCATGGGTGGTCAAGGTCGTTAACTTTTGTTGGTAATCTGGATTCGAATCAAAGCGAAGTCGTTGGCGTTCAACATCGCGAATATTGCCAGGGTAAATCGACAAGGTGAACTCAGACCCGACTCCCTGAGTTGACTCCAAACTGATTGACCCCTGCATACGCGTTAACAGCTCAGAACAAATAGCAAGGCCTAGGCCTGCTCCGCCCACATCGCGTGATTCAACATCGGCAATTTGTTCAAACGGTTTAAAGATAATAGCTTGCTTTTCTGGTGCAATACCCAGCCCTGTATCTTTAATACTAAAAAACAGCATTTCGCGCTCATTAACCCACGCAGTCCATGCACGCACGACAATTTCACCGTGGTTCGTAAACTTAATCGCGTTATTAATAATATTAATTAAAATCTGTCGTAAGCGCGTGGCGTCTGAATTAATGATCAAAGGCAGGGCTTGCTGCGATTCAAATCGCAATGATAACCCCTTATCAATCGCAGATACCCGCATCAGCGTGTACACATCAGCCATCAAGCTATCAAGGTTTACATCACTGCAGTTCAACTCAAGTTTATCTGCAGCAATTTTAGACAAATCAAGTACATCGTTTAACAAACTCAAAAGGTGCTTACCGTTTCTGTAAATCACCCCGAGCTCATTCTGCGCATGCTGGTTTTTTTCACTTTGCATTAATAGCTCAGTGTAGCCAAGAATTGACGACAAAGGGGTGCGTAACTCATGACTTAAGTGCGCCAAAAAACGGTCTTTCGAGCGGTTTTCAGCTTCGGCTTTTAAACGCTCAACACGTTCATCTTCGACTTCTCGTCGCGCTAGTGCGTAACGTATCGCGCGCGCAAAACGCCCTGAGCTCATTTCGCTTTTGACTAAGTAGTCAACAGCTCCCGCATCGAGCGCAGCGGAATCAAGCGTTTCGTCAGACTGCCCCGTAAGCATGATTATCGGGCCGCGAAAACCATTCGCAACAGCCCGTTTTAGCACTTCTAATCCGTCCGATGCCCCTAAGCGATAATCTAACAAACAAATATCATGTTTGTTCTCACTCAGTACACCAATCGCCTGCTCAGGGCAGCTTAACCATTCAACATCAAATGTATGGGAACCCAGTTGCTCTAAGTAATCACAGGTCAGAATATAATCATCTTCATCGTCTTCTACTAACAGTAATCGGGTTACCTTATCTAACATTGCTTATCCTTTAATCATTATTTGATGGCGGTAGTTCAACAAACTCGACCCAGTATTTTCCTAAGGTTTTCATGAGCTCGACTAATCCATCAAAAGTAACCGGTTTGGTGATATAAGAGGCTGCACCTAAGTCGTAGCCTTTGATCATATCTTCCTCTTGCTTTGATGTAGTAAGAATAACAACCGGAATCCCTTTTAAATTAGGGTTAGACTTAATCGCTTGTAACGCTTCACGTCCATCCATGCGAGGCATATTTAAATCAAGTAATATGAGCCCTGGACGCGGCGAGTTTTCTTTCTCACTGAACTTGCCTTTTCGTTCAAGGTATTCAAGTAGCTCAACACCATCTTCAACAAAAAACAGCTCATTGAGTACGCGACTTTCAGCTAAAGCGTCTTGGGTTAATAAACGATCGTCTTCATCGTCATCTGCCATTAAAATGGTTATGGGTTTTACTTTATTAAGTGGCATCTAAGCCTCTCCTTGCAATGTGAAAAGTGATGTTTCCACAGGTAGTTTAATAGTGAAGCTTGCACCCTCACCCACTTGACTGGTTGCTGTAATTTCACCACCGTGGCGTTCTACGATTCGTCGGCATACAGACAAGCCAATTCCAGTGCCTTTGTATTGCGAACGACCATGAAGGCGCTGAAATGGAACAAATATTTTTTCTAGGTACTCTTCAGAGAAGCCAATACCGTTATCTGAAATAGTAATAATTTCCCACGCAACATCGCTGTTGTGTGCAGGGCTAAACTCTTCAGTTCGTTGATAGGAGATGGTAATGATAGGTGGCACATTTTCACGTCTAAATTTAACGGCATTAGAAAGAATATTTAAAAACAGTTGCAGCATCTGACTCGGATCAGCTTGAATATGCGGTAACGTATCTAAGTTTACCGTTGCCTCTGACTCTTTAATGGCAATCTCAAGGTCATCTAACACTTCATGAACGACCTCGTTAAGGTCTGTATCAATAAAGTCTTTGCCACGGGTTGTAACTCGCGAAAACTCTAATAAGTCATTAATCAAATTAGACATGCGCTGCGCCGCATTTTTCATACGATTAATATAATCGAGGCCTTTTTCACCCAAATCGTCTTTGAACATACTTTCGAGCCGATCACTAAACGCCTGAATTTTCCTCAGAGGCTCTTGTAAATCATGGCTGGCGACAAACGCAAACTCTTCTAGCTCTCGGTTCGAGCGACTTAATTCGTCTGAATAAATGGTTAACTCTTGGGTACGTTCTGACACTTTAGCGGCCAATGTTTCATTTTGCACTTCTAAATCTGCACGGTATTTTGCTGCATTAAGTGAGTTGATCCGCGTCAAAATAAACATGCCAATGATCAATAGCGTACTGGTCACCGCAGTGATCACAAAAGTCAGTTTCGCGTCGTTTTTGATTTGCGATAATTTAGCGAACTGTTCGACTTTAAAATTAAGTTCGCGCATATGAATTTCATCAACAGCAGCGCGAATGTCTTTGTAAAGTTCGCGCCCTTTATCTGTTAAAAGCAAACGCCGAGCTTTCACGTTTTTATCGGCCAAAGCAAGATCCGTAATTTGGCTCATTATTGCGATTTTGTCATTCACTAAAAAAATAAACCGCGCAATACGCTCAGCCTGACCGGGTATCTCAGAATGTAAACTTTTAACCAGCATAATTTGCGCTTGCATAGACGCAATCGCATCATTGTATGGCAGCAAATAATCTTCACGGTCTGTCAGTAAGTAACCTCGTTGACCCGACTCAGCTTGCACCACCGATAAATGTAATCGTTCAATGGCAGTATTTAGCGAATTGGTGTTATCAAGACTATTTTGTGTCTCTGTCAGTGAGCGAATCGTGTTTACTGCCAAAATGGCATTGGCTATCACAATACACAGAACAATCGCTATAAAGCCTGCCCAATTTAATGTGATTTTTCCCTTTTGTTTATGCATTTTCTTCCCAATGGCTTATTCGTTAATCGCTGGTATGCGTATCACTAATTTGCTGAAGTTGCTCACTACATTGCTGGCAATTGGCGATAATCTTATCAAGCGCGGCCAATGCTTTTTCTTTAGGCATATCGTTTTCTAATACGAGCTTAACTAACTCTGCATTCATTGAAATACGGTTAAGTGGTGCGCGAGCATCGTGTACCAACTGACGTAAAGACTCGTGATTATTCATTTTTTATCCTTTTTTTATTTGTATTCTCCGATGCCGCCATAAGCATTTAAACGGTTATAGAGTGTTTTAGTACTGATCCCCAGCATTTGTGCTGCGATGGTTTTATTACCTTGTACTTTATCCAAGGTTGCGTGGATCAGCTCTTTTTCGACTTCTTCTATGGTTTGTCCGGCCATAACCTGGCTGGTCTGTGTTTCTTTATTGACGCGAGAAAATGGTGATTCGAGCGATTCAGGTAAAGTAATAGCACTGCCTTTAGGGTCGCTCATTATAAAAGCACGGTGAATAGCATGGCGAAGCTCTCGCACATTACCGGGCCAATCATGACTTTCAAGTTCTTTTAGCTGACTTGCTTGCCATTTAAAGTCTGTGCCATTTTCTTCGTTTAGTTGCTCTAAAAATGCGTTCGCAAGTAGCGGGATATCTTCTTTGCGCTCACGTAGCGCAGGAATATCAATCGGAAAAACAGCTAAGCGAAAATAGATATCTTCACGGATCACGTTATTCTGCGCAAGGTCATCCAACGTCCTGTTGGTTGCTGAAATCACACGGCAGTTCACCGCTTGCTCTTTTGTCCCCCCGACACGGGTCACTCGTTTATTTTCGAGGACACGCAATAAATTTGGTTGCATATCAATGGGCATTTCGGTGACTTCGTCTAAAAATAACGTACCACCAGCAGCTTGCTCAAACACCCCTTCTTTGCGTGCAACAGCCCCTGTGAAAGCGCCTTTTTCGTGGCCAAATAATTCGCTGCCAATCAACTCTTTAGAAAATGCACCGCAGTTTGTAGCAACAAGCGGGCCATCGCAGGCTGTCGCATTGTGAATCGCTTGTGCGACGACTTCTTTACCAGCACCACTTTCCCCCATGAGCATGACATTGGCAGAGGTTGCTGCGACACGTTCAATCATGGTGTAAAGCTTATGCATAACATCAGATTCACCAATGAGCGTGCCAAAATGACGTTTAATACTCGGTGCTGACTTTTTCTTTGTATTTGCTTTTTTAGGGTTGAGAACCCTTTCGATGTCTTCGCGCTGAAGGGGTTTAACTAAGTGCCCTACATTCGCCTCACACATTTCTGCTAATTTCCCCTTCACCGAAGGGTGGCCAGAAATGAGAGTCACTCGCGGGGATTGACCAATTTTTTTAAGGTGTTCAAGTAGGTGCAGACCACTGCCATCTGGTAACATAAAATCTAAAAAGACGTGGTCGAATGTATTGTTTTCGAACCATTGCTCTGCTTCTGCAAGGTTTGCAGCTGTATTTATATTATGCCCGAGGAATTCTACAATGTGACACACGACATCACTAAACTCACTGTCATCATCAACTAAAAGCACATTTAACATATTCTTTCCCTAAGCCTTTTTTTACCATTCTACGCACAGTTTTTCCGAAAATAAAACAACGAGCGTTAGGTAGCTAAGTTATTATTAATTACAACTATATTATCGCAATAAGTTTCAATTTGGGGTAATTATAATGAATTAAATATTCATAACACGTTATCATAACTCACCAAATATTAAGCTAAGCTGTACTTTAGCGAAGTTGCTACGTTGTAATTAAATGAAATTATTAAGAAAAGTTATTCATCCAAGCCTAAGTAATGATTATGGTTCGGTATTTATTCGCAACACCGCGCGTGCAATCGTGCTAAAAGGTGAACACATACTGCTTTTATACACCGCACGCTATGATGACTATAGTCTACCGGGTGGTGGGGTCGATAACGGTGAAAGTATTGAACAAGGCCTGTACAGAGAGCTTTCAGAAGAAACCGGTGCACAACAGATAAACATAACGCACCCACTAGGCTTATACGAAGAAATTAGGCCGTGGTATAAAGATGATTTTGATTGTGTGCATATTAAATCTTACTGCTACTTTTGCGAGATCAACGGTGAGCTAGCCGCGCCCAAAATGGAGCACTACGAAGTACAAAATGGCATGCAACCAAAGTGGATTAATATTTATGACGCCATCGCTCATAACGAGACCACCTTGGCTATGAGCGAAAAACAAGGTTTATCTATTCAACGAGAAACCTACTTACTCAAGCTGATTGCTAACACGCTTTGAGGTTTTTTCGATGGAAAAGCACGGTATGCCTATAATGCCGTGCTAATACCTTACTGATACTCATACAGCTTTAGGCGGCGCATAATAGCGCCATATTCCGACTAAATTACTCAATAAAAATACCGTTTCCATCACCACTGCGACTGGCGAAAACAAGAGCGCGTTATGTGTTATCCAACATAGCGTACCTACCACCATCATCAGCCGTAATGATAAGTCTTTACTTTGGAACGAAGCATAAGTCTGAATTAAGGTTGCGGCGAGGGCTATAACACTCACCCAGTTATACCAAGTCAGGCTTACAGCAGCCATACTCAGCAACATGAAAACAACCATCATCCTGGTTTTACGGGCAAAAATACAATATACGTAGCGCACTGCGGCTATGAGCATTAAGCTTGCGGCACTTAAATTATCAAGTAGCAAAAAGTGCACAGAAGTGAGCAACACAGAACTAAACAAACAGGCTAAAATAAACTGCCTTTGCTTAAATTGAAATGACGCTAAATCGAGTAATGTGGCAATCGCGACCAAGCATTGCGATAAAATAAACATACCAACTCCTGAAAAATCAGCAGTGTAATGTTCCTTAAAATCGCGCACATTAACTTAAGTTAAGGCGCCCTCTAATTCGCGATAATGAAATAGCTGAAATACCTAAATACATTGCGACCTCATTTAAACTCAATTGTGCGAGCCAATGCGGTTTGTTATCCAGCAAATATTTATACCTTTGCTCTGGCGTATTCAGTAATAAAAAGGCTTCTTTTGCCTCTTTAAATAATAGCTGTTGAGTGATTAATTTATGCTTCATTGCTTGCCAATCTGGGTTATCAAATAAAGTCAGTGGCACCTTGATAAGCTCAGCGTCCCGCATTACTTTAAGTTGGTAAAACGCATTAGTTTCGGTTAGCCAGTTGCCATAAAGCAGTGCAAACTCATCCTGAAAGTAAAACTCTTTGCACTTTTGAGCGCCCTGCTCTGATACATGTAATGCGCTAAGTACTCCAGATACAATTAAATACCCCGCTTGTTGTTGCTCACCTTGCTGTAGCAGCACATGCTCTTTAGCGTACCGCTTGAGTGCAATCATGCCCGCAAGCTTATTACGAAACTCATTAGCAAGGTAATGGTAACTATCACCCAAGGGCAGTAACTGAGTATCCGTCAAGATTGCCACCCTTGCATTAATAGCGCGGTTATTTGTTTGGCGTTAATGCCTTCTCTGGCTTTAAAATGCTCACCACACCACAGCGGTGAAAAACCACTGCTTCCTTGTGCTTCTGCTCTCGAGCGCAGTGCTGTTAAGGCTATCGAGGCATAAGGAAAAGCAGGCGCTTGCATTGGCATTGCGCCAAGCTCTTGCATAATTCTGTTTCGTATCCCACGCGCAGGACGACCCGAGAAAAGAGTGGTGAGCTCAGTATTATTTGCCGCTGTCGTTTTTAATGCTTCACGGTGTAATGCGCTTGTCGTTGCTTCTTCACATAACAAGTAGGCACTGCCAACTTGTACTGCCGCCACGTTGAGCTCTTTAAACATTTTTACCTGTTCTGGCGTACTAATGCCCCCAGCCGCAATTATCGGTATATCCAAACATAAACAATCATGAACGAGCTGTTCGGTGCTGGGCTGTAACGATAAATCCATCGATAAAAAGCATCCTCGGTGTCCACCCGCTTCTTTGCCCTGTGCAATGATTGCATCAACACCACGCTCTTTTAACCAACGAGCTTCGTCTAAAGTCGTTGCTGATGACAAAACCTTGCCACCCCATGCTTTGATTTGCGCGATAATTTCTTGATTAGGTAAGCCAAAATGAAAACTAACCACGGGAGGTTTATAAGTCGCAATTGTATCAATTACCTGCTGATCAACGGGCTGTCGTGAGGCTTTGCGACTGAATTGCGATGCATCTATTTCAAACTCAGCAAAATATGGGCTTAATAGTTCATGCCACTGCTGTTGCTCAGCTTCGCTGTACGGGCTGACTTGATGACAAAAGAAGTTTAAATTATATGGCTTATTAGTATGGTGCGTTAAATAGTCTAACTCGTTAATCAGTTGCTCTTTCGAGAGCATGGCACAAGGTAACGACCCCAAACCTCCCGCTTCACACACCGCAACCGCCAGTTGTGCATTTTGCACCCCTGCCATGGGCGCTTGGATAATCGCAAGCTCTGTATTAAACAATGTATTACTCATAGCCTATCCTTGTAAGTTTTGCAGCCTCTTGCAGTTTTTACATATTTCCACACACACAGAAACCAGATAAAAACAAATAAAAGCCAATAAAAACAAAAGCCTAAAAAGCATTTAAAAAGCTGGTGTTAGCTTTGCACAAGGTCATGTACATTTTGTAAGGAGATAATGATGACTGATACAGTAACTACAATCAATCCAACAAACGAGCAAACTTTAAATACCTACACTCTCTTGTCTTTACAAGAAGCTAAGGCTGAAATAGATAAATGCCATAAAACCTTTTTATCATGGCGCGAGACATCTTTAGTAGAGCGAGCTAAATACCTTAATCAACTTGCAAAATTGATTGACGATAATAAACATGAATTAGCACAGTTAATGACTGACGAAATGGGCAAGCTTTATCAACAAGGCTTACAAGAAACGGAACTTTGTGCTGCTATATGTCGCTACACAGCCGACCAAGGCCCTGAGGTCCTCGCCGAAGAAAAACGCGATATGCAAGGTGGCCGCGCCATCATTAGCTACCAACCTATCGGTGTTATCTTAGGTATTCAACCTTGGAACTTCCCTCTTTATCAGGTTATTCGTTATGCCTGTGCTAATGTTATGGCTGGTAACACGACCGTGCTAAAACACGCCGGTAACGTATTTGGAATGGCTGAAAAAATTGAGCAGTTATTTAACGAAGCTGGTTTTCCAACCCATTGCTTTAAAAACTTATTAATCGACGGTAAAACAGCCAGCGAATTAATTGAGCATACCGCTATTCGCGGTGTCACATTTACTGGCAGTGACAGCACGGGTAAAAAAGTGGCAGAGCGTGCCGGTAAGCATGTCAAGAAAACCGTGCTTGAGCTTGGCAGTAATGATGCTTACGTTGTCCTTGATGATGCCGACCTTAATACCGCCATTGAAGCATGTACCCAAGGTCGTCTTATCAATAATGGCCAAACATGTGTCGCGGCGAAACGCTTTGTGGTGGTTGACGCAGTATATAATGACTTTAAAGCACGTATTAAAGAACAGTTTGAGCAAGTAAAACTGGGTGACCCTAATGATGAAAACACAGGGCTTGGGCCAATGGCACGTGAAGATTTACGCGCACAGCTTCACCAACAAGTACGTGACTCTATTGATGCTGGAGCGAAGGCGATTGTCGGTGGCAGCATGCCAACAGGCACTGGTTTTTACTACCCAGCGACCTTACTTGAAAATGTAAAACCAGGAATGCCAGCCTACGATGATGAGCTATTTGGCCCCGTGGCCTCTCTGATCCGCGCCAAAGATAATGACGACGCAATGCGTATAGCCAATGACTCGCGCTATGGATTAGGAGGAGGTATTTTTTCTAGCAACGAGAAACAGGCTGTTGAACTGGCTAGGCTGCATTTTGATACAGGAATGGTAAATATAAATGGCTATGGACTCGCTCAGCCAAACTTGCCGTTTGGTGGAGTGAAAGACAGTGGCTATGGCCGAGAGCATGGTGGTTTTGGCTTACGCGAATTTGTAAATATTAAAACCATTATGATCAACCAATAATACACACTAAAAGGGCTCATTGAGCCCTTTCTCATTCATCAAAGGTCGGAACTTGCTGCTTTGATGCCATAGGCATTTTTAACTCTTTAATCGCCTTATCTTTATCAATATCCTCATGTTGTTTTTGATTTGAAGCAGCGGGGTCATAAGTCAATTCGGTTAATAGTGCAAAATGATCAGAGCCATACTTAGCAAGGCGTTCAATTCGTTTTACACTGAATTCATCACTGTGGAATAAGTGATCAAGCGGCCAACGCATAAAAAAGTAACCCGCATGAAATGTATTAAAAAAGCCGCGTCCTTTACGCGGGTCTAACAACTTAGAAACTCGCATAAACAAACGCGTGCTCCGTGACCAAGCAACATCATTCAGATCGCCTGCAACGATGCAAGGGCGCGTTCTATTTTTAAGGGCTTTGGCCAGAATAATAAGCTCGGTATCACGAGGACGCGAGGTGTCTTTTTCGGTGGGACTAGGAGGAGCTGGGTGAATAAAGTGCGCCTCGACTTCTGTGTTATTGGCATCTACAAATACGATATGAATCGAGGGAATATCCGCTTCGATTAATTCACATACCTGTTGGTGTTTAATTTCAAACTTACTGTATAAATGCATACCGTAACGATTATCTTTAGGGCAATAGATACGATATGGGTAATCTGCTTCTAGACAACTGAGCTGCTGTTGCCACGTTTCATTAGATTCAAGCGTGATGAGTAAATCTGGTTGGTGGTTTTTTACCAGTTTAATAAGTTTGCCGTAGTGCGTATTCGACATCAGCACATTCGCAGACATTATGCGAATACTGTGAGCATCATCTTTACTACTTGAGACAACTTCTTTCTTAGCGAACCATGTGTAGGGGTAAATCCAGTTCGCTTGCAGTAGCAAAACCACAAAGCTTATAACAATACAACCGAGTAAATAATGGCTGTTGGAGAGGTAAAATAACACGCTTGCTCCCAGCAAACATGCAACTGCAAGATACGCTACTTGCAGCCGCACAAAATCACAACTTCGAATTAAATAATGCTGGGAGTACGAAAATGGCAATAGTGAGACAATAAGCAAAAGTACAGACAGTACACTCAATGCATGGCTCATATAACTCATTGGCACAATTTATCGGCTCAGAATCGAGACTATTTCGCGGGTATCCTCTACCAAACGAACAATGGTGCCATCAACCTGAATTGAAATTAACCCGTCGTTATTACGCGATTTAATCACCTTACCTCGACGATAAATATCGCGGTCAAGTATGTCACCTTTTCGGTATTTCTTTTGCCAACCAGGCGGAAGATCTCCACCATTTTCAAGTTTTTTCTCTAGACCAGGCGGTAAGCTTTTTCCTTTGTCTTTGTCCTTATCTTTGTCTTTTGCTAAAGCGCCTGTCGCAACAATACTAAGCCCTAAAACAGCCACTGTTAAAAATGTTTTCATACGAACTCTCCTTTTTATGTATTCTACTAAGCGTAGCAACTATTTCTGAACTGGGAATGAAAGAGTATAAAAAAGCCGCAAAGCGGCTTTAAACAGGATTAACGATGACGCGACACGATGGATAAAATTTCTCGTGTGTCATGTACTAAGTGTATTAAGCGGTCATCAATTTCAATGGCAATAATGCCATTTCTATCGCGACGCTTTATTACTCGGCCGTGGCGATAAATATCTCTGTCGAGAATATCACCATGATGATACCGTTTGTACCAACCTGGCGGTAATCCACCGCCATAACCTACTTTTTTGTATAAACCGGGTGGTAAATCACGGTAGCTATAGCGGTCATACCTATCGTGATGACAATCACGGTCATGGCGATGATGCTTATGATGCTTTTTATGTTTATGGTGCTTTTTACGTTCGTGTTTGTACTCGTATCTGTCATGGTCACGATCATGTTTAGCACTCGCTTCTATAGGCACCAAACTCAAACCTAGCACGGCTAACGAGATAGTAATTATTTTATTCATAATAGAGACCCTCTGCATTTGCTCTTGTTGAAAAGCCTATCAAGCAAGCCTGAATCATAGATGAAGGGTTACAATTAAAAATAACAAGTTCATAAATAACAATACGTTATAAAAACAATCTTTACATTTCTTTAAACTTCTTTGGCACTTTTCATGACTTTCTCTGTCTGAATGAAAGCTTCAATTAGGAACAATGACTGTGATTAAAAAACCAAAATTACACCCATTGTTTTCGAACACGTTATAAAAAAGGATCGTTTATGAATTCATTAAAGTGGTGTTTGATCATTGTGATATTTACGCTAACTGGCTGCAGTACCATGTTGAGTCAACACGGTAATCAGCAAACTCAATCTAGCTCATTGGTTGACTATTTATACCCAGATCAACAACAACGAGCAGCCGAACAAATCAGTGTGCCCACTCTAAACTTACCCGCCACAGTGGGTATTGCCTTTATTCCTAACAAATACAACAACGGCCTCCATCATAGTGACGAAATAGCACTACTCAACAAAGTAAAAAAACAATTTATGCAGTATGACTATATTGACCGTATCGAAGTCATCCCAAGTACCTATTTAAAGGGAGGCGAGGGGTTTACTACTTTAGAGCAGGTATCACGCTTATACGATGTGGACATTATGGCGCTGGTGTCGTATGACCAAGTGTCACAAAGTTTAGAAAATAATGCAGCCTTCTTATACCTCACCATTGTTGGTCTCTATGTCATTCCGGGTAATGAAAACACGGTGCAAACATTCGTCGATACCGCGGTATTTGATATTAAAAGCCGAAAAATGTTGTTCCGTGCGCCAGGCATCCATAAAGCAGAGAAACGAAGTACAGCAATTGGTATCGATGAAGTCGCGAAACAGCAATCGCTAGCAAGTTTTAATGCTGCTGTTGACGACATGATAGGAAATCTAGATACCGAATTAGGTCAATTTAAAATTCGCGTTAAAGACGAGAAAATTGCCAATGTCAGCCATAAAAAGGGGCACAGTGGCAGTAGCCTATTTTGGCTTATCGCTTTACTTTTGGGGACTGTGTGTCTGCGACGAAAAGCAATTCATTAATCGCGAAAGCTTTTACACACCGTTAAAAGCAGTTACCCTTTGATTCTCGTTGTCGTTGTTTAATCAAAGGGTTTTCATGAAGTTGTCATTAATCTCAGCGCTTATTGGCTCTCTTTCAATTAGCTGCCATACATTTGCCGCAACAAATGAACTTGAGCATATCACTACCACCGCCTCTCGTACTGAAGTGCTTGCTGATCCACTTCCTGTGGTTGTAAGCAGTATTTCTAAACAACAATTATCACTCATTGCACCCACGCATATTCAACAAGCCCTTAAACAGGTTGCAGGTGCAAACTTACAACATGGTAATGGACAAGAGTACTTACCCGCTCTTCGCTCGCCAGTGCTATCGGGCGCTGGGGCCTGCGGTGGGATACTCACAGCAGAAGATGGTATTCCCCTACGTGCCGCTGGTTTTTGTAATATCAACGAATTATTTGAAGCGCACACAGAAATGGCTGAGCGCATTGAGGTATTAAAAGGCCCAGGCTCAGCTCTTTATGGTTCCAATGCAGTCCATGGGGTTATTAACGTTATTACGCCCGATACAACCTATGATCACACCACACTTGGTTTAGACTACGGTTCTTTTGGCTATAGCCGCTATAAATTGGGGCAAGGTCACGACTTTGGCAAACAAGGCCTTGGTATTAATGTGAGTATCACTCGCGACACAGGCTACCGTGATGATGAAGGGGTTGACCAAGAAAAAGTGACCATGCGTCATCGTTATGATGCTGACAATTTCACGCTCAATAGCGGCCTTACTTATACGCACTTAGATCAACAAACCGCAGGCTATATTGAAGGCTTTGAAAGCTACAAAGATGAAGACATTGCACAGTCAAATCCAAACCCCGATGCCTTTAGAAAAGCACAATCGATGCGTGTGTGGTCCAAGTTAAATTGGACAAAAGACGACAACAATAGTTTCACGCTAACCCCTTACCTGCGCGACCAAAGCATGACCTTTTTTAAACACTTTTTACCCGGCACACCTTTGGAAGAAAACGCGCAACAAGGCGTAGGTATACAATCAATGTGGCAGCACCAATTTGCAAACGCAAGTACGCTTACCGTGGGCTTTGATGGTGAGCTTACCGATGCCGATTTTTTACAATACCAAGATAAGCCAACAGAGGGGTCTGCTTTTTTGGTTGCAACAGTCCCTCAGGGTAAACATTATGACTATCAGGTTACGAGTCGCTTACTGGCACCATTTATAAACCTAGACTGGCAACATGATGAACTATTAGTCACTGTAGGGGGCCGATACGAACACATGCGTTATGATTACACGAACCATATGCTCGCAGGACGCACGAAAGAAGATGGCACCCCGTGCGGAATGGGTGGCTGTCGCTATTCTCGCCCAGAAAGCGGTATTAATAGCTTTGCTAATTTCTCACCTAAACTTGGCATAAGCTACCAATTTACCAATAATCACTTTATTTATGCCAATGCGTCTGAAGGCTTTCGAGCGCCGCAAGCGGCTGAGCTTTATCAGCTTCAGCGTGAACAAAGCGTTGCTGAGTTAAAATCAGAAATTGCAAAAAATCTAGAATTTGGCTTCAAAGGTCAGCAAGCACAACTCCATTACGTGATAAGTGCTTATGCTATGAATAAAGAAAATACGATTTTCCGCGACAGTGACTTTTTCTATGTCAATGATGGGCAAACTCAGCATCGCGGCATTGAGCTTGAACTCGCCTACGCCATTACGCCCACTATCTCAATGCAATTAGCTGCAACGCACGCTAAACATACCTACAGCTATGACCAACTATTAGGTGAGGTTAATATCAATGGCAATGAGGTCGATACCGCCCCGCGTAATATCGCTAATTTACAATTACTTTGGCAGGCTAATGATATGACACGAATAGCGCTTGAGCTCTACAACACCAGCGGCTATTTTACCGACCCTGAAAATCTTCATCGTTACGAAGGCCACTCGCTGGTTAATTTAACAGCAGCTTGGCAGCTTACCCCTACGTTTGCTGTCACTCTGCGCGTGAACAACTTAACCGATGAGCACTATGCTGAACGAGCAGACTACACGAGCTTTAACGGCGATCGCTATTTTCCAGGAAGACCCCGTAACGCAATGTTATCAGCACGTTATCAGTTTTAAGTGACCGCATTATTTGGTGAGCTATCTCATAGTTCACCCACGCTGTTTAGTATTTAGGTATGATAGTTTTATCTCTTACTTAAGTGTCTAAACAGCGTGCCATCTTCTCAAAACGCAATTCGCACCCTTTTATTAGTGCTTGGCATTTTTCTTATTGCAGCCAGCTTACGCGCGCCCATCACAGGCATTGCGCCAGTACTAGAACAGATTATTGAGCAATTTAAGCTCACAGCATCGCAAGCCGGTATGTTGACCACTTTACCCCTGATAGCCTTTGCCATTGCCTCCCCCATGGCAGCAAGCCTGGCTAAAAAATATGGTCTGGAACTGTCGTTGTTTATCGCTCTGCTCCTGATTGGAGTGGGTGTTTTGTCTCGCCTGATTGATTCTGCAAGTGTTTTATTTATTGGCACCGCCGTGATTGGCGTTGGTATTGCGATTGGTAATGTATTATTGCCAAGTCTTATTAAGCGTGATTTTTCGCATAAAGTGGCGGTAATGACGTCAAGCTACGTACTTGCAATGGGCATATTTGGCGGGAGTTATTCAGCACTGATCACTCCCCTTGCAGAATACAAAGAAATAGGCTGGCAAGTGGCTTTAGCCAGTTACTCATTACTGGTGTTACTGGCCATTGTTGTTTGGCTTCCTCAGTTAAAACAGCATACGATGCCTGGCAAAGCACAGGTATCGCACACCACTCAGGCGAAAGTTTGGCATTCCCCTTTAGCGTGGCAAATAACACTATTACTCGGTTTTAACTCATTTTTTACTTACATTATGCTTGGTTGGCTGCCGAGTATTTTGATTGAGTTTGGTCATACAGCTGAACACGCTGGAGCCTTGCAAGGTGCGTTTCAAGTTGCCTCAGCATTACCCGGTATCGTGCTTATACCCTTATTAGCAAAACTAAATGATCAGCGAATACTCACTTTTAGTTTGGCCTTATTAGGTGCGCTATGTTCATTTGGATTATTGTACGCCCCAAGCTTCGCTATGCTTTGGTCTGTCACCTTAGGATTTTGCTCAGGTGCTTGTTTTATTTTAGGTTTATCGTTTGTGAGTTTACGTACTCATAATGCGCAGCAAGCTGCTGCTTTATCAGGTATGGCGCAATGTATCGGCTATTTACTGGCCGCAACAGGGCCAATCTTGGCCGGTACATTACATAGCTTTTTTAATAATTGGGCTGGCGCGCTATGGCTATGTATTGTATCAAGCCTGTTATGCGCGCTATTTGGTTACTTGAGTGGCCGAAACGTGACTATCAATGACGTGACTATCAATGACGTGACTATCAACAATGACGTAACTATCAACAATAAATAGTACAGCCCCTTATTGACTGGCTGCCGTGATTTCAAATGTGCTCATATCCGCTAAGTTATCAAGCCATGGTTTATGAGAACGATACCAAATATGTGTGTTTGGGATAAGCTCAGCGGCTTGCTCAACAGCCCCTAAACGTAAGCCATAAATGCGCTCGCCTTCACCGACTGAGGTCGCGTACAAAGCAGTACCACAATTAGCACAAAACCCCTGTGCTCTTTGATTACCGCTTTCAGCGATTTTTATATATTCTTTTGGTGTAGCACCCGTGAATGTAACAGCATCGGGCATTGACATAACAACGGTACGAAATGGTGCCCCTGAAATTATTTGACAGTCGGTACAATGACAGTTAAATACTTTATTTTCATCAACTTGCGCTTGGTAAGTTACCTCACCACAGTGACAACGACCCGTGATTTGCATATTAAACTCCTTCTTGTTTAGTTTCGTATAGATTCGCACGCTTGATACTGCGTAAGTCATTAAATCTTACCCCGTGCTGCGCCATAATAGGCAGTATTTTTTGACTAATAAGTTGGCGAATATAAAACGGCTGATTTGGCACAAAATGATGAATAGTATGGGTACGACCAAAGTCAAAACAAAATAATTGAAAAGGTATAAACCAGCGACTATTAATCACGTGAGTTTGCTCAATCACATTGTTTACACCACCGTAGTAATGCATCGATGAAGTAATAAAATTGAGCGATGATGAACGAATAATATTTGGTATTATTAACACTACCATCAAAAACTCAGCAACCGCCAGCACATCTAACCCCCAACTAGGTAACATAGATTCTAACGGCATAAATAACTGCAGTAAGTAGTACGCGATTACCCCATATAAAATAACGAAATAGGCGGTCGCAATTGGAAACCCCGCGTTAAATACGGTCAAAAACTTAAAGCCTTTAATTTCTTTATTAAAGCGCTTACTGTTGATTACTAATCCCAACAAACCATCAACAATCACCACAGCCCTAACAAACGGGTTTTTTATGCCATTACCGACCAAACGTTCTTCTAAGTCTTGATTGGTTCCTGAGACCTTATGATGGTGCAAATGAATTTTACGTCGATACCACGGGTTCACCGTATTTGGTCGCATTAACCACACAACCAGCATCATAAAATTATGAAGCCAAGGACGCTTACTAAAATATTGCTTATGAATAAGGTCATGTTCAAGTTCGTGAGAAATAGACGTAATCACAGCCGCTAAAATAATACACAACCACGCGGGAATGAGGCTCATATAATAAAGTGACGCGACACCAATTAATGACAATAGTGACAACAACAAAATAACCAAAGCAATACTATTTTGTTGATTAAGAACAGGGTATTTCGCTCTCAGTGCTTGTTCTTCTGTTTTAATAGCACTGACAATCGCCTGAATATTTTGCTTAGCGGTTAATTTTGGCATAGTTACGTTTGCTCGTTTGTGTATACCAAAATCATACCGCGAATACTCAGCGGTCTCTAGCAAATTGCTCTAAAAAAGGAAGTATCTCACTGGGTGGCAAAGGTTTTGAAAAGTAATAACCTTGAATATAGTCACAACCAGCATCCGTTAACACTTCAAGTTGAGCGTATTCTTCAACCCCTTCAGCAACCACTTTAATACCCAGTACACGACTCATTTGAATGATTGACCTAACTAAGGCTTCGTCAGCTAAATCAACATGTATTTCATCAATAAACGACTTGTCGAGCTTGAGCACATCAACCGGAAAACGACGCAGGTAACTTAACGATGAGTAACCAGTACCAAAGTCGTCTAACGAAATTAAACACCCTGCTGCTTTAAGTTGAGTAAGCACGTCGAGGTGATTGGTATTTTCGGGGGCAAGTACACTTTCAGTTAATTCAAACGATATTTGCGAAGGCTTAACACCTTGACTCTTTATGATGTCAATCCACACATTGCGTTCAGGGTTGTACTCTGCAAACTCAAATAATGAACGGTTAACATTAAATACCAGCTGATCATACCCTTGTGCTTCAAGTGCCTTAATTTGCTGACACGTTTTTATTAACACCAATTCACCGAGTGGAATTATGACACGCGACTCTTCAGCTAATGGTATAAACTCTACAGGCGACACCCACTGCCCTTGGTTTTGCCACCTGACTAAACTCTCAAATTTAGCAACTGTGTTATTTTCAATATCAATAATTGGTTGAAAATAAACCTCTATCTCGTTGTTCTTAACAGCCTGTGTCAGTTGCTCTACCAGTAAATTGTGTTTTTTAACTTTGTCGTCCATTTCAGTACAAAAGTGTAAATATGGATCCGCTGTTTGTTTTGCGTTTAAGCTAGCCAGCTCAGCTTGCCTAATAAGACGACGGGCTATTTTTTCAATTTTAACCTGCGATGTCAGTACATTATTATATTCATAATGACTGATACCCAGTGTCACTGTTACATTTTGACGAATACCGCCAATAGAAAAAGGCTCAATCAATAAAGCATTAATTTGTTTACAGACAAGTTCAAGCTCATGGCTATCCTGATAGGTCTGTAATATTGCAAAGCTGTCTCCATCGATGCGTGAAAATGCACACTCTTTAAAGGTATATGCCAGCCGATTTGCTATTTCACATAGCAGTTTATCCCCGAAGGTTAAGCCATATACGGTGTTAATGTCTTGAAATCGATCAACATCAAAATAAATCACTGCCAAGTGCGTATTAACATCATTTTGATACGACGGTGCCGAAATTAAATCACAAATACGTTCTTTAAAATAAAAGCGATTTGTGAGGCCCGTCAGTTGGTCATGATTTGCATGAAAATAAATTTTCCGCTCAGCTTCTTTTTTCTCTGTGATATCGAGAATGAAGGCGACGTAACACACCTCACCATTGTTAACCATTTTAGTAATTGATAAAAACTGGGTGTATAAGTCCCCTTGCTTGTTCTTATTCATGATCTCACCAGACCATTTACCTTCGGTATCAATGTGATGCCACATGGCACGATAAAAATGCGATGCATGCTTATTCGAACTCAATATTTTAGGATTTTTTCCTATAATCTCGTCGAACGAATAGCCAGTCATATTCGTAAATGCAGTATTTGCGTATATGATCTCGACATTTTCATTGCAGATAAAAATAGCTTCGTGACTTTGTTCTATCAATTGATTGGCAAAATCTAACTTGGCAATAAAGCGATCTTTTTCAATCTCTCGTTGAATAAGGCCTGTAAATAAGGAAAAGAAAGACTCAATTTGCATGGCATCACTGATCGCATGCTGAAAAAGTGCAACGAGAATGGTATCTGTTTTGCCAGACATACTCTGCAAGGGCACCCCGACATACGCTTCAATACCCATATCAACGAGTAATTTATCGTCTGGAAATAATTGCTGTACGTCTGAGCTATAGCTCGAGATACCGCCGCAACTTACATCGTTGCAAGGCGTGCAGCGAATATCATAACTAATGTTTTCGACGATTTCGTCATTGGCCACCAACGTTAGCGTTGTTGCCTGCATGGTGTCTTCATCAACATGAGCTAAAAAAACGTGTGACGCCCCCACCACTTCTGACAAAGAGAGGCATATAGCATTATAAAAGTTTTCACTTTTAAGATTAGATATACTTTCAACAATACGTTTTAGGTCGAATGTACCCACGCTTCCCGCCTTATCTTATATGCACTAAGTGTTTGACTTAACTTAAAGTTAAGGTTTCAAATTGTATTACATGAAGCCTATAAATACCATGCTACTCTAGTCCATTATGATTAATTTTCAATCAAGTAGACACACAAAATCAGGGGTTATTTAATTACTCAACATTGTTTGAACACCTGTGATTAATAATAGAACAAAAAGGATTTTATAGGGGCAATCAGAGCATGCCAGAAGAAAATGAATGAAAGGTTAGCCATGGAATTATACTGAAAGCTGTCTTTATCCCTCCTCTTGCAAAAGGCACGAATCTTTAAAGTTACGATGGTTAAAAGATACGATGGTTAAAAGATGCAGTGGTTAAAAGGTACGGTGACAAAAAGACACGGTGCGCAGACTTTACTTGCCTAATTGCCACGCCCCGTGTGTTACTCAAAAACGCGAACACACAACATAAGACACATAACTGATTTATTTCAGGCATAAAAAAACCCCAGCAAAAGGTGCTGAGGTTAAAAAGTGGTACCAGTGGGCGGACTTGAACCGCCACGCCCGAAGGCAACGGATTTTGAATCCGTCATGTCTACCAATTCCATCACACTGGCTTCATTTTTCTTTAACCTTCTAAACACGAGAAGATAAAGAAAAACCACTTTAGAGCAATAAGCTTTTTAACTGCTTTTGTCTCTATGCCAAGCATTATACAAAGAATGGGTGAGGCAGCAAGCGTTTTATGCGGCCTGATGAATCAACCGCACAATTATTAAACAAGTTGTTAACCAGTGTGCTTTGGCATCATTCGAGAAACAATGGCCTGACAGTCTATTTCATGGCTTAAACAACCATACTGCGAAAAGTGAGGACCTTTCAAACGGCTTGTTACAAATGCGTGTGCGATAATGGGTTCACCAAACTGCAAGAACGTTGCGGCTTGCCAAAGCTGTGCTAAGCGCTCAATGATCCGCCGAGCCTGTATTTCTAAATGTGACGTATCGGTTAGTAATGCCTGCAATTCATCAAGCTTATCGGCGTAATCACTGTTTAGTGCACGTGCTTTTTCAAGCTCCTTCATAAGCGCCGTTAACGATTCTGGCTCGCGGTTAAACACGCGCATTAGATCTAAGCATTGCACGTTACCTGACCCTTCCCAAATTGAATTAACAGGGGCTTCTTTATAAAGGCGACTGGCAATATTGTCTTGCACATAACCTACTCCACCAATGCATTCCATCGCCTCGAAGGTGTGCTGAACTGCACGCTTGCAAATCCAGTACTTTCCAATCGCAGTCGCACTGCGAACGAGTGCAGCTTCGCTATCATCGTCTTGTTTATCAAGTGCGTGGGCAATCCGCATCGAGATTGCCAACGCGGCCTCTGCTTCCAAGGCTAAATCAGCTAAGACATTCAGCATTAATGGCTGTTGATGCAGTTTTTTTCCAAAAACAGCGCGCTCTGATGTGTGCCATACCGCTTCTTTTACTGCTTGCATCATCAATGAACTTGAGCCGAGCATACAGTCATACCGTGTGAGTGCGACCATTTGAATAATCGTCTTAATACCACTGCCTGGTTCGCCCAACATCCAGCCATGCGCTGATCTAAACTCGATTTCAGAACTGGCATTTGACTGATTTCCTAATTTATTTTTTAAACGCTGAATATAGACGGCATTTTTTTCACCACTTTCAAGCCAGCGCGGCACTAAAAAGCACGACAATTGTGAATTAGGGGCATAGGCGAGCACTAAAAAAGCATCGCTCATGGGGGCTGAACAAAACCATTTGTGTCCTTCAAGCACGTAAAGCTGCCCTGCACCGCCTTCATTTAGTGGTGTTGCTTTGGTGGTATTTGCTCGTACATCGGTGCCTCCTTGCTTTTCGGTCATGGCCATACCAATCGTAACACCTTGTTTTTCAAACCACGGCTTGTTGTCGCCATCATAATGATTGGCCAGTATTTTTGGCAGCCAAACTTCAGCGATATTGGCTTGACTGGCAATAGCGGGCACACTCGCAAAGGTCATCGTTAGCGGGCAACCTGACCCTGGGTCAGCATGATTATGTAGTACAGCCATCACCGCGCGTACAACATGACTGCCTTGCTTTTTTTGCTGCCAAGGTAAGGCACAGTGTCCTTGCGCTATGGCATGCTGCATAAGCTGATGATAACTTGGATGGTAATCAACATGGTCAATACGCTCACCAAAGCGGTTATGTGTATTAAGTTCAGGCAAATGCTTATTTGCCAAGAACCCAGCTTGTAACAGTTCCCCTCCCACCTGTTGCCCAAAAGCAGAAAGATGCGCTGTTCCCCATTGTCCCGCAAAACAATTTTGCCAATACTGCAACACGTCGTCAGCCTCGTACGCGTTATAGTTTTCAAGCGGTTTGGGTTGATTAAATACCACGTGGGTTTCACTCGAAGAAACAGACATAGAAGGGCTCTCTTTTTTATTATTTTTTCAACTATAGCAGGTCAGACCTGTTTGTCGACAAGCGAAACCCTCGCTAAGTATTTCTTGTTTGCTAAGGACTTTGCTAAACTACAGCGCAATTTAATAGGATGAGAGTGTTTATGTCAGCTGAGTTTCCTCGTGCCGGTTTTTGGCGCCGTTTTGCCTCGTTAATTTACGACACCTTGGTTGTGATTGCCTTTGCAATGCTCACAACTGTGCTATACCTACTGGCTGTTCAGGGACTTATTTCACTTGATGTGTTGAGTATTGGCAATGCTGAGGATGTCTCAGCGTATATTCAAAACTCCCCTTTGCTTTATGGCATCCGTAGTGGATTACTGGTGTTAGTGAGCGTGGCATTTTTTAGTTACTTTTGGGCTAAAAGCGGGCAAACCATAGGCATGCGCGCATGGCGCTTAAAAGTACAAACCCTCGATGGTAAGCTGATTAGCTGGCAACAAGGTGCGCTAAGAGCAATATGTGCTTTATTAGGTTTGGGTAATTTAGTGGTGCTGATTGATTTTAAAAACAAACGTGCACTGCAAGATTACATAGCTAAAACAGAAGTAATTACGCTCACAAAAGAAGAAAATAAACGCATTTATCGCTCATTGGATTAGGCGCAGTTCGCTTAATTAAGCTTATTGGTGTAATCACTGATTGGTAAAGCGAGACAGTAGATACAAAAAAGCGTGACTAAATGGTCACGCTTTTTTTGTAATTAAGTACGTTTACTACACACGCTTATTTAGCAAGTAGGTCGCAAAACCAATAAATAGAATGCTTGGCAACACCGCACCGACAACCGCTGGAATTTGATATACCATCACCACAGGGCCAAATATTTCATTGGTTAAGTGGAAGGTAATGCCGGTTATAACCCCCATAATGATTCGAGCGCCCATTGTAACGGTTCGCAGTGGGCCAAATATAAACGACAACGCCACTAATAACATCACCGCGATAGACACAGGCTGCATTACTTTGCGCCACAGTGCTAACTCATAGGTGCTGGTATCTTGTTCATTTTGTTTTAGGTAACTCAAATATGACCAAAGCCCAGTAAACGATAACGCTTCTGGTTTTACCGATACAACCCCTAATTTTTCTGCTGTTAACTGTGAATCGTAAAACTCTTCAGTTTGCTGTTCAGTGCTAATCTGTTCTGGCGTGATTTTAACTTTATTAACGCCACGCAACAGCCAACCATCTTTTCGGTTTACGGCTTCTTTTGCTTTCGTTATTTGAGTTAATTGCAATGACTTATCAAAATGATACATATGTACACCACGCAATACGCCTTGCTGATCAACATCTTCTATATTTATAAAGTTGCTGCCATCTTTTGCCCATACACCTTGTTTGGCATTAAAGACATCGCCCCCGTTAATAGCGTGGTTGCGTATTTCTTTCGCTTTAAGCTGTGCTTCGGGCGCTCCCCACTCACCAAGCGCCATCATACAGATAGCCATAAACATGGCAGTTTTCATTACCGAGGCAATAATCTGTAAACGCGACATGCCCGCGGCCTGCATCACCACCAACTCACTGTTTGATGCTAAAGCACCGAGTCCCGTTAAGCCACCAATGAGCGCTGCCATCGGAAAGAAAATAACCAAGTCTCCCGGCATGCTGTACACAGTGTAAATCAGTGCTGTCGCAATATCATAACTGCCACGCCCTACCGATTTTAACTGTTCAATAAATTTAATAAGGGTACTGATACCAACCAGCACCATTAATGCAAATCCTGTAGTTTGAATAATGCTGCGGCCTAAATACCAGTCGAGTGTTTTCATCATGCGCTTAACTCCCGCTTAGTCACCACTGCTTTTAACCATGCGCCGAGCGGGCGGCCTTTAATAATCAATAAACCACCAATAAACAAGGCAGATAAATGAATCCACCACAGCCCAATTGAAGGTGGTATTTTACCATCTTCAACAGCAAATTTAGCGGCATTAAGAAGGATGAAATACCCTAAATACAAGCTGATTGCAGGCACTAATTTAGCAAATTTACCTTGTCGTGGGTTAACCACACTAAGCGGAACGGCCAGTAAAGTAAGCAGTGGAATCGAAAGCGGTATTGCAATACGCCACTGCCACTGAGCAACCGCTTCTACACTTTTCATTTTAAATAAATCAAACGTTGGTACGGCTTCTAATTTACGGCGTTGATGTTCAATTTCTTGGTCTTGGATTTGTACGCTATAACCATCAAACTCTGTCAGGTTAAGCGCCGCAGATTCACCGTCTGTTTCATAACGCTTACCATCATTCAAAATAAGTTGTTGCTCACCGTTATCTTGTTCAATCACGACACCACGCTCTGCGTAGACTAACCGTGCCAAATCACCTTTCTCACGGTCAGGTAACTGGGCAACAAAAACTTTGTGAAGTTCTTTACCACCGTTTTCAATATTATGAATAAAGACAACGGCTTTTTCGTTGCCTGTTTGCTGAAAACGACCCGCTCGAAGCGTAGACAAACCAGCATCGGCTTTTGCTTGTTCTTTTAATTGATACTCTTGCTCACTCGCCCAAGGTGCAATGTACAGTGTTAAGGCACCCGCAAGAATGGCCATCGCTGTACTTGAAATAAGCGTGACGCGCACAACATACCATTCACTGACGCCACAGGCTCTAAACACCGTCATTTCGCTATCGGCATAAATACGACTATAGGCCAAAATAATGCCTAAAAAGATACTCAAAGGGAGAATAAGCGACGCAAGCTGCGGTAGTTTTAACGCGATCATCGAAAGCACAAGCTTTGCAGGAAGTCCTCCATCTGAGGCATCACCTAAAATCACCACAAACTTTTGCGACACAAAAATGGTCATTAAAGTTAAAAATACGGCGACCTGCGACTTTAAGACTTCAGTGGTCAAATAACGGAAAATTAGCAATGCTCGCCCCTGTTAAACATCGTGTTTCACTGGAATAGTAAGAAATTTTGAGTAAACTAGTTATTTTACTCACTTTATTATATGCCATCACAATTAAATATCATACCTAGCAAGAACATATAATCTTGCATTTATAGTACAGATGGCATCTATTATGTGATATTGATATTCACAATAAGATAAAGTTCAAAAACACGTAAATAGAGTCATAGTTTATGAGCTAATATTAGTGTTAATAAACTAAAAAATGTAAGAAAGGACTCGAAAATGAATTTCTTACCCTTATTTACTAAGGTTATACGACTCAAAATCAGGAGTGACAATGGAATTTAGCGTAAAAAGTGGTAGTCCAGAAAAACAACGTAGCGCATGTATTGTAGTTGGCGTTTATGAGCCACGTCGTTTATCGCCCATTGGTGAACAGCTAGATAAAATCAGCGATGGTTATATTTCAAATTTACTGCGCCGTGGCGACCTTGAAGGTAAGCCTGGTCAAGTATTGTTGTTGCATCATGTACCCAATGTACTGAGCGAACGCGTTTTACTTGTAGGCTGTGGTAAAGAGCGAGAGTTGGACGACAAACAATATAAACAAATCATCTCTAAAACCATTAACACGCTGAACGAGACAGGCTCTATGGAAGCGGTATGCTTTTTAACAGAGCAGCACGTTAAAAGCCGTGATACTTATTGGAAAGTACGTCAAGCCGTTGAAACGACACAAGATTGTTTATACACATTTAATCAGCTTAAAAGTAAAAAAAGCGACCCTCGTCGACCATTACGCAAAATTGTCTTCAATGTACCGACACGCCGTGAACTCACGATTGGCGAAAGTGCAATTGAGCATGGTTTAGCTATCGCAGCCGGTAGTAAATTATGTAAAGACGTTGCCAATATGCCACCTAATATCTGTAACCCAGCGTATTTAGGTGAGCAAGCACAAGAGCTTGCCGACAACTTTGACAATGTCACGGTTGAAATTATTGGTGAAGAAAAAATGGCTGAGCTTGGCATGAATTCATACCTTGCTGTCGGCCGTGGTAGTGCGAACGAGTCTGTGATGTCGGTAATTAAATACCAAGGTGCCGACAAAGACCAAGCCCCTATCGTACTCGTTGGTAAAGGTTTAACCTTTGATTCTGGCGGTATTTCAATCAAACCAGGCGAAGCCATGGATGAAATGAAATACGACATGGGCGGTGCCGCTGGGGTTATTGGCACAATGCGCGCATTGGCTCAAATGCAGTTACCTATTAATGTGGTTGGTGTGCTTGCTGGTTGTGAAAACATGCCTGGTTCAAATGCTTATCGTCCGGGTGATATTTTAACGACAATGTCAGGTCAAACTGTTGAAGTATTAAATACGGATGCAGAAGGCCGTTTAGTGCTGTGTGATGCACTCACCTATGTTGAGCGCTTTGAACCCGATACCGTGGTCGATGTAGCCACCTTAACGGGTGCCTGTATTATTGCGCTTGGTTCGCATGCAACGGGGTTACTTTCAAATCATAACCCGCTTGCCCATGACTTACTTAAAGCATCTGAGCAAAGTGGCGACCGCGCATGGCAGTTGCCACTGTGGGATGATTATCAAGAACAACTTGAAAGCCCATTTGCTGATTTCACCAACTTAGGTGGCCGTGCAGCTGGGACAATTACTGCTGCGTGTTTCTTGTCTAAATTCACCAAAAAATACAATTGGGCGCATTTAGATATCGCTGGTACAGCATGGCGCAGTGGTGGTAAAAACAAAGGTGCAACGGGTCGTCCGGTGCCAATGTTGACACAGTATTTACTAAACCGTGCTGGCATTAGCGAAGCAAGCCACGACTAAGCACGTTATTTACAGAGTAAGTAACGCTAAATAAGGCGCCAAATGGCGCCTTATTAATTGAAGCAATACGCGTTCTATGTCAAAATCTCTGCTTTGATCTGTGTATCTGTGGGGACGCCCGTCACAATGAGCATGAACGCACAATTTTACGTTCTAAAACAAGATGATAACAGCCAACAAGCTGATAAAGCGTGTTTTGATCTTGCCGCTAAAATCGCTGCGGATCAGTATCGTCTTGGTCATCGCGTATTTATTTACGCCGATAACATCGACACGGCCCACACAATCGACGACATCATTTGGTCATTTGAACCAGATAGTTTCATACCACACAACCTACAAGGTGAAGGCCCTAAAGGCGGCGCTCCAGTAGAAATTGGTATGACGCCACCTGTCGGCAACAGAAAGATATTAATCAACTTAGCTGAACACCTGCCGGATTTTATTCGCCGTTTTCAGCAAGTTTTTGACTTTGTTCCCGTTGAGCCAACCGCTAAACAAGCTGCCCGTGAGCGGTTTAAAAAGCTTCGCCAACTGGGCGCCCATATTGCAACGCAAGAAATTGACATTTAAGCATTTATTTAAGGTTCTGTGTAATGGATAAAACCTACAATCCGCAAGATATTGAACAGTCTTTATATCAAGACTGGGAAGAAAAAGGCTACTTTAAACCATCTGGCCAAGGTGACGCATACTCAATCATGATCCCGCCACCAAACGTCACGGGTAGCTTACACATGGGCCACGCATTCCAAGACACTATCATGGATACGCTAACACGTTTAAAGCGTATGCAAGGCAACAACACATTATGGCAAGTAGGTACCGACCACGCAGGTATCGCAACACAAATGCTGGTTGAGCGTAAGCTTGCTGCTGAAGAAGGTAAAACACGCCATGACTTAGGTCGTGATGCATTTATCGACAAAATTTGGGAGTGGAAAAATCACTCTGGCGGCACAATTACCAAACAATTACGTCGCTTAGGTGCGTCAGTCGATTGGGACCGTGAACGTTTCACTATGGACGAAGGTCTATCTGAAGCCGTAAAAGAAGTGTTCGTACGTCTTCATAAAGACGATTTAATCTACCGTGGTAAGCGTCTAGTAAACTGGGATCCTAAGTTACACACAGCCATCTCAGATCTTGAAGTTGAAAATAAAGACAAGCAAGGCCATATGTGGAACCTTCGCTATCCACTCGCTGATGGCGTAAAAACACAAGACGGTAAAGACTACATCATCGTAGCAACAACGCGTCCAGAAACCATGTTAGGTGATACTGGCGTGGCTGTTAACCCTGATGATGAGCGTTACCAAGACCTGATCGGCAAAGAAATTTTATTGCCTATCGTCAATCGTCGTATTCCTATTGTTGCCGATGAACATGCCGACATGGAAAAAGGCACGGGGTGTGTGAAAATCACGCCAGCGCACGACTTTAACGATAACGAAGTAGGCAAACGTCATCAACTGCCTATGATCAACATCTTCAACAAAGATGCGGCAGTATTAAGCCAAGGCGAAAGCTATACTTTCGACGGTAAAGAGCTGGCGCTTGATGCACCTATTCCTGAACGCTTGCACGGTCTTGACCGTTTTGATGCGCGCAAGGCAATTGTGAGCGAATTTGAAGAACTGGGTTTATTAGAAAAAATTGAAGACCACAGCCTAACGGTTCCTTACGGTGACCGCTCTGGTGTGGTAATTGAGCCTCTACTAACAGACCAATGGTACGTGCGTGTAGCACCGCTTGCAGAACCAGCCAAAGAAGCCGTTAAAAACGGTGACATTAAATTTGTACCACAACAATATGAGAACATGTACTTCTCGTGGATGAACGACGTACAAGACTGGTGTATTTCACGTCAACTTTGGTGGGGTCATCGTATTCCAGCTTGGTACGACAACGAAGGTAACGTGTATGTTGGCCGTGACGAAGCAGAAGTTCGCCGCGACAATAACATTGCTGATAACGTGGCGCTTAAACAAGACGAAGACGTACTTGATACATGGTTTTCATCAGCACTGTGGACCTTCTCAACACAGGGTTGGCCTGCAAACACAGATGATTTAAAAACCTTCCACCCTTCAGATGTATTGGTAACCGGTTTCGACATTATCTTCTTCTGGGTTGCGCGTATGATCATGATGACCATGCACTTCATCAAAGATGAAGACGGCAAGCCACAAGTTCCATTTAAAACCGTTTATGTCACCGGTCTTATCCGTGATGAAAACGGCGACAAAATGTCTAAATCAAAAGGTAACGTACTTGACCCAATCGATATGATTGACGGTATCGACCTTGAAAGTCTCGTTGAAAAGCGCACTGGCAACATGATGCAGCCACAGCTTGCGAAGAAGATTGAAAAGAATACCCGTAAAACATTCGAAAATGGTATTGAAGCACACGGTACAGATGCCCTACGTTTCACATTAGCGGCAATGGCTTCAACAGGCCGTGATATAAACTGGGATATGAACCGCCTTGAAGGTTATCGTAACTTCTGTAATAAACTATGGAATGCGAGCCGTTACGTATTAATGAATACGGAAGAGCAAGATTGTGGTTTTAATACTGAGGCTGAAAAGCAGTATTCACTGGCTGACCGTTGGATTTTAGGTCAATTTGAAGCCACGGTTAAAACCTACACAGAGCACCTAGAAAACTACCGTTTTGACCTTGCTGCAAACACTATCTACGAGTTCACATGGAACCAATTCTGTGATTGGTATTTAGAGCTTACTAAGCCGGTATTATTCAAAGGCAACGAAGCACAACAACGTGGTACGCGTCATACTCTTATCACGGTATTAGAAAGCTTACTGCGCTTAATGCACCCAATGATGCCTTATATCACAGAAACAATCTGGCAACGTGTTGCTCCGCTGGCGGGTATTGAAACTGCAAACACCAGTATTATGGTGCAAGCTTTCCCTGTATACACAGCTGCAAACGTCGACAGCCAAGCAATGGACGACCTAGAGTGGGTTAAACAGTTCATTCTAGCTATCCGTAATATCCGTGGTGAAATGGATATTAGCCCAAGTAAACCATTGTCGGTTTTACTGGCTAATGCATCAGATGAAGACACGCGCCGTTTAGCTGATAACGAAGCATTCTTAGCATCACTTGCTAAGCTTGAAGCGTTCACGCTGCTTGAAAATAAAGACGATGCGCCAGCGTGTGCAACATCGTATGTTGGCAACTTGGAAATCATGATCCCAATGGCTGGCTTAATTGATGTTGAAGCTGAGCTTGGTCGTATTGCTAAGCAGCTAGAAAAAGCTGAAAAAGGCTTAGCGCAAGTACAAAATAAACTTGCCAACGAAAAGTTTGTGAACAACGCACCTGAAGCAGTTCTTGCTAAAGAGCACGCTAAGCTTGCTGAGTTTACAGATGCAAAAGACAAACTATTAGCGCAAAAGGCGAAAATAGAGAGCCTATAACGCCATACACTAAGCGCGATTAATTCGCGCTTACAAAAAAGCCGCATCATGGTATTTCATGATGCGGCTTTTTTAATTTCTAATAAGTATCAGCGATTTTTACACAGTATAAAAATCGCCTTAAATATTAAAATGTGTAGTTATACTGAGCACCTAATAGTACAGCATGACCTTTTGATTCATATTCCCATGAAACATTTTGGCCAAGTGACGCTGCTAAACTATCTTTTTCAGTGAAGTTTTGTGTTTTACCACGAAGAATACTCACACCTAAGTCGATATTTGAGTTTTCGCTAAATGCGTAATTACCACCGAACGAGAACCAGAAACGGTCTGTATCAGGAATAGAGATTGAAAGGTGTGATTGATCAGCTGGCGATTCATCGTAGGCAATACCTGCACGAAGTAATAACGCATCGCTGTACTGATAGTCAGTACCAATTGAGTAACGCATTGAATCAGAGAAATTCTCTTCTTTAGAGAAAACAGGCGTTTCACGGCTTGGTGTATACGCTTCTAATTTCTGGAAGCTATCCCAACCAGTCCATAAAATGCTGTAGTGTACGCCTAGCTTTTTGTCTAATTGGTGTGAACCAGAGAACTCAGCAATCGCTGGTAATGTTAATTTTAGCTCGCCAGGTACAGTCATGCCCGCTAAACCACCCACAGCTGCAGGTAATTGGTTTGAGTACTCACCTTCAAAATCGATATCTGTTTCGCTGCGGTAGCTAAAGCCAAAGCGGTTATTTTCATCAAGTTGGTACATTGCACCCACGTTCCAACCAAAACCGTAATCGTCACCTTCAAGGTGAGCAATTTGCGTATTCGCAGGGATACCAAATGGGTTAGCACCGGCATTACGAACTACTTTTGCATCAGCGTAAACATAGTTTAAGCCAAGACCTACGCTGAACTGCTCGTTGATTTTGTACGATGCACTGGCATTCATGTTAACAGTTACGATTTCAGTTTCACCCGCAATCGAGCCTGCCGCATAGTCGTCATTAAACTCAGTTGAAAGACCAAAGTTAGAAAAAGCACCAAAACCTAACGACACTTTGTCATTTAATGGCATGGTGAAGTAACCCGCAGGAATAAATGCAGATGGAGCGATGCTATCATCATCAATTGAGTTTGCATCTAAACCATATGCAGCGCTCTGGCCTTTTAAGCTTACGTCTGGAATAACAGCAATGCCTGCCACTGAAATTTGCTTGTCTTTGAATAAAGACATAAGTGCAGGGTTACGAGCTACAACTGAAGCATCATCAGCAACGGCTGCTTCACCTGCGTATGCACGGCCTAAACCCGATACATTTTGCTCTGCTAATTGGAAAGCTGCAGCAAAGCTGTCAGCAGAAACAACAGCAAGTGATGCTGCAATTAATGTTTTAGTGAACTTCATAAATCTGTGTCCTCTTGCAATCTAATGCGTTAGCGATACCAATTTATAGTGCAACCAGCTAGTTAGCTTTTAAAGTTAGCGCTACATGTTGGTATTAGATGTTTTATTCTAATAATTACAAACTTTCGAACATTACCTTAATTAAGATCAAAAAACTGTAATTTTTCGTTAGAAATAGGTAAAAAACCCACATTTTAACAACAAGATAACAACCTATTAAAACTCATCAGATCTCTAGTAACAAACAGCAATTGATATCAATTATCATTTGCATTGACATCTTTTTAGCATCGCTTTAGACTAAAAACAGTGTGTTAATGGATTAGGCGTGGTTATGGAAATCGCTTTTATTTTTACTGCATTGCTCTTATGTGGAGTCAGTGTTTACTACTTCTGTAAAGCAAACTACTGTGCTTGTACCAAAGCCGGTGAGTGCGATAACCCCGTTAATCAGTATTGGTTAGGTGCGATGTGCAGCGCGGTTCTGTCGTTATTGTTGTGTTGTGTTGCTTTGCATGTCGAAAAAGGCACATTATTGTGGTTGGTATTAATGGTAAGTTGTTTTAGTGGTGCATTTATTTCAGCTAAACGTAATGCCAAAAAGCGCTGCACTAAAGCTAAACAAGCAAATGCTCTTTTAACAAACGAGCCAAATTAAGCTGGTAATCAAGCGGTTTGATACTAGCAACAATCTTTAATTCATGGTTTTCGCTTAAATTAACATCTTTAGCGGTAATATGGTGCTTGTGTTTAGCATTATAGAATATTTTTACTTTAGGCTTTATAGGGTTCTCGTGATTCCCTTCCATCACTAACGCAAGGCGTTCATTGTTAAGCTTAACAATTGTGCCAACTGGATGTACTCCCAAGCACTTAATAAACCGCTGTACAAGTTCTGAGTCAAACAGGTGCTTATTAGCCAACAAGTAACGTAATGCCGAGATAGGCTCTTCGCCTAATTGATGAGGGCGGTCTGCTGTCATTGCATCATACACATCGACTATAGCCATCATTCGCGCTGGCCGACTCAGCTTTTCAGCGCCAATGCCACGCGGGTAGCCACTGCCATCTAAGCGTTCATGATGATTAACGACCATATCAAGCATTAACGGGCTAATTCCCTTTTCACCTTTAATCACACCTAAGCTTTGTGCGACATGTTTTCTAACAACCTGCATTTCTGTGTCATTCAATGCACTGGGCTTTGATAGCACTCCTTGCGGCATTTTTGCTTGCCCTATATCATGCAAAAGCGCTCCCATAGCAAGTTCTTTTATCGTTTTTTCTTTGTAGCCTAGATACTTAGCAAACACACTGACTAAAATTGCGGTATTAATCATATGACGCCAATTATAGATATGCTTGTCTTTAAGACGCGTTAATATCGTCAGCGCATTGTGATTCCGAAACACAGAGCCGACAATATCAACCGCAATATCATCTAATAAACTCATATTCATTTTCAGACCCGCGGTGATGTCTGAGTAAAGTGCTTGTAATTTACGGCTGTACTGTTCGTAGTGAACACTCGCCTTAAGAAACTCCTGCTCAACCGTTACAGCGTGCGACTTAGTATTAAGGGCGTCAGTTTGCTCTACAATGGGTTTGCTTGGTTCTGCAACTGGTTGGTATTTTTTAGGAAGCGCAACATCACTCTGAGCAAAATCGATAAGGAGTTCTTCAACGCCCTCAGAAATTAAACGCTTAATAATGGTTTTATCACGCACTAAACCACGCGTTTTTATTTTAATGCTGTTTATGTGTTCTTGTTGCTTACTGACACTGTCAACAAACATCCCTGGTACAAGTTCGGCAATCGGTAAGGTGATTAACATAAAAAGGTTAGTGCATAAAAAATCGAGTTTTCATTATCGCCCAACCGAAAAAAATGTCTATAGATCAAGTCTCGAATACGAAATAGGTATGAGTTAATTTTAGAAGTTAGAAGTTAGAAGTTAGAAGTTAGAAGTTAGAAGTTAGAAGTTAGAAGTTAAAGGTTAGAGGTTAGAGGTTAGAGGTTAGGAAATTATAAGCGCGATTGTATATCGCGCCATAATTCAAACAGTAACGCGGGGTAAACCCGCTGCTACATTTTATTCCTGAAAGTATGTGCCCCAACCGTCATACTCAACGTCACATTGCTGTGCAAGGGCTTCTAATTTATCAACATCTTCCATTATGACTTCAACGTCAAGCTCAGCTTCAACAACGACGTCAAAGCTCCATACTTTTTGGCCATCTTCTAGCTCAAGTTCTGCAGGTTCTTCAACATCGTAGCCAAGTTTAAATGCGGCTAGCGCAGCTTGCTCTAATTTTTCGAAGTTTTCACTTACGAAGTGATGTTCAACTTCATACAGTACTTCAGGATCTGAGCCATCTTCAAGGAGTGAAGTAACAATGTCTTCACTAATTTCGCGCCAATTTTCCATTATTTATTTCTCACTTGAGCATCTAATTCAGTTATTTTAGCAGCCATAATATTATGAACATGCGACGCATGCTCACGTGCAGTTACGTCTTTATCAAGATAAATCGGCGCTAACATTTCAAGGTAAATTGTACCATTGTCTAAGCGGTTTAGCTTAATAGTTTTATGCGTGGTACTCATACAAACAGGCACAATGGGGACATCGGCACTCATTGCGGTATGAAATGCCCCCGTTTTAAAAGGCAGTAAACCGCGACCATAACTCCGAGTTCCCTCTGGGAACATCCACACAGACAGACCTTTTTGCTTTATTTTTTCGGCTGATTTAGAAATGGTACCCGCTGCTTTTGAGCGGTTTGCACGGTCAATTAAAATATTACCTGAAAGCCAGTATAGCTGACCAAAAAACGGAATCCACTTTAAGCTTTTCTTACCAAGGCTGACACAATTTTCTGGCACCATCGCGGGTAAGGTGAATATGTCGTAGTTGTTTTGATGATTTGCTACATACACTGCTGGACCCACATTTTTAGCGTCAGGGTGATAAGTCAGCTCAAGCTTAACGCCTAGCAACACCGCCATTTTACTAAACCAACCTGAAACAATGTGCACATTATTATTGTGAAATGGTTTAAAAATGCATAAAAGCAAACCAAACACACAGCTTAAAACAATAAATAACGCCATGATAATAATACGAAAAACAGCTAACAAACGGATTCTCCTCGAGTAAATCAGCGCGCATTATAACGTGAAATATGTCATTACCATAGCTTTTGGCGTACATGTGTGCGCTAAGATATTAATCTCTTTTCGTTGCAATAAAAAAGGCCTGCTTAGCAGGCCTTCTTAATTTATTCACTCAAATCTGTTGAGGATTCGTCTGGTTCATCGGTGTGTGTTATTTCTACCACCGCTTCATCTACACGCTGTAACCCTCGTGGTAGCTTATTACCTCGACGACCGCGCTCACCATGATAATGCTCAAGATCACTTGGTTTTAAGGTTAATTTACGCTTGCCTGCATGAAGTGTCACACTGCTGCCCTCAGGCACCACCGCAAGTACTTTTACAAACTCTTCACGGGCTTGTACTTTTGCACTAGGAATAGAAATAATCTTGTTTCCCTTGCCTTTGCTTAGCTTAGGTAAATCACGTAATGGGAATAACAGCATACGGCCTTCATTTGAAATCGCCATACAGTAATCTGTCGCAACATCACTCACACGGATAGGAGCAAGTAGCTCTCCGCCTTTAGGCACGCTAACCAGCGCTTTACCATTCTTGTTCTTACTAACAAGATCTTTAAAGTCGCTAATAAAGCCATAACCTGCATCTGAAGCCATCAATAATACTTGATTGTCTTCTGCCATCACCACATGTTCAAAGTTAGCCCCAGAGCTTAAATTAAAGCGCCCTGTCATTGGCTCACCTTGGCTTCGCGCTGACGGTAAGCTGTGCGCATCCGTGGCAAATGCTCGACCACTTGAGTCAAGGAACACCGCAGGCTGGTTGCTCTTACCACGCGCCGATGCTTTATAGTTATCGCCTGATTTATAACTGAGTCCTTCCACATCTAAATCATGGCCTTTACCGACACGTGCCCAGCCTTTTTCAGACAGCACAACAGTGACTGATTCTGATGGAATAAGATCTTTCTCGCTCAATGCTTTTGCTTCAACACGCTCAACAACAGGTGAACGACGATCGTCTCCGTACATTTCAGCAGCTTCTTGAATTTCTTTCTTCATTAACGTCGACATACGACGATCTGAGCCTAGCGTTTGCTCTAATTTATCACGCTCTTTGGCAAGCTCATCCTGCTCGCCTTTAATTTTAAACTCTTCAAGTTTCGCTAAGTGACGTAGTTTTAATTCTAAAATCGCTTCGGCTTGCGTGTCTGTTATTGCGAAACGCTCCATCAGCACTGGCTTTGGCTTATCTTCAGTACGGATGATTTCAATCACTTCATCAATATTTAAGAAAGCAGTTAATAAACCTTCTAAAATATGTAAGCGCGCAAGTACTTTATCTAAACGGTACTGTAAACGACGACGTACTGTTTCACGGCGGAACGTTAACCATTCAGTTAAAATGCTGAGTAAATCTTTTACTTGTGGGCGTCCATCTAAACCCAGCATATTTAAGTTTACGCGGTAGTTCTTTTCTAAATCGGTTGTCGCAAATAAGTGGGCCATTAATGGCTCTGCTTTAATGCGATTTGAGCGCGGTACAATAACGATACGCGTTGGGTTTTCGTGATCAGATTCATCACGTAAATCTGCCACCATTGGCAGCTTTTTCGCATTCATTTGCGCCGCTATTTGTTCAAGTACCTTAGCACCTGAACATTGATGCGGTAGCGCCGTAATAACAATATCACCGTGTTCTTCGGTGTAGATTGCCCGCATTTTAATTGAACCACGACCAGTTTGATAAATTTTACGAATATCGTCTTTTGGTGTGATGATCTCAGCTTCTGTTGGGTAATCAGGCGCATGCACTAATTCCAGCAGTTCTTCGATTTCAGTTTTTGGTTTATCGAGTAATAAACAACATGCACTCGCCACTTCACGCACATTGTGTGGTGGAATATCGGTTGCCATCCCCACCGCAATACCCGTCACACCATTAAGTAAAATATGCGGTAAACGAGCAGGCAGCACCATCGGCTCATCTAATGTGCCATCAAAGTTAGCCGTCCAATCAACAGTTCCCTGCCCAAGCTCTTTAAGTAAAACTTCTGAGAACTTTGATAAACGTGCTTCGGTATAACGCATTGCAGCAAATGACTTAGGATCATCCGCGGCCCCCCAGTTACCTTGCCCATCCACCAGCGGATAACGGTAAGAAAACGGCTGCGCCATTAAGACCATGGCTTCGTAACATGCGCTGTCACCATGTGGATGGTATTTACCTAAAACATCACCCACGGTACGCGCTGATTTTTTATATTTTGCTTGTGCCGATAAGCCCAGCTCACTCATCGCATAAATAATACGGCGCTGTACAGGTTTTAGACCATCGCCTACATGCGGTAAGGCGCGGTCCATAATGACGTACATCGAATAATTTAAATAGGCGTCTTCAGTAAAGCGCCCCATTGTTTGTTGTTCTATGCCCTGCATCAGCAAGGTATCTGTATCACTCATTAACGCTTACCTATTTTTTCTTAGCGCTAACGCGGTAAATCGCATTAGCGTAATCGTCTGAGATCAATAAGCTGCCATCTGCAAGTTCTGCAAATGCAACTGGGCGACCAAATGTTTCTTCATTTTGCATAAAGCCAGTAATGAATGGGGTGTACTTTGTAATACGGCCTTGTTCAACATTGGCTAGCATGACTCTATAACCCGACTTTTTCGAACGATTCCACGAACCATGCTCAGCAACAAATAACTGTTCTTTGTAGTTGGCCGGAAATTGCTTACCGTTGTAGAAATGAATACCGAGTGGTGCAACATGCGCCCCCAGCGCCAGTGCAGGTGATTTGTAATCAGCAATACGCTTACCTTTGCCAAATTCAGGGTCTAAAATAGCCCCTGCATGCACATAAGGGAAACCGTAATGAGCGCCTTCTTCTCCTTCACCTACTCGGTTAATCTCGCATGGAGGCATGTCATCGCCCATCATGTCACGGCCATTGTCACTGAACCAAAAAGCATGGGTAGTTGGGTGATAATCAAAGCCCACTGAATTACGTACACCTTTGGCAATCGTTTTAATTTCTTTGGTATCAACATCCAAAGAGAAAATACGGCCGTACTTGTCATCTTCTGCACAAATATTACACGGTACACCAACAGGAACAATTAACTCCCCCGTTGGCGCAAAGCTAATAAACTTCCAGCCATGGTGACGATCGGTTGGGAACTTATCGTAAACCACCTCAAATTTGGGTGCTTTTAAATGTTTATCAATTTCTTTAAAACGAATAATACGTGACACTTCAGCAACGTATAAATCGCCGTCTTTTATTGCTAAACCCGACGGCATTTCGAGCCCTTTGGCTATCACAATTTTCTTATCTGCTACACCATCACTGTTATGATCGATAAGCGCATAAACATTGCCCGCTTTTCGCGAGCCGACATACACAATGCCTTTTTTAGAAACGGCAATTTGACGCGCATTCTCAACATCATCTGCAAATAAACTAACGTTGAAGCCATCTGCAACCGTTAGTTTATCTAAAATATCTTTTGCCATCACTGGCGCTGACAACAAGCTCAGTGATAATAATGAAGTCAGTATTTTTTTCATTTTTCTTGCCTTTTAATTCATTTTCAGCAACTAAGTTGCAGCTCTATATTTAAACTTGTGCACGATTACCGTGATCTTCTAGCCACTGACGACGGTCTGAAGAACGCTTTTTAGCAAGCAACATGTCCATCATTTCCATGGTTTGCTCTTCTTCATCAAGTGTTAGCTGCACTAAGCGACGTGTATTAGGATCCATGGTGGTTTCGCGTAATTGCAGCGGATTCATCTCACCAAGACCTTTGAAGCGTTGTACATTAACTTTACCGCGTTTTTTCTCTGCTTCTATCCGGGCTAAAATGCCATTTTTTTCGTCTTCATCAAGGGCGTAATACACATCCTTACCAATGTCGATTCGAAATAAGGGGGGCATTGCCACGTACACATGGCCTTTTTTGATAAGCGCAGGAAAGTGACGCACAAACAATGCACACAACAAGGTGGCAATGTGTAATCCATCCGAGTCAGCATCCGCTAAGATACAGATTTTATTGTAGCGCAGACCTGATAGGTCACTTGAATCAGGGTCAATGCCGAGTGCCACCGAAATATCATGCACTTCTTGCGATGCCAAAATTTGCCCAGACTCAACTTCCCACGTATTTAAGATTTTACCTCGCAGCGGCATAATCGCTTGGAACTCGCGATCACGTGCTTGTTTAGCCGAACCACCCGCCGAGTCACCCTCAACTAAAAATAGTTCAGTGCGGTCATTATCTTGCGCGCTGCAATCGGTTAATTTACCAGGTAATGCGGGGCCAGAGGTAATGCGTTTACGCACTACTTTTTTGGCTGCACGTAAACGACGTTGCGCATTAGAGATACATAAATCGGCAAGTAACTCGGCAGTTTCGGTGTGCTCGTTTAACCATAAACTAAATGAGTCTTTCACCACACCAGACACAAATGCAGCACATGAACGCGAAGACAGCTTTTCTTTTGTTTGACCTGCAAATTGCGGGTCTTGCATTTTAACTGACAGCACATAACTACAACGCTCCCAAATATCATCTGGGGTCAGTTTTACACCACGTGGCAGTAAGTTTCTAAACTCACAAAACTCACGCATCGCCTCTAAAAGCCCTTGGCGCAAGCCGTTTACATGGGTTCCGCCCTGTGCGGTTGGAATTAAGTTTACATAGCTCTCGGCAATCGATTCACCACCATCAGGTAACCACACAACTGCCCAATCAGCGCCTTCTGTTGAGCTGGCAAACTCACCTATAAACGGCTCTTTAGGCAAGACATCAAAGCCTTTTACAGCCTCATTTAAATAGTCTTTTAGGCCTGTTTCGTAGTACCACTCGAGTGTTTCTTTAGTTTGCTTATTGGTAAACTTGATGCGCAAACCTGGGCATAATACGGCTTTGGCTTTTAATAAGTGATTAAGCTTGGTGATCGAAAAGTTCGCTGAGTCAAAATAGCTGGCATCAGGCCAAAAACGAACCGTTGTCCCGGTGTTACGCTTACCAACCGTGCCAATTACGTTTAAGTCTTCGACTTTATCGCCGTGTTCAAAGGCCATTCTAAATTGCTGCGCATCGCGGCGAACAGTCACTTCAACACGAGTAGATAGCGCATTCACAACCGAAATACCTACGCCGTGCAAACCACCTGAGAATTGATAGTTCTTATTTGAGAACTTACCACCTGCATGTAGCTTGGTAAAAATAAGCTCTACCCCGGGAATTCCTTCTTCAGGGTGAATATCGATTGGCATCCCTCGGCCATCATCAATGACTTCTAATGAGTTATCTTCATGAAGAATGACATCTATTTTTGTTGCATGGCCTGCCATTGCTTCATCGACACTGTTATCGATAACCTCTTGGCCTAAGTGATTAGGACGCACCGTGTCGGTATACATACCAGGGCGGCGTTTAACAGGTTCTAACCCGTTTAAGACTTCAATTGCTTCGGCGTTATAATTTTGCTGACTCATAGTTTTTATATCTTTTATGCGCTTAGCTATGTTTTACGTGATTTTAAGAAAATCTACAATACTTGCAAAGGTTTGTTCGAAGCCGATAAAACTATGATCGCCTCCAAATTCAACGCGTTGCTTACACTGAGAATAATATTTAACCGCCTCTTGATAAGGCAGTACTTCGTCGCCTGTTTGCTGTAACAAATAGAGTAATGACGGCGTTTTTATTTGCGCTAAATACAAGCTGCGCAATGCATCCATATGCCGCTTATCAAGCTCATAATGAACATTTTGATACGGGTTATAGTTTGGTCCCAAGAGATTATCAAGCAGCTCAAAAGGACGAACCGCGGGATTAATGACAACAGCAGGGAGGCCATAACGCTGCGACAAATACGTCGCATAAAACCCACCAAGCGAACTGCCTAACAACACGGTATCTGCCGTGATGAGCTGCTCTAGCTGTAGCATGGCATGCAATGGCTCATGGGTTAAACGAGGCACTTGATAGTCAACATCAAATTGCGCCATATGCTCACCAAAACGCACCGCTTTATAAGACTTTTCAGAGCTGTTAAAGCCATGAATATAAATTACCCGTTTAGCCATACTACATCCGTTGTTAACTGCACGCTATGCGTATCATCAAAGTTTAGGGTAATTAAACGAAAAGCAGGCCCTAAATCCTCTTGCTGCCACTGTGTAGTTTGCTTGGTAAACTGGATGGAGCTTGCGGGTGTTGCGTATATATTCAAGCCGCGAAATGCATACTTATAATCATGATGAACGTGACCATGAAACAACGCGATGCAGTGATGAGTGTTCACCAACGCATTTAACAATTGCGGGCCATTTTCAAGGAGGTGTTTATCGAGATAACCGTTTATAGGTAATGGGTTATGATGACAAAACACCACACTAGGTGTGTCATCCACTCCCTTACTAAGCTCCTCTAAATGCGCCTGCTTTACCCACCCCGCAGGTGTTGCACCTTTCGAGTTAGCCAACAATAATTGCCCACCCTGAAAAGTAATTCGCTTATGGCTTAAAATGTGAGAACCCGCAATCGCATGGTATTCCTGTAACTCATCGTGATTACCCGGCAACCAAAATACGGGACACAACAACGGTGAATCCGCAATTAGTTTAGCGAATAACTGGTATGAATCGCTGCTATGATCTTGCGTTAAGTCACCACCAAATACAACGCAGTCGACTTGATGTTCTGCAATTGCGGCTAAACAACGTGCAAAATACTCTGCGGTATTAACCCCAAAGTACTCGCCACTTTGATCTTTAAATAAGTGACAATCTGTAATATGGGCAACCGTTAACTGCGATTTTTCAAAATGGTAAGCGTCGCTAAACCAAGCCATTGTTAACATCCCAATTTAATACTGCGCGACCATTTTCAACACAAGCCACTAACCAGTCATATAAAAAAGCATTCAGCTGATATTTCTCGTCTTTTTGATGCATATTTGGATTAGGATAAGCATACGAAGGTTTAATGCGCTGATGAAAATCATGATGAATTATTTCGGCGACTTTCGCATCATGGTACATACGAACGGTTAAATACAGCGGTTTAACCGAATGTACGTGTCCCGCTTCCTGACTAATCGAGATATCCATGGTGTACTTTGCTGTATTGTCAATTTTGACCACAAAGGTACTACTTCCCAACTGAACTTTGCGTTCTTGGTCAACTTGACGCTCTTGAGGAAGTAACTTTAATGCACGCACATAATTGTGCTCACACAAAGTTAAGTACTTAGGTAAGCTCTGAATGTAACGTTGTTCAGCCGTGACGTACGTCAAAATGCCCCCTACTCGTTAGTCGTTTTGCAAATCAGACACTATACGTTGCCTGTTCAGTGCTAACCATTGAAGCGAAATAACCGTTGCAGCATTGTCTATTTCACCTTGCTCCAATCGCAGCATGGCTTCATCATATGACATTATATGTGTTTTGATGTCTTCATCTTCGTTATCAAGACCAAAAATACCACCTTGGTATTGAGATAGGTCAGTATAGGCTAAATACAAGAACAAACGCTCTGTTGTTCCACCCGGACTTGAAAGATACGACATCATGAATTCAAGTTTATCAAGCTCAATCCCCGCCTCTTCAAACGCTTCGCGTTTGGCGACTTCTTCATAGTCAGTACTGCCATCAGCCATACCCGCTATGCATTCAAGTAACCAAGGAGAGTGTTTTGAGGCCAATGCCCCAATGCGTATTTGCTCAATTAACAGCACCTGATCAGTCACCGGATCATAAGGAAGTACGGCAACCGCATGGCCTCGTTCTAATATTTCACGCTTTACTTCGACAGACTGTCCACCGGCAAACAGTGCATGACGAAAGCAATATAAATTTATCTTAAAAAAACCATCATAAACACGTTCAATAGGCTTTAACTCTATGTCGTCATGGCTAAATTGTGAGATTGCGGTTATTTTCATTCTCTATTTCCTATACATTATGCGTAAAAAATACGGCCAATTATATTCTGTTACACTTGGACATGCAGATTTACGTATTTTTTTTTTGGTTATTCATTAAAAAAGAGTACCATGGTGACAGTACGAAAATTGTCTAAGGACTGAACGAACAATGAAAAAAACACTACTCGCTGCGCTTATCGGTTTTTCAAGCGCATTGACTGCAACAGCAAGTTACGCTGAAGACCTACTTCAAGTTTACGAGATTGCAACAGCAAACGATCCTACCGTACTTAAAGCAAAAGCCCAAGCAGATGCGCAAGCTTATGAGAGCGATCGCGCGTTAAGTGCACTATTACCGCAAATTGGTCTTAGCCTTGGCTATGAATCAACAGATTCAACCTTATACGAAGGCACTGATGCGACAGGTTATGCTGAGTTTAGTCGCGATACAGATGTATTCAGCCGTGGCATCAGCTTAAGCCAAACATTATTTGATTTAGGTGCTTGGAATACCCTAGGTATTGCTGATAAACAGGCTTTACAAGCATCTGCACAATACGACTTTGCAAAACAAGATCTTATCGTGCGTGTGGCTGAAGGCTATTTCAATGTATTGAGCGCGATTGATAACTTAGAGTTTGTGCAAGCTGAGAAACGTGCCATTGAGCGCCAACTTCAACAAACAAAAGAGCGCTATGCAGTGGGTTTAACCGCGATAACTGACGTTCATGAAGCCCAAGCTCAGTTTGATAACTCAGTCGCAAAAGAAATTGTTGCTAAGAACAGTGTCGAAACAGCGCGTGAGCAACTTCGTGAAATCACGGGTAAATATCATGCTAAGTTAGACATGTTGAACACGGACACTTTTTCAACGGTTGCACCTAGTAAACAATCAACTGATTACATAAAAATCGCTGAAGAGAAAAACTTAAATCTGCAAGTGTCAAAAGTGACTGTCGATATTGCAAAAGATCAAATCGACTTAGCAAAAGCAGGACACTACCCTAAGCTGACACTCAACGCATCGTACAGTGACGGCCTAGAGGATTTAAATAAAAACTCACATGAGCCACGCACAGATACGGCCAGAGTGGGCGTTAATTTCAGTGTACCAATTTACTCTGGCGGAGCAACCGTAGCTGCGACAGATCAAGCGCGTGCATTCTACGTTGCAGCAAGCGAAGATTTAGAAGCAAGTTTACGTGCAGTTACACGTTCTGTTATTACGTCTTATAACCAAGTGGTTTCAGATATCGCTACATACAAAGCACTTCAACAAGCGGTTGTGTCAGCCGAAAGTGCATTAAAAGCGACTGAAGCAGGTTTTGAAGTTGGTACACGTACCATTGTTGACGTACTGATCAGCACGCAAAATCTTTATAACGCGAAAAGTAACCTTGCCAACGTACGTTACCGTTATGTTGTTTCTACATTACGCTTGAAGCAAGCTGCGGGTACATTAACAGGTGAAGACCTCGTCGCGATTAATCAAGGATTAAAAGAAATCTAAGTATTTCTTATCATTCTTGACAATTCTATAAGCCAGCTATTGCTGGCTTTTTGTATTTTTAAACACTTACAGTTAAACTAGCTTTTTTATTTTTAGAGATAATTTTTGTGGTTAGTTCATCTCCCTTTAAAGCGTCTTTTTTAGGCCCTCGTTATTGGCTTACTTGGGTTGGCGTGTTTTTTCTGTATTTAATTTCTTGGTTACCACATAAATTCCAATTATTTCTCGGCAAACTCATCGGCCGTTTAGTGCATCGCTTTATGAAGCGCCGCCGCCATATTGCAGAAGTAAATATTCGGTTATGTTTTCCTAATATGCCTGAACACGAGCAACGTGAGTTGGTACTAAAAAACATGGAAAACACCGGCATAGCCATGATGGAAACAGGCATGGCTTGGTGGTGGCCAGAGTGGCGAATTAAAAAAGTGTTTGGTTCAGTAACAGGACTTGAACACTTTGAAAAAGCGCAGCAATCGGGTAAAGGAGTTTTGTTACTGGTTCCACATTTTTTGCATTTAGAAATGGCCAGCCGAATCATGGGAATAAAGCACCAAGGCATAGGCTTTTATCGCCCACACAATAACCCATTGATGGAATACTTCACCACCAACGGGCGGTTGCGTTCTAACGAATACCTAATTGGCAAACGCGATGTAAAAGGCTTACTACAAGCGCTTAAAAACAAAAAAGTATGCTATTACTTACCTGATCAAGATTATGGCCGTAACCGTTGTGAGTTTGCGCCCTTTTATGCTGTTCAAGATGCAGCAACCACCACGGGAACATTACTTTTTTCAAGCAGTAAATACTGTGAAACGGTGAGCTTGACCAGTCGCAGAGATGAGCAAGGGCGTTATCATTTAACGGTACTGCCGGCTCTTGAAAATTTTCCATCTGGCGATAACCTGACAGATGTGACGCGTGTTAACCAACGTATGGAACAGGCAATCGACTTAGCGCCCGAACAATACATGTGGTTACACCGCCGTTTTAAAACACGCCCTGATGAGAATGCCCCTTCTTATTATAAGTAGAGTGACAATTTTTAATTTGTATGGTTTTATTAAACGAGTAAACAACAAGAGAATTAGAAATGTGGTTTTGGGTTAAGCATTTATCATTAGCTGTAATTTTAATTGCTGCTGCGATTTATTTTTTATTTGGCAGCGGGCCAGTTCTTGATATCAAGGATACTCAGAATGCTGCAGCACAGGGACTATCCCGTTTTTACGCTGCCCTTAGAAATCAAGTGAACAGTAAAGACAACGAGCGTGATAAATACGTGCTCAAGTTGCCCGCACCTGAAACAAGCCTTGATATGGCGTTGTTTGAACGAGAAAAAGTCGTTGAGCCCTCTTCACCTAACTGGACGGGTGATGTGCAACCGCGTCGCTTTGAAAACGGCACAACCCTCAAGGATGTGTTGTCCGATTACGCACGTAACGAAGACATTGTGTTGTATTGGTATTTAAGCAAAGATTACGTTGTTAAAGATCACTTTCGTGTTGATAGTAATTTTGTCTCTGCCCTGTACCAAGTAGGCAGGGCAATTAACGACGACTTTGAAAACGAGGTGTATACATTTTTCTGCTTTAAGCAAAGAGCAGCGGTGATCACTGAACTGCCCTCTGCTTATGTACGTGAAAACTGCCGTCGTTTAAAAAGCTAATACTTGCTGCCACACCTGCTTTACAAGTGCTATGTGCTGAGTTAGCTCAGCACGAGGGGCACAACGGCCTTGCTGATTTAAACTCATCATATGATAACGCGAGCGATACTCAATGTATGCAGCGACTAAATCGCGCTGCATACGTTCTGAAATACACCCAAAACGAGCGGCATCAGCCAAAATGCGCACATTATCAGACCAATATGTCAGCGCACGGTGCTGATGCGCATTTTTGAGCACAACATATTGAGTGATAAATTCAATATCGGTTATACCGCCTTGGTCTTGCTTTAAATCAAATAACTCTTCGGTCCCCTTGGCAAGATGGGCACGCATTTTTTCGCGCATTTCAACCACGTCTTTTTGTAATTTGTCTGCTTCACGCGCTTGGCACAATACATCTTGACGAATTTCTGCAAAACGTTCACTCAACGATGCCTGACCGTAGATCATACGCGAGCGTACAAGGGCTTGATGCTCCCATGTCCATGCCTGCGTTTGCTGGTAGTGGTAGTAGCTTTCAAGATTAATTGCGAGTAACCCCGACGCCCCTTCAGGGCGCAGACGCGTATCCAGCTCATACAATATGCCTGATGCTGTACGAGTATTAAATAAGTGCATTAATCGCTGAGCGAGTTTTAAATAAAATTGACGCGAATCAATCGACTTGTCGCCATCGGTGTAGCTGCTGCCATCGTGGTTGTGAACAAACACTAAATCGAGATCAGAGTCGTAGCCCACTTCAAATCCCCCCGTTTTTCCATAAGCAATGACTGCAAATCCTTTTTCTTGCTCCGAGGTATTTGTTGGTCGGCCAAAACGCTCAACACAAGCATGCCATGCAATATTAACCGCTTGCTCTACAATCGCTTCTGCAAGCGCAGTTAAGTGATCGCTTACTTTCATGACATCAAGAACACCTGTGGCATCGGCCGCGGCAATCCGCAATTGATGAGTTTGCTTAAACTGGCGTAAAGCTTCCATTTGCAACTCAAGATCGCCATGCTCAATGCGTAGAAAATACTGCCTAATTTCATCTTTGTAAGCAGATAACGGCGTTGGTTTGTAAAGCACCTGGGGATCAATTAATTCATCAAGCAAAATTGGATAACGAGAAATATGTTCGCCAATCCATTTACTATGACAACACAGTGCAACCAATTGATTAAGTGCACCTGGGTTTTCATATAAAAGCTCTAGGTAAGCCGTTCGCGAGATAATTTTATTCAGCACTTGGCAAATCATGGTAAAGGCATCGCTACTCGCTTTCGTTACCGTAAGTTGCTTAAGCAATAGTGGCATGAGTTTATCGAGAATATCACGACCACGGGTGCCTATTTTGGCTTTTGTTAAGCGTGCTTTAAAATCATCAAGCGCAGTCTGCCAATCTAGATTAGGCTCGCACATCAAACTGACGTCGGTCATTTCCCATGCACTGATAAATTCACTTTCACATGGGTCTGCACTGTCACTTTCAAAGCCTATCACCTGCTCAAACTCACCGTGCACGTCGGCCATTATTTTATTAATAGCCACAAGACAGCTATCAAAATCGGGCTGCTTAAGTAAGTAGCATAAACGCTGCTGATTTTGCGCGTCATCTGGCAATGTTTGTGTTTGTTTGTCTGCGAAAATTTGTAAGTACTGTTCAATACGACGAAGCGCTAAGTAATTATGCTTAAGTAAATCAGCTTCTTTTTTCTCAATCACTTGATTATTAACAAGCTCTTGCAAAGCTAATAAGAGCGACTGAGTTTGCAAGTTAGCTTCGCGCCCGCCGCGAACCATTTGCAGTGCTTGCACCACAAATTCCACCTCACGAATTCCGCCTGCGCCAAGTTTTATGTTATTAGTTAAACGTTTTCGGCGTACTTCTTGTGCGATCATTTGTTTCATTTTTCGTAAAGATTCAATCACCGAAAAATCGATATAACGTCGGTATACGAAGGGCCTTAGTAGCTCATAAAACTCTTTCCAGTAACCATTTTCAGCGCCAATTAAACGCCCTTTAAGCATGGCGTAACGCTCCCATTCACGCCCTTGTTCTTGGTAATAATCTTCAAGTGCTTGAAAGCTCATGACCAGAGGGCCACTTTCGCCAAATGGGCGCAGACGCATATCAACACGAAAAACTTGGCCATTAACGGTGGTTTGATTTAGCGCCATAATAAGCTTTTGGGCAACCTTTGTGTAAAAGACCTGTGCTTCGACAGAGCGACGTCCACCTTGGGTTGCGACATCTCGCGGGTATGAAAAAATCAAGTCAATATCAGACGAATAATTAAGCTCTTTGCCCCCTAATTTCCCCATGCCAAGTACCATCATAGGAATGGCCTCTCCAGCACTGTTCAGCGGTGTGCCACTCACGTTTGCTACTTGTGCAAATGCCCACTGATTCGCACTGTCGATAAGTTGATCTGAAAGCTCGGAGATATAAGCAATGCTGTCATCAATCGGGTTTTGGCAACATAAGTCTAAATAGGCGACTTTTAGCCAATATTTTTCTCGGTATACACGCAATTTTGCCATTGCCGCCGCATCATCAAGGGTTGAGAGTTCATTGCTATTGAGGGGCGGTTCTGTGGTGCGATTAGCAAGTTCATCGGTATCTAACAACCACGCTTTTAATGTTGGTTGCGATTGTAAGCAGCTCCAGGCAAAGTCACTTAAAGACAATAAGTTAACAATACTTGGTTCAACATCTTGGCCTGGATACAAATCAGCAAAGCGTGTCTGACCTAGCTGCTGAAGCGCTTCTGGAAGCGGGTGTAAATTACTCATTAAATACTCTCTTTTAACTTACCTGTAACCGTACTAGAATGATTATCAAAGAATCTTTTTAGCAGGGATCTGCATGCAATATTTATCACTATCTAACACTAGTTTACTTGCGATTGCCATTAGTTTCGCTGTAATTTGCATCACCATCGTGCTCCTACGCATCCTAACGCAAATCAAAGCAAAACAAGCGCTTAAGGAAGAACTAGCCCAGCATGATAACTTTGCAATGGGGATCAGCTTTGCCAGTGAAATCTTAGTAGTGATCGCGACTATCGCGTACATTTTTGATGAAATTAGTTTAAGTGCAGCCCAGTCTAACCCACTCAAGGTGGTTATTTTAATCGCGTTATTATTTGCCTTTATTAAAGTCGGCCACTTAATTCATCGCAAATGGATTCTACATCGCTTTAACGAAGAGGCCGCCATTCTCAAGCAAAACGTGTGTGCCGCGCTTGTTGACTCCGGTATGTTAATCGCAAACTGTATTATCAGTTTAGGACTTTACAACTGGTGCCATACTCAAGGATACAGTAGTTTATTAATCGCAACGGTCAGCTTTTTTGTATTACAAGGGATGTTTGCGCTGGACAGTAAAATTCGTGAATACCGCTTTGCTAAAGCAAATCAAGGTGCCTCATTACAAAGTAACTTTAATCTAGAAAACACCTCTATTGGTATTCGCTATGCGGGTAAGTCTATTGGCCTTGCATTGGCGGGTTACGCTGGTCTTGCCAGTGCTTCATTTATTAGTGGTAAGATGGTTGAAAACTTATTTACTTTAGTGTCTCACTGTGGTGCGATGTGGGTATTGTTATATGTGCTAAGCTACATAATTAAATATATTTCACTACCCAATATAGATACATCATTAGAAGTGGATCACCAAGATAACATAGGTATTGCATGCATAGAGTTTGCCGTTTTCGGCGCGATAGGCTATTTACTAATTAGTATGTTTTCAATTTGATACGGAAGTACGTACATCGTGAGGCACCATGCCATTTAAAGTAAACAATTACTTACTTGTTGATGTAGACAGTGACTTTAGTCGCGCATTTACGCAACATTACTTTGCCAACGCACAAGGGTCTACCCTTGTAGTAGCAGGTGCGAATAGCCGTCATATGGTCAAACTGATGTTTGAACAACTCATCAAAGATTATTGCTACTGTGATTTTAGTAATGAAATAAGTGTCTCTGAGCTTGCCAGCTATTTACATGAACACCATAACATTCAAGGTGTTTTAATTAATCAAACCGATTACCAATTAGCAGACGACGCGCAAAAATTTATTTATAACTCACTGCATAAAGTACGCTTTTTAGTAAACCAAGACGAGCAAGGCTTTGATTTCATTCCCTGCCCTGATCCCGCACATATTAACCACCTATCTTGCCAAACAGATATTGCCGAAACACGCGCTGAAATCCTCACTTTAAGCGAAGATTTAAATAAATAATTGCACCTAAGCCGCTGCTTACTTACCATATCGCTAAATTATTTTATAAGTGACAGCCCATGCGAGTTCCTCATATTTATCAACCTTCTGTTATCACATTAGATAACCCCGTCACCCTTGATGAAGATGCTGCTGGCCATATTGGTCGCGTACTTCGTATGAAAGTCGGTGAGCAGGTGTCAATATTTAATGGTGAAGGTGGCGAATACCTCAGTGAAATCATTGAAGTAAGTAAAAAGAACGTCGTTGTACAACCACTCGAGTTTATTGATCATGACGTAGAGTCTCCACTTAAAATCCACCTAGGTCAGGGGGTTTCACGAGGTGACAAAATGGACTTTACTATTCAAAAATCAGTGGAGCTGGGGATCACTGAAATCACTCCTATTTTTAGTCAACGATGTGGTGTCAAACTCAGCGGTGAACGTTTAGCTAAAAAACACCAACAATGGCAAAAAATAGCCATCGCAGCTGCTGAGCAGTCTGGACGAAATTTTGTCCCTGTGGTGCACCCTCCAATTGATATCAAAGAGTGGTTAGAACAAAGCAGCGATGCCATAAAGTTAACCTTGCACCCACGTGCAGAGCACAGCATTAAGACCATTCAAGTTCCTTCGTCAGGCGTGCGGTTCTTAGTGGGCCCTGAAGGAGGATTTACCGATGAAGAGCTTGAGATTGCGAAACAACAAGCGTTCGTTGATATTCGTTTAGGCCCACGTGTACTGCGCACCGAAACCGCGGCATTAACGGTACTGAGTGCATTGCAATTACAGTTTGGTGATTTAGCGAATTGAAAATCGTAAAAACACCCATATATCAAGATCACTAACCACAGTATGGCAATACCATTGAAAGGCAAAAACATGGCAATTAAGTTAGGCATAATCTCTGATCCTATTAGTGGCTTTAATATTAAAAAAGACACTGGCTTCGCAATGATGATAGAAGCACAAAAACGCGGTTACGAACTTTACTACATGGAAATGGACGACCTGTCACTGCGCCAAGGTCAAGGCTATGCCACAGCAGCAAAAGCCCGTGTATTTGATGATGTAAATCATTGGTATGAGCTTGAAGAAAAAGCCTCCATTGCCCTTGCTGATTTAGACGTAATTTTAATGCGTAAAGATCCTCCTTTCGATACCGAATATATTTACGCAACTTATATTTTAGAGCGTGCAGAACAAGCAGGCACTTTGGTTATCAACAAACCACAGAGTTTACGTGATGCCAATGAAAAACTGTTCACCGCTTGGTTTAGTGAGCACACTCCAGATACGCTCGTAACACGAAGCCAAGCCGATATTCGTGCATTTTTAGCTGAGCATAAAGACATTATCTTAAAGCCATTGGACGGTATGGGGGGAGCGTCAATTTTCCGCGTTAAAGAAGATGACGCGAATATTGGTGTTATTTGCGAAACGTTGACTGAACATGGTAGCCGTTTTGCCATGGCACAAAACTATATTCCAGAAATAAAACAAGGCGATAAACGCGTATTAGTCGTTGATGGTGAAGTCATGCCATACTGCCTTGCTCGCATTCCTCAAAATGGCGAAACGCGCGGCAATCTTGCGGCTGGCGGGCGTGGCGAAGCACGTCCTATTAGTGATTCAGACCGTAAAATTGCTGAAGCTGTCGCACCGACACTAAAAGCGAAAGGGCTTATTTTTGTTGGTTTAGATATTATTGGCGACCGCCTAACAGAAATCAATGTGACGGCACCAACCTGTGTCAAAGAAATTGAAGCCGCTTACGACATTTCAATTACTGGTCACTTATTTGATGCCATTGAGAGAAAACTGAGCCATACTTAATTAAACCTAACAAAAGGGGCGACCTATGCAGTCATTAGAGAACCATTTCTTAATCGCGATGCCAAGCATGCAAGACCCTTTTTTCAAGCGTGCTGTTACTTATATTTGTGAGCATAATCAAGATGGTGCGATGGGCTTGGTGATTAACCAGCCTATCAATATCACGGTGGGTGAGTTACTCGATAAAATCGAGATTGATAACGACAAGACGCAACAAGCCGCAGGCCGCGCAGTGTTCGCCGGCGGCCCCGTGAAAACGGATCGCGGCTTTGTACTGCACTCGCCTAAGCCGGGCTACACGGCGAGTCAAAAGCTCAGTAGTGATATTATGATCACCACCTCAAAAGATGTGCTCGCAACTCTCACCACAGCGCAAGCACCCGAGCAGTTTATTATCACCTTAGGTTATGCCGGGTGGGATCAAGGACAACTTGAACAAGAACTACTTGAAAATGCGTGGCTAATCATTAAAGCTGACCCTGAGATTATTTTTAATACCCCCGTAGAAAAACGCTGGGAAAAAGCGGTTTCTATGCTGGGTTTTGATGTCAGTCAACTAAGCTCTGAAGCCGGTCACGCTTAACCTAAACGCACTAATTAAACGGCAACTATGACAAAACGCACTTTTAAGCCCATCGGTGAACGCACTGTAATGGGCTTTGACTTTGGTACCAAAAGCATTGGTATCGCCATAGGTCAAGAGTTAACAGGGACAGCCTCTAGCTTACAAGCAGTGAAAGCAAAAGACGGCATCCCAGACTGGCAACTTATTAAAAAACAGGTCGATGAGTGGCAACCTGATTTGATGGTTGTTGGCTTGCCACTCAATATGGATGGCACCACGCAAGATGTCACATTCAAAGCCAAAAAGTTTGCAAACCGACTACACAATCACTTTGCGATTCCGGTTGAAACCCAGGATGAAAGACTCACCACGGCAGATGCCAAAGCGCGCTTATTTGAACAAGGCGGTTACAAAAATCTAGGTAAGGGTAACGTGGATAATATGTCTGCGGTGATTATTCTTGAAAGTTTCTTTGAACAGTTTTATGGCGACTAAGGTTGTTTATTAATAACCGTATAGTGTGTTAAATCAGGAATAAAGCCTGCCTCGCGGTAGGCTTTTTCTATTGCACCCGCCTCGCGTAATTGCTGCAAGCCTTTTTGCAAAGCCGTATACGCTGCTTTGCCATCGGGGTGTTTCTTCGAAATAATAAAATGACGACTATCATTTAGCTGCAGTAGCACATCAGGCACCGCGACAAGGTTAATATCTTCCAGAATATAGCGATTATTTAAACTTGGCATTAAGGGCATCATCACAAAATCAACCCATTGCATTGATACCATTCGGACTTGGCTCAGCCACTCATCTTCGCGCAGTAATTCTTTTAGCGGTAACGCAGACAGTGTCTGCCAATCGGTTTGCCAGCGTGGTGTAGAAACCGCCGTTAACTGAGAAAAGTCAGACAGCTGGTTTATCTTAAATACTTTTTCATTACGAGGCGAAGTATATACCCCCGCAAAATACTCCCCTTCGCGGATCACCGGGGCTGACACATACACATCCCGTGTCAACTTATTTGCATCGAGTGACCACACACTGTCAAAACTAATAAGCAACTTACCATTTTCTAACAGTTTGGTGTTTCGGTAATTGATATTGCCTTTGTGATATCGAAAAGGCTTGGTAAATCCCCCCAATATCAAAGCTTGCTGGGCAATGATCATATCAACCACATCACGACGAATATACGCGCCGCTAAAGTCTTTTACTTCAATAGGCTCTCGCCCTTTTAAAAACCGGCTGTAATCATCAAACACATCATCGCGAATAAATATAACCACTTCATTTGCATCAATACTGTGCGCGGGCAGCGCACAACTCAACAGCAATAACACAGCGATTAAATTTATTCGCAACAACATCAGTCCTCACTCTTACCATCAAGGCCATCAATGGTGACGCCCTGTAAGAATCCAGCGCCCTTTTGTTCATTATTTTGCAGCTTAATCATCAAGCGTAAGTCGTTTGGTGAATCAGCATGATGCAAGGCATCGGCATAATTGATGCGATGTTGCTTGTAAAGTTCGAACAAAGCTTGGTCGAAGGTCTGCATTCCCATTTCTTTCGATTTTGCCATGGTCTCTTTTATTGAGCCAATATCGCCGCGCTTAATAAGCTCCGCAACCATAGGAGAATTAAGTAAAATTTCAATGGCAGCAACGCGCCCTTCCCCATCAGAGGTCGGCACTAATTGCTGCGCGACGATGGCACGTAAGTTAAGTGCTAAGTCATACTTAAGCTTATCGTGCTTTTCTTTTGGCACTAAATGCATGATACGGTCAATGGCTTGGTTAGCATTATTAGCATGCAGTGTTGCCACACATAAATGCCCTGTTTCAGCAAAGCTTAATGCGTACTCCATGGTTTCTTGCGAGCGAATCTCACCAATCAAAATGACATCTGGCGCCTGACGCAGTGAGCTTTTCAACGCCGATTCGAAACTCTCGGTATCAAGGCCCACTTCACGTTGAGTAATGATACTTTTACGATGTTCATGGACAAATTCAATCGGGTCTTCAATAGTTAAAATGTGCCCGCGCTGGTTTCGATTACGATAACCTAGCAGTGCCGCAAGCGAGGTTGACTTACCCGTTCCCGTGCCACCTACAAACAGAACTAAACCCCGTTTCGCCATGATCACATCGGTAAGAATAGAGGGTAAGCCTAAATCAGTAACATCAGGGATGGTGGTCACGATTCGACGAATAACCATGCCAGCCCGATCGCGCTGCCAAAATGCCGAAACACGGAAACGGCCTTCATCGTTAGCAATCGCAAAGTTACACTCTTTGGTGTCGTGAAACTCTTTGCGCTGCTTCTCGTTCATCGCTGACTCAACCATAGCAAGTGCGCTTTCATCAGAAAGTTTCTCGTCACTTAACGGGATGAGTTCACCATTAATTTTCGCACTTACTGGCAGCTCACTTGAAACAAATAAGTCAGAGCCGTTTTTAGTAATCATCACTTTTAAGTAATGATTTAAAGGTAAAGACATGTCAACTTTCTCCGTTAGCCACCAAATTGGGTTTTATCTTGCGCCTTCGCGCGCGCATCCGCGTTTGTAACAATCCCATAGTTCACTAGATTTGCTAAACATTGATCCATGGTTTGCATACCATGAGATGCTCCCGTTTGAATCGATGAGTACATCTGCGCAATTTTATCTTCACGGATCAGGTTTCGTATTGCAGGCACACCAATCATGATTTCATGTGCAGCCACTCGCCCGCCCCCTACTTTTTTAAGCAGTGTTTGCGAGATAACAGCCCGTAATGATTCAGACAACATTGAGCGCACCATGTCTTTTTCTTCACCTGGGAAAACGTCAATAATACGGTCGATTGTTTTTGGTGCCGAGGTCGTATGCAAGGTGCCAAAAACCAAGTGACCCGTTTCGGCCGCGGTCATAGCAAGACGGATAGTTTCTAAGTCACGTAGCTCACCAACCAAGATAACATCTGGGTCTTCACGCAACGCACTGCGCAGCGCATTCGAGAAACTGTGAGTATCACGGTGCACTTCACGTTGGTTAATCAGACTCAGTTTGTTATCGTGAACAAATTCGATAGGATCTTCAATCGTGAGAATATGATGATGCTTAGTTTGATTAATGTAATCAACCATTGCCGCTAAGGTAGTTGATTTACCCGAACCCGTAGGCCCAGTAACCAACACTAAACCACGCGGGTTATCGGAAATGGTTTTAAAAATATCTGGCGCACCTAAATCATCAAGCGTTAATACTTCGCTGGGGATAGTACGGAATACCGCCGCAGGACCACGGTTTGAATTAAATGCATTAACACGAAAACGCGCAAGATTAGGGACTTCAAATGAAAAATCCACTTCTAGGTTTTGTTCATAGTCCTTACGCTGATTATCGTTCATAATATCGTAAACCAGACTATTTACATCTTTTTGTTCTAATGCTGGAATATTTATACGACGCACATCGCCATCAACGCGTATCATAGGTGACACACCCGATGATAAGTGTAAATCCGAGGCTTTGTGTTGCACACTAAAGGCCAATAATTCGGTAATATCCATTTATGACTCCACAACCAACTGATAATTATATGGTTACAATAGCAGAACGACTCAAATCCGCCTACGCAAGAATTGCCCTAGCTGCAAAAAATAATCAACGCGATGAACACGCTATTAGCTTGTTAGCAGTTTCAAAGACTAAACCAGTCGAAGATATTGTGGCTGCCTACCAGCACGGCCAACGCCAATTTGGTGAGTCTTACGTGCAAGAAGCCGTGACAAAAGTCACTGAACTTGCCCACTTAACAGACATAGTTTGGCACTTTATTGGCCCCATTCAGTCCAATAAAAGCGCCCAAGTGGCCACACATTTTGACTGGGTACAAAGTGTCGACCGTACAAAAATAGCCAAACGTCTTAGCGAGCAAAGACCAAAAGACAAAACACCACTGAACGTATTAATCCAAGTTAATATCAGTTTAGAAGAGGCTAAGTCAGGCTGCCACCCTGATGAGCTAATGTCACTGGCAGAATTTATTAGTGGCTGCGATAATTTATGTTTGCGTGGCGTGATGGCTATCCCAGCCAAAACCGACGATGCACAGCAACAATTACAATATTTTGAGCAATTAAGCGCTTGCTTTGATAAACTAAAGGCCCAATATCCCCAAGTAGACACCTTGTCGATGGGTATGAGTAACGATGTTGAAGCAGCAATTGCAGCTGGTTCAACCATGGTACGCATTGGCACGGATATATTTGGCCAACGAAATTAAAAGGTGATAACAGACATATGTCAGATAAAAAAATCGCATTTATAGGCACGGGTAACATGAGCTACGCCATTATTGGCGGCATGGTAAAGAACGGTTTTGCAGCAAAAAACATCATTGCAACCAATCGCAACCAAGAGAAATTAGCTAAGGTTGCTGCTGATTTCGGGGTGCAAACCACCGCGGATAACAACGCGGCACTTCGTGATGCAGATGTGATTGTATTGTCTGTTAAACCACAAATGATGGGCGATTTATGCCAATCATTCCAAGATTCAGGCGTTGATTTTAGCGACAAGCTATTTATCTCTGTCGCGGCAGGTTTAACCGTAAATCGTTTACGTGAAATGCTGGGCCAAAAGGTAAAAATGGTTCGTTGTATGCCAAATACACCATCATTACTTGGTCGTGGCGTGTCGGGTCTATTTGGCGCTGACGAAACCGCAGAAGAGCATGAGTTTGTACAGCAAGTATTTGAATGTACAGGTATTGTTGTCTGGGTCGAGCAAGAGTCGCAAATAAACGATATCATCGCCGTTACCGGCTCTTCGCCCGCTTACTTTTTCTTATTTATGGAAGCCATCGAAGAAAAGGCAAAAGCACTTGGCTTTAGTGATGAAGATGCACGCCGCTTAGTACAACAAACGGCGCTAGGTGCAGCTGAAATGGCGCTTTCTCAGCAAGACATTAGTATTTCACAGCTGCGTGCAAACGTCACATCAAAAGGCGGTACAACTCACGCAGCCGTTGAGCACCTGAAAGCACAAGGCCTTGTTGGTACCGTTGCCGATGCAATGGATGCCTGTATTGCCCGCGCAGAAGAAATGGAAAAAGAACTTTAAGCTTACTTTGTTGAAGGTAAAACTATGCAAGCCATGCAATTCCTCGTTGAGATTATTTTTGATCTCTTTTTAATGGTGGTCCTTTTACGCTTTTGGTTACAAGCGGCAAAAGCTGACTTTTATAATCCAATTAGCCAGTTTGTGGTAAAAGCTACATCGTTTGCAGTAAACCCATTACGTAAAATCATTCCAGGGTTGGGTGGCTTTGACATCGCGTCGTTAGTCCTTGCGTATTTAGTCGCAGTGGCAAAGCTTAGTGCCGTCTTTTTACTGTTTTATGGTGGTTGGGCTGCCGCGCCTGTCTTTGTGACTGCGTTAATCACGGTAATAAAAGAAGGGTTAAACTTACTATTTTGGGTGTTAATTATTCGTGCTTTATTAAGCTGGGTAAGCCAAGGCTACAACCCTATTGAAGCGGTTTTCCACCAGCTAACTGAACCTATGTTACGCCCTATTCGTAAAGTTATACCACCACTGGGTGGTTTAGACTTGTCAATTTTAGTACTGATCATTGCCTTGCAGTTCTTACAATTTTTATTAATTGATTTGATTGGCTAAACATTGAGTATCTAATTTAGAGGCCGTAAGGCCTCTTTTATTAAGTGAGAAATACCATGAAACAGATTATTCTTTTTACCTTACTTGCCCTCAGTTTATTCACAACAGCAGCGAAGGCTGAACAACAAGCCGGCGCACAATATAAAATACTTGGTCCATTTGAAGTACATTACATCGCTTTTCCTTCAACCTTTATACAACCCGACATTGCCAAAAACTACGATTTAGTGCGCAGCCCAAGCAAAGGAATTATTAATATTTCGGTGCTAAAAAACAGCGATAAAACGGCGCAAACTGCCACACTAACAGGCACGGCACGTAACCTACTCGGCAATAGTAAACAACTTGAATTTAAAGAAGTTGTTGAAGGCGATGCGATTTATTACCTTGCACAAATCGACTACAGCAATGAAGAAATTTACCGTTTTAATATCGAGATTAATAAAAACGGCAAAGTACAAACACTGACATTTCAGCAAAAATTTTACGTAGATTAATGCCCCTATGAACAACACTTTAGTTTTAGCCACGGGTAACCCTGGCAAAGTAAAAGAGCTGGCGAGCATGCTTAGCCCGCTTAACATTAATGTGGTTCCGCAAAGCGATTTTCAGGTTCCTGACGTGCCAGAAACAGGCACTACATTTGTTGAAAATGCGATAATAAAAGCGCGTCATGCAGCAAAGATTACTGGGCTGCCTGCAATTGCAGATGATTCTGGCCTCGAAGTCGATGGCTTACATGGCGCACCAGGTGTTTATTCTGCACGTTTTGCTGGCGAAAATGCCAGTGACCAAGACAACATTGATAAACTTTTAAGCGAGCTGGCTGATAACCCTGTACGTAGCGCTCGTTTTTGGTGTGTTCTGGTTTTAATGCGCCATGCTGATGACCCGACACCGCTTATTTGCAGTGCGAGCTGGGAAGGTGAAATCACGCACAGCCAAGATGGCCAAGGCGGTTTTGGTTATGACCCCATCTTTTATGTGCCTTCAGAACAATGCACCAGCGCACAGCTGACAAAAGAGCAAAAAAATGCCCTGAGCCACCGCGGCCAAGCACTTAAGCAACTACTTGCGCAATTGCAGCAAAAAGGCGGCCTGTGAGTTTACCCCCGTTAAGTTTATATGTGCACGTACCGTGGTGCGTGCAAAAGTGTCCGTACTGCGACTTTAACAGCCATGGTCAAAAAGGTACGATCCCCGAGAAAGAGTATGTTCAACACCTAATTGATGACTTAAAAGCGGATTTACATTTAGTACAAGGGCGTAAAATCCACAGTATTTTTATAGGTGGCGGCACGCCAAGTTTACTCACAGGTGAGGCATACACCCGCTTACTTGGCGAGGTCGATAGATTAATTGGCCTGAGTGAAAACTGCGAAATCACTTTAGAGGCCAACCCAGGCACTGTAGAAACAGGCCGCTTTAAAGAGTACGTCGCGGCTGGCATAAACCGAATTTCGATTGGTGTGCAAAGCATGCAGAACGACAAGCTGAAAGCCCTCGGTCGTATACATGGCGCGGATGAAGCAAGCTATGCAGCAAAACAAGCACACCAAGCTGGGCTCAACAGTTTTAATTTAGATTTAATGCATGGTTTACCAGGGCAATCTCTTGAAGATGCACTTAGTGACCTTGAAAAAATCATCGCATTAAATCCCCCGCATATTTCGTGGTATCAATTAACAATTGAACCTAATACTCAGTTTGCCTCAAAACCCCCCACGTTACCGCACGACGATATATTGTGGGATATTCAAGAACAGGGACAAGCACTCCTTGCAGATGCAGGTTATCAGCAATACGAGATTTCTGGCTATGCGAAACCCGGCTACCAATGTCAACATAACTTAAATTATTGGCGATTTGGCGATTATCTCGGTATTGGCTGTGGGGCCCATGGTAAGGTGACTGACGCAAATACGAAGATCATCACGCGTACAGTAAAAGTAAAACATCCGCGTGGTTATATGGATCTCGCAAAGCCTTATTTGTACGAACAATGGCAGGTTGCTGACGATGATTTAGCGTTTGAATTTTTTATGAATCGTTTTCGTTTAGTTGAGCCTTGCCCAAAAGGTGATTTATCTTTGCTTACAAATTTGTCACTGCAAAGCCAAGAACAAGCCTTGAACGAAGCAATTAAAAAAGGCTTACTAACAGATAATAAAAACAATTGGCAAGTCAGTGCAAAAGGCCAGCGCTTTTTAAATGACCTGCTAGAATTGTTCGTTTAAGAATTCTATTAATAATTAAATTTCTAACAAGAAAGGAACGATAATGCGTAAACTGACCTTCATCGCTGCAGCGGTAAGTGTTGCATTACTTGGCGGTTGCCAACAAATGCAAGAACAACCAACCCCAGCGCCCACTGTACAAACCCAACCTGTACAAAGTGAAATCGATAAAGCGAATGCGTTTTTTGAAGACACGTTTAACCGTGATGTAATGAAAAGCCCTGTTTATCAAACATACATGGGTATCAAAAAAGATTACGATAAATGGGATGATGGTAGCGAAGAACGCGTTCTTGCAGACTTTGAGCAAACCAAAGCTGATCTTGTCGCTTTAAAAGCAATTAACCGCGAACTATTAGATGACGCGACAAAAGTAAGCTACGACCTAAAAAAACAAGCACTTGAAAATGAAATTGCAGATTTTAAATGGCGTCATTACAACTACCCTGTAAATCAAATGTTTGGTGTTCATTCGATGATCCCTGCATTTTTAATTAACCAACATCAAATTGCTGATGTCTCAGATGCGAAAGCGTATATCTCTCGCTTAAACGGCGTAACGATGGTTATTGATCAGCTAATCAAAGACCTCGACGTGCGTGCTGATAAAGGTATCATCGCACCTAAATTTGTATTCCCACATGTCATTGATTCAAGCAAGAACATTCTACATGGTGCACCATTTGATACAGGTGAAGACTCAACTCTTTTAGCTGACTTTAAACGTAAAGTTGCCGCATTAGAGATTAGTGAAAGCGAAAAATCAGCGCTTATCAACGATGCAGAAAAAGCACTAAAAGCGGCTGTTAAGCCTTCTTACACGAAGCTAATTAACTATTTAGCGCAGTTAGAAAAACGCGCTGACGAGCGTGATGGTGCGTGGAAATTCCCAGATGGTGAAACGTTCTACAACAATGCCCTTGCACGCACAACAACAACCGATTTAACAGCAAAAGAAATCCACTCAATTGGTTTAGCTGAGGTTGCACGTATTCACGACGAAATGCGCGCGATTAAAGAAAAAGTAGGCTTTGACGGTGACTTAAAAGCATTCATGCAATTCATGAAAACTGATAAGCAGTTCTACTACCCAAATACAGCTGAAGGTAAACAGCGCTACCTTGATGAAGCGACAGCCCTCATTGATAACATGAAATCTCGCTTAGATGAGCTTTTCATTGTTAAACCAAAAGCCGATTTAAAAGTAAAAGCTGTTGAAGCATTCCGCGAAAAAGCAGCAGGTAAAGCGTTCTATCAACAACCTGCGCCAGATGGCTCTCGCCCAGGTATTTACTACGCAAACCTTTACGATATGGAAGCAATGCCAACTTACCAAATGGAAGCACTTGCTTATCACGAAGGTATTCCGGGCCACCACATGCAAATCGCCATCGCACAAGAACTTGAAGGCGTGCCTAAGTTCCGTAAGTTTGGTGGTTACACTGCGTATGTTGAAGGCTGGGGCTTATACTCTGAGCTAGTACCAAAAGAAATGGGCTTATATGAAGACCCATATTCAGACTTCGGTCGCCTTGCAATGGAATTATGGCGTGCGTGTCGCTTAGTTGTTGATACCGGTATCCATGCGATGAAATGGACACGCCAACAGGGTATTGACTATTACGTTAATAACACACCAAACGCAACGTCTGATGGCGTTAAAATGGTGGAGCGTCACATTGTAATGCCGTCTCAAGCAACCGCTTACAAAGTGGGTATGTTAAAGATATTAGAGCTGCGTGAAGCTGCAAAAGAACAGCTGGGTGATAAATTCGATATTCGTGAGTTCCACGATGTTGTACTTAAAAATGGTGCAGTACCATTAAATGTACTTGAGAAATTTGTTGACCAGTGGGTTGCAAAAAAACAAGCTGCTTAAACTAAATAGACTTTAAAAAGGCCGCTCAGCGGCCTTTTTTATTTATTTAAACAAGTCGTTGAGCTATAAATGTATAAATAATAAAAAACGAGTATTTTCATGCAAAGCGCTATTGATCAATTGAACAGCCGACTTCAGCATCATCAATTAAAAGAACTGCTTAGCGATTACCAACGTTTATCGGGGGTTTTGCAGGCAGCGCAATTACAACACCTCTATCAACTAGCGTGCAGTAGTGAAGTAAAATACCTGTTTTTACAAAATGTTGCAGCGCACTTACTTGAGGCAAGCCCTTTGCCTCGCGAAGCGGTGAGCTTTATAGATGATATTGATAAGCTTAGCTTTTTCACACCCGGTCTGAAATTTCAAAACGCGTTTAGTATCACCGATCAGCAAGGCAATACCCTGTTACATCACCTTTTTAGTCAATGTAGAGCAGACGCGCTACCATTTAACTACCTGCGCTCACTCATGCTCTTTGAAAGTAACGAAAGTTTAGCTGATGCTCTAACAACCCTAAACCATGATCAGTTAACGCCAATTGGCTGCTTTATCGCGTGTAATAAAAATACCCAGATGCTGGCAAAGCATGAGTTTTCAGCTCTGCTGGCCATGATGGAAGTTGACCAACGCCACAGTCCTTCCGCCGTAAATGCATTAATCTCTCAACTAAAAGCGTTTTACGCGCCGCATTTGCCAACAAATGCAGACTGTAAAGTTTTGCTGTGTGCAGCCTATTTACAAGTATCAACGAGTCAATTAATCACGGCACTTAAACAGTCGTAATATGAACAAAGATGTCGTCAAAGGCTTTTTGTCTTTAAGTAGTTTTACGGCCCTTAACCATGGCAGCCGTATCATTCTTACCTTGTGCTTGGCACGGTTACTTACCACTGATGAATTTGGTACTTTTGCTGCTTTATTAGCGCTGTGTGAAATTCTTCTACTGCCAGCCAGTATGGGTTTTTCCTCATCATTAATGCGCATTAGCTACCCGCTATACACACACCAACAACATGACTTATTACGTGGTTTAAGGCATGTTTATTTAGCTGCGTCGGCTATTTTTGGAGTGCTTTTTGTGGCCTCTATCGTTATTAGCTTTCAAGCAATTTCACCGCATCAAAGTGCCAAAGAACACGTTATTTATTTACTGCTACTAGTCCCGATTGGTGCCATTATGCAAAGTCAGTCTGCTTTTTTAGTGGCTTTAAATAAACCTAAAATCGGCCTTATCACCCAGCAATGCATTTTTGAACTGCTCAGCGCGCTTTTATGTCTTTTGCTTTATTTTAGCTATGGCGAATTATCACTAGTCAGTATTTGTGTGTTGTTGTTTTGCAGTATGCTCTGCGTAGTGTGTTATCAATACTGGCTCATCAAAGGCATAATTGAACCACGTATCGCACACTATCAAACGAAACAGTGGTGTAAAGATTCCTTAATCATGTTAGCAAGCGGTGCTGGCACAGTGCTGGTTGCCAAGCTCGATGTGCTTCTTGTTCATCATTGGTTTGGCGCGCAGGGCGTGAGTGTGTTTTTTCCTGCGGTTGTGATTGCAGGCTTGCTGACTATTTTAGGCAATGCCGCCAACCAGTATTTAAAACCGATATTAATGGCCGAAAACGATAATTCAAAAGCCGTTAGTGAATTAATGAGTGTACTGTGGCGATTTAATTTTGGCGCAATCATTATCCTAGCACTATTAGCAAAGCCACTGCTGAGCCTGTATGGCGAAACACAATTACAACAAGGTTTTTGGGTGCTTATGCTCATGTTACTCGGGCAACTTTTTCTGCCTGCACGCATACTCGCAAGCAGTCTTATAAAATTAAAAGGCAATCCGCTGATTAATTTATACGTATTATTAGCGGCGACCAGCGTGACAATTTTAATGGCATTCATTTTAAAAGATCAGTGGGGTTTGCTGGGAGTTGCCATCGCATTTAGTGGCGGGTTTATATTAGGTGCACTGAGTCGCATGGTGATAGTGTGCACTCACATGCGACTGCCTCTTGCTGTTGTATTTGGCTTAGTCAGATAAATAATATTCAATACTGGTCACCACGCGTACTTTTTTAAGTTGTGGTGTGTTTGAATCTCTATCATTAATCGAAAACTGGCCTTGATGCGCCGTTTTTATTTTGCCCAATTTAGACTGTGAGTCTTTGGCAAATTTCATGGCGACTTCACGTGCTTTCTCGGTCGCTTCTTGGACCATTTTTGGTTTAATTTCGTTTAAACCATTAAACAAATATTGAATGCGTGTTTCGTAATTATCTTGTACCACGGCAATGCCCTGCTTGGCTAATTGACTAACTTGGCCCAAAGCATGCTGAACTTTTTCAATATCGCTAGAATATACAATCACATTTGAGCGAGCAATGTAGCGAAATTGCTGATTTTCTCCCCCATACTCTCGGGCTTGTTTATCAATAATTGATTGGCTGCCATTGCTAATTTCTTCGTCATTAAAGCCGTGTAATTTTAAAAATGCCACCACCGCATCATTTTTATTCTCAATGCGTGCAACAAGCTTCTCTAGGTTATTATCGGCATCTGAAAATTGTAATGGCCAAATTACGGTGTCTGCAGCCACTTCCATTTCAGCAAGCCCTTTAACATTGACGGTGCGCTCCATTGCTTTGACATCAAGTGCCGCACTTTTCAATATAAAGCCAAGTCCCAGTAAACCTATTGCCAATGCCACAGCAGCAATAACAATATTAAATGGCTGTGCTTTACTCATGCCTTTCTCCTTGATATAGGTCACTGTTTTCGACTCGAAAAGTCACAGTAAACAGGTTATCTTATATGTATAAAAGGGTTATCTTATGTATATAAACTTAACAGACCCTGAAATGTTTACAACAATGCGCAAGCAAAGGACACAGCATGAGCGTTAAACGCATTAGCCAATTCTTTAATCCAACGTCAGTCGCTGTTATTGGCGCCTCTAATTCCCCTAACCGAGCCGGTTTTGTGGTAATGCGTAACCTTTTGCAAGGAGGCTTTAAAGGTCCAATCATGCCCGTGAGTCTAAATCACACGGCGGTGCATGGTGTACTTGCCTACCCAAGTATTGCCGAGTTACCAAAAATACCAGACCTTGCTGTTATTTGTACTAACAAAAATACCTTAATAAATATTATTAATGAGCTGGGTGAAATAGGCTGTAAACACGCGGTGGTGATTGCTGCGGGGCTTAACCCTGAGCAAAAGCTGGCTCTAAAAGAAGCCGCTTTAACGGCAAATGTATCTTTACTTGGGCCTAATTGCCTTGGCTTATTAATTCCGCATATTGGCTTAAATGCAAGCTTTTCGCACACAATTGCAAGCCCAGGTAAGCTCGCTTTTGTTTCGCAATCAGCCGCGGTGTGTTCAACCATACTTGATTGGGCTAAAAACAAAGAAATTGGCTTTTCGTATTTTGTCTCTGTTGGTGACTGTCTGGATATTGACTTTGATGAGCTGCTCGACTTTTTAGGCCGTGATGCTAAAACCAAAGCCATTCTTTTATATATTGATAACATTGAAGATATTCGCAATTTTATTTCAGCAGCCCGTGCTGCAGCATTCAGCAAACCTGTTATTGCCATAAAAACAGGTAAAACTAGCGCAGGGGCACTGGCCGCCGAAATCCACACCGGTGGAACACAAAGTTCAGATGCTGTGTATGATGCACTCTTTCAACGTGCGGGGATGCTTCGCGTTAACGATTTGCGGGAGCTATTTGCAGCCACACAAACGCTGGCAATGCACCCAAAACTTCTAAAAGTTGAGCAACTCACTATTCTCACCAATGGCGGTGGGCCTGGTGTGATGGCCGTTGATACCTTATTACAAAGTTCAGGTAAGTTAGCAGAGCTTAGCGATGAAACACGCGCAGCGCTTAATAAAGTTATTCCACAATCAGAGATGACCTCAAACCCAGTGGATATTTTTGGCGATTCAGCACCTAAACGTTATCAACAAGCTCTAGAGATATTGCTGCAAGCAAAAGAAGTTAAAAATCTTTTGATTATTCATACTCCTTCGGCCCTTGCCCCTAGCGAAGATTACGCTGAAATTATTGTTGAAACACTGCAAAAAATTCCCAAAATGGCGCGCCCTTATGTGATGACCAATTTTATGGGAGAAGATGCTGCTTACGCTGCGCGTCGAGTGTGTGCCAATAATGCGATTCCTACGTACCGTACTCCTGAAGGCGCGGTGGGGGCATTTATGCACTTAGTAAGTTATCGTCGAAATCAAAAACATTTAACACAGACACCCGAATCAAATACAGATGATGCGAAAATAAATAAAGAAGCTGCCAAGGCGTTGGTCAATGAGTTTCTGCTCGATGAGCAAAGCTACTTATCAACACATCAGGCAAGCCAAATTTTAACCCACTATGGTATTGACTGTATTCAAACCGAAGTTGCTTACACGCCTACAGAGGCGAAAGAACAAGCCATTGAGCTTGGTTTTCCAGTGGCGTTAAAACTAATTAGCCCCAATATTCCGTCTAAATCAGAAGTAGGCGGTGTGGTACTTAACTTAAACGATGCACAAGAAGTAGAGCAAACCGCCTTTGCGATGCTGCTTAGAATTAAAAACACCTATCCTGATGCGCATATAGAAGGATTTTCACTGCAAAAAATGGCCCCCCGTGCCGGCGCAAATGAACTGCGTATCGCCATTAAAACAGAGCCAAACTTTGGCCCTGTTATTTTACTTGGCGAAGCAGGCACAGGCCTTGAGTTTGGGCAAGCGGCGGTCGCGCTTCCTCCTCTTAATATGAATCTTGCGAAATATTTAATTGCAGCAGCCCACGACAAAGGCGTGTTAAAAGACCGCGTATTACCGGAAAAAGTCGATAAATACCGTTTATGTGCCCTACTCACTCGTATCTCACAATTGGTAATAGACCAGCCTGATATTACCAGCGTAGAGCTCAACCCTATCCTTGCTAGCAACGGGCAATTTTTAGTTCTTGATGCCACAATAAGCTTAAGCCGCTACAAAGCAAAAGCAAACCGCAAGCGCTTGTGTATACGCCCTTATCCCATTGAGTTGGTCAAAGAAGTAACTTTAAAAAACAATACTCAAGCTCAACTTAGACCAATAAAACCCGAAGATGAACAGGCGCACCTTGAGTTTGATCAATCGTTAACAAAAGAAGATCGCTACAAACGCTTTTTTGGCGAACTGCCACAGTTTAATCACGACCAACTGGCAAAAATGACACAAATTGATTACGACCGTGAAATGGCGTTCATTGTTAGCCAAGAGCAAAATGGCTCTGCATGCACGCTAGGCGTGTCTCGCGTATTAATGGATCCTGATAAACAAGAAGCCGAATTTGCAATTGTGGTACGCTCTGACTGTCAAGGTTTAGGGCTTGGCACTATACTCATGAATGCCGCTATTGAACATTGCAAAAGCCAAGGGGTTAAACGCATTGCCGGAATAACATTACCCGAAAACACCGGCATGATCGAACTTGCGCGTAAACTGGGCTTTAAAATTACCCGCGACTTTGAAGAAGGCAGCATCAATATGCTGTTAAATTTAACTTAAAAACGGATTAGAACGTTGCATCGCTTAAGAACTTATACCGCCCGTGTTTTTGAAGGAAACGGCAAGTACCGACGCCTAGGACGAGCACTCGATGTGTTCTTAATGTCACTTATCATGATCAATGTGGTGGCCATTGTTTTAGAGTCTGTAAGTCACCTCGCTAAACAGTATAAGCATGAGTTTTTAATGCTCGAGCTTATTTCTGTCGGTATTTTTACGCTCGAATACATTTTGCGCCTTTGGTCATGTGTCGATAAAAGTGCCCACAAAGAGAGCCCGCTAACCAACTCAAAAATTCGTATTAAATACTTTTTTTCTCCCTTAGCACTCATCGACCTTATTGCCATTTTACCGACCTTGCTAATGGTTTTCGTCAGTGTTGATTTGCGCTTTTTGCGGGTATTACGTTTAATGCGTATCTTTAAACTCACCCGCTATTCTCGAGCTATGCAGCTGTTGTTACAGTCATTTCGCGATGAAAGTAGCTCTTTGCTTGCCGCTTTTTTCATTATGGCGGTTGTGCTGATCATTGCATCATGCGGAATTTATTTAATTGAGCACGATGTGCAACCCGACAAGTTTGGCTCTATTCCATCGGCTATGTGGTGGGCCATGGTCACTCTGACGACTGTAGGTTATGGGGATGTGGTGCCTGTTACTCCGCTTGGACGATTATTTGGGGGTGCCATTACCTTAGTCAGTATGGGAATGGTGGCAATTCCTACCGGTTTATTAGCATCCAGCTTTTCTGAGCAACTTCGTAAGCGCCGTTTGTTGTTTACTGATGCGGTGCATGAAGCGATGGAAGATGGTCATTTATCAGCGATTCAAGAAGAACACCTTGAGAATCTGCGTTACAAGCTCGGTTTAAGTAAGCAAGAAGCAAACAAGGCGATTCATAACGAACTTAAAAATCGTCACAGTAATCTTTATTGCCGTCACTGCGGTAAACGCCAAGATTAACAGTAAAACAGATAAAGCCCGCGGCTTTATCTGTTTTAGTCATCAAATTCTGCATGCCACTGCGCATTTAACAAGGGGCTTACTTCATCCCCCGGAACAGCTTTACTAAACAAATAACCTTGTAAGTATTCACAACCACGAGCGTGTAAGAAGCGAAGCTGGGTGGTATTTTCAACCCCTTCAGCAACACACTCCTTGCCTAGGCTTTTCGCCAATGTGAGTGTTGAATTAATAATAGCTTCGTCATCTTTATCAACCCCGATATCGTGCACAAAGCTTTTATCTATTTTTAAAACATCAACCGGGAACCGTTTTAAATACGTTAGAGAAGCGTAGCCCGTGCCAAAGTCATCCATATAAATTTTACAGCCTAATGCTTTTAATTTATTCATGCTTAATTGGGCTTTCTCTGAATCTCGCATCATCACTGATTCAGTAATTTCGAATACAACAGCACTGGCGGGTACATGGCTGAGTGTTAAAGCTTGATGAATATTTTCGACTAAATGAGTACTTTCAAAATCAAATGCCGATAAGTTAATAGAGATATATAAATCGGGGTGCGACACGCGCCATTGTCGTAACTCGATTAATGCACGCGATAAAGTTTGCAGCATAATTTTGGTGATAAGCCCTGAGCTTTCAGCAGCATTGGCAAAGTCTTCAGGCTGATAATCATCATTACTAGGCCAGCGTAATAACACCTCTAACCCTACAACTTGACGTGTTTTTGAACTAACAATGGGTTGATAGTAATTACAAAATTCATGCTCTTGATACGCTTTGCTTAATTGTGACTCTAAATGCAGAGTCCGCTGCACTTGTAAATTCATCTCTTGCTTATAGAACTGATAACGTCCCTCCACAGACCGCTTAGCATGGTAGAGGGCAACATTCGCCGCTTTTAACAGCGCTTTTGTATCGAGGGCGTCGTCGGGATACACAGCAACCCCAACACTTAAGTTCACTTTTACCGCTTGTTGATTAAGCTCAATATGGCTTTCAACACAATCCATAACTTTCGCGCATAGCGATAATAGCTCATCGACCTGTTTGAGATCTTCAGCGAGGATCACAAACTCATCACCTTCAAACCTTGCCAAACTATCTTGCGGGCGCAGCACTTGTTTCAATCGCTTTGCAACTCGCTTGATAAGCTCATCAGACTCTTCGTGACCCAATGAATCATTAAAGTATTTAAATCGCTTAATATTTACATTTAACAAGGCTGCTTTCGTTTGATGGTAATCAGCTTGCTCGATAGCATGGCTTACACGGTCACTGAATAATGTTTTGTTCGGCAATCCGGTGAGCGTGTCGTAATTGGCTAATAAGTGCAGTTCATTCTCAGCCAGCTTTTGCGCGCTGATATCAGTGACAATAATCACATAACTGTCGAGTTGACGATTACTCCCCGCAACAGCACTTATTTTAATGAGCACTTGACGCTTTTCGCCGTTGGCAACTTCAACAACATCTTCTGCTGAAAAGTGTTCACCTGATTGCAGTTTTTGCATTACTCGTAAATAGTGAATACGTGCCGGAATAGACAACCCGAGAGTTAAAGAACGACTCGAACGCGGATCAGCAGGAAAGCCAAAGGCACTTTGGAACGACTGATTAGTAGCACGAATACGCAAGTTTTTATCCATAATAAACACCCAGTCTCGGGTTTGTTCAAACGCCGCACCAAATAAACGGGCGTTTTCTTCAAATACCAGTTCTCGGGTCATATTCGTGTAGGTGCCAGCCACTTTCTCAGGCGTGTTGTCTTGCCATTCAACCACCTTGCCGAAATCTTTATACCAACGCCATTGACCATCGGCGTGTCGTAAACGATACGTGCAGTTAAAATAGCCTTTTTGAGTAGATAAAAACTCCAGCCACTCTAAGCGAAAGGTTTGTTTATCATGTGGGTGAATCTTTGCCAAATAGTCATCTAGATTAACACTGTCACTGTCATAGCCCAGTTCATTTTTCAGCCTAGGCTGATAAATAATCGGGCTTTGCGACGACCAATCCCAAACACCAGAATGACTTCCCTCTAATGCAAGTTTTAGTCGCGCCTCACTTTCTTTACTTTCTTTGTGTGCGGCAAGCAAAATTTGCTGCATACGATTACGTCTAAAGAGCCAAGCAGCTACAAGTAGCGCCGCTAATATAAGGTAAAGCAAAATAAAATGTGGCGCACGCCATGGTGGGTATTTTACTTCGATGTTTAATGTTGCCGGCGGGGTTAAATCTCCCGTTAAGGGGTCTTTTGCCCACACTTTAAGGTGGTACTTGCCTGCACTTAATTTTGGAAAAAGAACACGGTTATTATTTCGCGTGTAGGTTTTTTGCCCATCGCCAAGTTGATACTCATAAATAACACGCTCTTGGTAATTGAACGCCATGGCTGAGAAAGCAACCTCGAGACCGATGTCATCATGCTCAAGTACCACACTGTCTATTGGCTGTTTAAGCTCAGCAGGTAAGTCACGAGACATTAAATCCAAGTTGGTGATATTAACGTGATCAATCAAAGCTTGCTGATAGTGGTTATCCATCGGGTAAAAATAGGTAAAGCCTTTAAGGGTGCCATAAACAATTTGCCCAGACTTTAATTTGGTAAATGCGCCACTATTAAACTCGGTAGAAAAAAGCCCCTCTGAACCAGTAAACTGTTGAAAGTGCATATTATCGGGGTTGAGTCGCCACAGCCCTTTATGACTACTCATCCAAATCATTCCGGCTTCATCAAGCACCATATCGTACAATAAAGTGCCTAGCTTATTTTTTTCAAGATCAATGGTGTAGATATGCTCGTACGTTGTGGCATCTAGGCCAATCAAGCCAAAATTCGATAACGATAACCACAAGACATTATTGTTATCAATAATGTAAGACATCACATTCACAGCAACATTTTCATGCTGCTCGGGCACCGTATAAATGGTGGTCAGTTCATAACTGTGAGGATCAACCTGATATAAGATCCCCGCATTATAAAATAACGGTGCATCGGGCTTGCTTGATAAGGCCGGCAAGAACCCATAGGCTAAGAAAGGCTCAAATTCATCAAATTTACCACCTAAACGTGTCACCTCTTGGCTATCAATATTGTAAACAAACATACCGAAATCGGGGTGAACGTAATACAAATCGCCCGACGGCATTAATAGAACCCCATGCACCCAATCGTTAATGAGTTCTTGCTGCTTAGGGTCTGCCGTATTAACGGGAGTTACTTCACCCGTCTTTGGATTAAAGCTAAAAATTCCCCGATTCGTGTGCAACCAAAGTTGCGCTTTATAAGGCATTATTTGGTAAACAGTGAATTCGGTCGTGATTAAATCTATTTGGTAGTCTTTTAAAAAGACTTCGCTTTCATACGTGTCTAAGTCAACGGCCGTTAGACCATTGTGGGTCGCAAGCCACAGCCTGCCCTGAAACTCTGCAATACCCCAAATTGAATGATGCGATAAGCCGTCACCTTTAATCGAATTGGCCACCACATTTACAAAGTTATAATTATCATACGAGAGATAAAAAGCGCCATCGTTCTTGGTGGCTAACCACATGCCTCCGGAGCGATCTTTTACGATATCAATGATACTTGTATCAGCAAGGGTGTAACCGTTGTCTTTTAAGCGTGTACTTTTAACCAAGTCGCCGGTTGCCCGGGTAAAGTTAAATAAGCCTTTATCGGTTCCCAAGGTAATCGTTGAATTTTGTGGAATAATTTCCCAAATATTTAAGTCGCTAATTAGGGTCTTATTTTTAAACTGAACCTCAGGCGTGTTAAACATCTCTGGTAAGTTGCTAATATCGACTTCGTATAAACCCCGAACAGCCCCGACCAACAAAGTATGCTCATCTATTACGGCAAACGACTTCACATAGTTTTGATACATGTGTGTTGGCGCTTGGCTTAGATGCTCAAGCTTTCTTACCTGGCCCGATGCGATTTCATAAACAAATGCCCCATTACTCGTGCCCATAAATATGTAACCTTGATAAGGATACAACTCACGAATAACGCTGCTTTTTACACGATCGGGTATTTCAAAAATAGACGTGACTTGCTGCGTTTCTAAGTCGAGTTTTGCAAAATCCCAGCCTCGGCCTAGCCAGAGCGTTTTGTCATCAACCGCAACCATACTAAACACAGATTCTATAAAAATTTGCTCTTCGGTGGTGGGCTTTGCAATAAATTGTTGGTAGCTGTCAGTACTCGGATCATAACGGAATAGCCCTGCTTGCAAAGATGCTATCCAAATATAACCTTGGGGGTCTTGATAAATGCGGTCAATGATGGCGTCTTCAAGCTCTCCATTAGGGCCTTTGATATGCACAACCTCATAGCCATCATAACGATTTAAACCGCCCTCAGTGGATAACCATAAATAGCCACTGTTATCGATAAGCATCGTATTGACATAACTTTGCGACAACCCTTCGCTGGTTGACAAGCGTTTCACTTGCGCAAAACTGGAATGACTAAACAAACCACAAATCACAATAATGAGTAGAGCTGATAAAGAAAAGAACTTAGTCATTGACGTTCCAAATTACTAACTTGGCGCGGTGTCACACGTAAAGTGCATCGCGACGATATTGCGATGCGCATATACCTCAAACAACGATTGCAAAGAATTGGGTAATGTTAATGTATAGTTAAACCCATTTACTAGATAGAAATCAATCAGATTTTCATAGGCAAAGGTAAAAACTGTCCCTTTTTGTTCAGCAATAAGCGTGGTGAGTAACTGTGAGGCTACTTTTTTACCTCGCCATGCAGCATCAACATACAGAGTTGATAAAAATAAAAAGCCCGCTTTATTTTGAACCCGACATGCCGCAACGATATTCAAACCATGGTACGCCACCCACACTTGATCAGCTTTAGTGGCACGCCCCCGCGCATTGTGTTTATCGTAAAACTTATTTACCAACGGGGTTTTGATTGCGTCAAGTAAACAAAATTTCAGCTCCGTCATGATTAACTCATTAAGGATAAATAATGCTCAAACTGTTGTTTTAAAAAGGCTTGCTCTGACATAGGACGATTATTAATTGCTGTATACACCCCTTCGCGGGTATTTTTTCCACGCTTAATCTGGTAGGCCCAAAAAGAGGCTTCGTAGTCTAATTGAATTTGATATTTTTGCTCTCGAGGCAATTTACATAAATTAAAGCTCATACTTTCTCAGCAACAGTGTATTGATTTATGAAGTATAACAAAGTTGCTTCAAATTAATCGCCTATTTTAAACCTTGATTTTGGAAACACATAACAGTAAATTAACGCCGAATACATGCTCGCAAGGAACGCACGTTGCCAAAATTTCTGATACCTAGTTTGACCATTATTCTGCTGTTTTTTTGCTTTCCTAGCAGCGCAAATTCTCATATTTTAATTTTTAATCGCCCAGCCGACACACCGCAAGCACGTTATGTGGTTGACTTATTGAGCACCGCTTATAAAGAGATAGGTTATGAGCTTCACGTTATTGATTTTAATCATCAAGGTTCGTTAGCAGCTGCAAACCAAGGTGTGCTTGATGGACAGTTAGGGCGTATTGATTTTGTTACCCGCGATTATCCAAATTTATTAAAGGTCGACTTTCCCCTGTTCGAATTTAACCTTGTGTTATTAAAAAACTGCAAGCAATGCAATTATCGTGATCTTAAGTCACTCGCTATTCAGTCAAGTTATCCCGCAGCACAGAGCTACATAGAAGAAAATCCCATTAAAGGTGATGTGATAAAGGTAAGAAACGTCACGGCTCAATTGAATTTATTGACTCAAAAACGCGTTGAAGGCACCATTTTATTAGACTTTTTACTCTCTACAAAACACCCTGACTTTAACCAAGCGGCTTTTAATAAAGAGATCTTAATGTCGATGCAAAGCTTTCACTTTGTTCATAAACGCCACGCAGCACTTATTCCGCAACTGACAAATATTCTTAAAAAGCTTGAAGCCGATGGCACGGTGCGCACGCTAAAAACGAAATACAATCTCACCGAGTTTTAAAAATCAAATCCGCCTTGCTCAGGTGTCGGTTGGTTATTTTCTGCCAACTGTTTTTTCTGTAAATAACGCTTATAACGCTGCTGACATAAGCTGATTACTTTGCGTTTTTCAGCATTACTCAGCTGATTCCAGTAAAACCGTTCATCGCGACTGCGATAACAGCCTTTACAATAGCCCCGATTATTAACCTGACAAATCCCTTTACAAGGGCTTGGGATCTCAAATATTTCAATTTGTTGCATCACAATTGCCAGTTAATTAATCATCTTAGAAGTATAGCCCGAAAATTAATCATAAAAAAAGCCACTTCAATAAGTGGCTCATTTAACGAATCAAAACATTGCTTAAAAAAGTAATTAGCACATTGATTTAAATGCGAACGCATTCTATCAACTTTAGATTATTTAATCTGATTCGCTCGTAGAAAGTTCTGCTTTGCGATGAAAAGGTTTCGCGTACATTGCTAAAACCAGTGGCTTTAACTCTTCAGGTACTTTAGCTAAACGCGCATTAAACGCTTCAGCATCTTTTTTATCAATCACGGCCTGCTTACCCCCCCCCGCAATATAGTTACCTGGGTGTAAGAAAAACGAATCAACAATTTGCTGGTCAATCGTTTTTGCAAGCTCTTCTGGTGACTCGCAGCCAGATTCAATTGGCTCACCAAACGCTAAATGTACATGCCCTTTTGCTGTGCTAAAGCCCTCAACAATGCTGGCAATGTCTTCACCTTGTTGCTTTACATATTGGCCGTGATGCTGTTTGTGATAAAGCTCTTTCGCTTTCGCAATCGCACATGGTTCATATTGATACGAGATAGAGACTGGCACTATTTTTAATTCGCGAACGTAATCAGCAAATTCTTTTTTCTGTTTACGACCTTGTAGCTGCAACATTTTAAGCAGTGCAGGATCCGTTTGATCAAAACCATCTTTTGCACGCCCTTCTTTTTGTGCAATCCAAATTGAATGGCCCTCTGACAATGAATCATAAATATAGGCTGAGAGTTGTGATAACGCTTTGAGCATTTCTTTGGGTGCTTTTGCTGAACGTTTCACTATAAAGCTTTTATTTAAGCGCATTAACTCTGTGATATACGGAATTTGCAGCAAATTATCACCAATGGCGATGCGCACTGTCGGCATATTGTGTTTAAACAAACCCCAGTTAACTAACGCTGGATCCAAGACAATATCGCGGTGATTTGAAATGAACAAATACGCTTGTTTTGGATCCAGTTTATCAAGACCCGAAAATGTCACTTCAGATGTGGTACGGGTGATCAGTTTATTTAAATAGCTGGCCACCTCTTGTTGAACTTGCTCAACAGATTGCGTATTTCCCCACTTTTTTCTTAATTGCTGGCGCACTAATGGGCGAGTTATAAATGGAAAATAAGATAAAAAGCGCGGCAGATTATACTTGGCGATAACATCCACAAAGGCATTATCAGCAATTAATCGGGCGACTGAATCAGCGACTTCGTCATCATTGTAAGGTCTAATATCGGCGTATTTATCCACACATTCACTCATAAAAACTGCTTAAGTTAAAAAACGGCACGCATGGCGTACCGTTTAAATAGTTGGCGGATTATAACTCAGGCAATTTTAAATGCGAACCGAGACGCGATAGTTAACCTAAATATTTCCCTATATTGATAAAATTTTTATTTTTACAACAATTAATTAGGCAATGCTCTTACCAGTATCAACGAACTTTTTTAATGCCATTTTGAACACTAATCTCAGCATTAAAATAGCCAAAATGATACCCGAAGCAAGGCTTAACCAATGCGGTAGAACCTCGTGTTCAGTGCCCATCATGGGAGCCACTACAAAGCCAAATTCATCCACTAAATAATCCGTTAAAAAGCCAAACAGTAAAGCCATTCCGATTACCCCAGTTAAATAAGCAAACACCGCGCGTTTACCTAACTCCTTTCCCACCACTCCCAAGGTGGCAATATTCGTCGCAGGACCTGCAAGCATAAACACCAATACCGCACCTGGGGATACGCCACTTAACAGTAACCCTGCTGCTATCGGGGTCGAGGCAGTCGCACAAATGTACATTGGTATACTAATCAGTATCACCACCAGCATCGCAAAAATACCGCTTCCCCATTGACTTAAATAAGACTCAGGAACATACGTTTGCACTAGCGCCGCGAAAAAGAGACCAATCACCAGCCACACCATGGTGTCTTCTAACAGTTTATTGCAGCTAAAACGAATAGCGCGTTTAAATTTAGCAACACGGCTCTCTATCGAAAGACTGGGCTTTTCGCTTTTACAGCAACGGTCTGTTTTTATCGATGCAGAATCTTCAGTGCTAAAGCCGCTCGACTCTTTTTTAACTTCAGCTGAGGTATTACTGCTGCAACAGCTCGGCTCTTTTTTAACTTCAGCTGCGGTATTACGGCTGCAACAGCTCGACTCTTTTTTAACTTCAGCTGCGGTATTACTGCTGCAACAGCTTGACTCTTTTTTAACTTCAGCCGAAGTATTGCTGCTGCAACAGCCTGCACTATTATCATCTGCAGTGGCGGCTTGATGCTTATGCTGTGAATGAATTTCATGGTCTTTCCCAACCAAGACACCCGCAGCTATCGCACTGCACACCGCTGCGATTGGGCGTATAATGGCCATAAATGGCCCCAATAAAACATACGAGACTGACACTGAATCAACGCCCGTTTCGGGTGTTGAAACTAAGAATGCCGTCGTCGCGCTTTTCGATGCTCCCGCTCTTCTAAGCCCAATTGCTGCTGGAATAACACCACACGAACACAATGGCATAGGCGCACCAATAAAAGCCGCCTTAATGGTTGTCCAAAGCCCCTCTTTTCCTAAGTGACGATTGAGAAAATTGGCCGGTAAATACACATTTAATAAACCAGCAATCAATAAACCTAACATTAGCCATGGGGCAGATAATAAGAATAACTGCCAAAAATTATTGAGTAAGTCCATCAATATCCTCCAGTGTCGTCAGTATCGAGCAGTTCTCAGCGGGCTCTTCACCACCACAACATTTATCTGCTAATAATGAAAGAGAGTCATAAAAACGCGTGAGTTCAGCAATGCGTGCGGCCACTAAGTCACGTTTTTGTAATGTCATTGCTTTAACCTCATGACATGAATGCTGATTTTTATGAAACTTAATTTGCAATAACTCTTTTATTTCAGACAGACTAAAACCAACGTTTTTTGCCCGCAAAATGAACGACATTTGCTTGTAATCTGCATCAGAGTAAAACCGATATCCCACCTCAGAACGCGAACTTGGCGTTAACAAACCATGTTTTTCGTAGTACCTTAACGTATCTGTTGAGACGCCTAATTGACGGGCAAACTCACCTATTTTCATCACTGTCTCCATTGTGAAGCGTTTATTTATTATGCTCACTATAAACCTTGGAGTACACCCTAAGGTCAAGCAAAAATTAATAAGGAAAGTATATGAATATCGTCGTCCTTGATGCCGCCACATTAGCAGACACTTCGTTAGATGAGCTGGCACAATTAGGTTCACTCACTTGCTATAACCTAACTAATCAGCACGAATTAATTGAACGCTGCCAAGACGCTGATGTAGTAGTAACGAATAAAGTAGTTATAAATCAACAAGCAATGGCGCAGTTACCTCATTTAAAATTAATTTGCGTTGCTGCAACTGGCACCAATAATATTGATTTACCAGCAGCAAAAGCCCATAACATCGCCGTGACCAATGTGGCTGGATATTCAACACCTTCAGTGGTTCAACACACGTTTACATTGATCACCAATCTGCTTGGTAACACACACAAGTACATTCGTGATTGCCAGCAAGGTTTATGGCAGCAGAGTCCGATGTTTTGTCGCTTAGATTACAGCTTTAATGAAATTGCTGGGAAAACCTTAGCAATTATTGGCTACGGCTCGTTGGGCAAAGCGGTTGCTGAAGTTGCAACCGCATTTGGTGCCCATGTAATTATCAGTGAACGTAAAGGACATACACCGCGTGAAGGTCGCGTTAGTTTTGAGCAAGCATTAAAAACGGCTGATATAATCAGTGTTCACTGCCCGTTAACAGAAGAAACTCGCGATCAAATTGCGGCTCATGAGCTGAACATGATGAAACCCTCTGCCATCCTTATTAATACTGCCCGTGGAGGGATTATTAATGAGGCTGATTTAGCATCTGCGCTTGCTAATAATGTGATTGCTGGCGCGGGTGTTGATGTACTCAGTAAAGAACCCGCCGAGGCAGATAACCCACTTGCCCGATACACTGGCGACAATTTATTACTTACGCCGCACATTGCCTGGGCAAGTAAAGAGTCTATTATTCGCTTAGTGAAAGAAATCGCGTTAAATATCAAAGCATTTAACCAAGGAAATGAGCGCAATAGGTTGGTCTAAATTGCAATTTTTTGGTCAATTGAGCGAACTGGTTTGCAAAAAAGCTCCTAGCCAATTGACCAATTAAAATCTAATTACTTGATTTAATTTACTTTTTAAAATGTGGCAAGCTGATTGCTAATTAAGAGCAACGTAAACATTAAATTCTAGGGATAAAAAAATGAAAAAAGCACTTTTAATTGCAGCGCTTACTGCACCATTTTTAACTGGCTGTGTCATTGCAGTATCTGATGGTGAAGCTGAAACACATTGGGCAGGTGATTCATCGACGAGCTGGCAAAAGCAGCACAAAAATAACCGCGAAATCATTTCGACTCTTGCGCTTGATACTAACTACCAAGTGGTACTTAATAAACTTCACACCCCTAACTTCACTGAATTACTAAAACAAGGTGACGATGTTTACCAAGTATTGTTTTATGCAACTCATAGCATTCACTCTGATGGTAAAATGACAAAAGATGAGTGCACACCACTGGTATTTAAAAACGATAAGCTAATTGGCGTTGGTGATACCATTTATAAATCACTGAGCAATGGCTAATTAGCCAAAAATGGCAGAGTAGGCCTTGCCTACTCTTTACCCACTCACATTCACTAATCGCGAAACAACTTGGTCACGTCCGCCATCTTTAGCCTGATATAACCCTAAGTCAGCTTCTTCAAGCAGCGTTTGTTCAGCGTATACTTGGCCTGTTTCTGTGGTCGCAATGCCGATACTAATTGTCACATGATCCGAATTTAACGAAGCGGTATGGGGAATACCTAAATTACTCACTGCATGTCGTAATTTATTAGCAAATGCGATTGCTTGTGTTGCCGTTGTATTAGGCAAAACAGCCGCAAACTCTTCCCCCCCATAGCGCGCCACAAAGTCACTGCCTCGCTCGCAGGCCCCAACAAGCGCATGAGCAATTCGTTTTAAGCAATCATCACCCGCTCGGTGGCCATAGCAATCATTAAACCGTTTAAAATGATCCACATCCATGAGTAATACAGACAAAGGGGTTTGATCGCGACGACAGCGACGCCATTCTCGGGCAAGATTTTCATCTAGATAACGTCTATTAGGAATTTCAGTCAGGCCATCGATTGACGCTAACATTTCGAGCAAGTCATTTTTTTGTTTGATTAATAACTGATTACGCACACGCGCACGAACAATCGCAGCACTAAAGGGTTTAGTTATATAATCCATCGCCCCCAACTCGAGGCCTTTTGCTTCGTCGTCATGGCTCGAATTAGCAGAAATAAAAATAACAGGCAGCATATTTGTGACGGTATTTTCTTTTATTTTGCTCAGTACCTCATACCCATCAATACCGGGCATAACAATATCCAGAATCAATAAATCAACGGACTGTGTTTTTAAAAACGTCAGTGCCTTTTCACCACTTTCAACACAAAAAACATCATAATCTTGCTGTAATGTTTTTTCTAATACCAAACGGTTCAACGGATCGTCATCAACAATCAGTACCTTGGCTCTTTTTAGCATCTGTAGATCCTTGTTCGATGATAAATGCAATGACTTGTTTGATCTGCCACTGCAACTCATCGTTTAATAACTCAGGGAGTTCGCCTTGTGCTTTAAGCTTAGCCTCACATTGCTGAGCGCAGGCTGACAAACGTTTAAAGCCTAGATTACCGGCCGACCCTTTCACATTATGGACAACTCTGATCAACTCATCGGTGGTCTTTAATGTTGAAATTTGTAATAGCTGTTGTGCTGCCATGGTCGCAAACTTTGACAGCATAGTTAATACTAATTCTGTATTATTTGAAAACTGAGTGAGAACAAACGTTCGGTCAAAAAAAGCCTGTTTCTGTAATTCAAGTTCACTCATCGCCAAAAACAGTGTACTGGCAACAATGGGTTTAGTGAGGTGTTTATTCATGCCCGCCGCAACGGATTGCTCTATGTCAGCCGCTTCGCTGTGTGCTGTTAATGCATAAATCGGCATTTGCTCTTTCGTGAATGACTGGCGAATTATACGCGTAGCTTGGCAGCCATCCATCTGGGGCATTTGAATATCCATAAAGATCAGGTCGGGTCTGAGACAATTAGCAAGCTCAATGCCCTTTTCACCACTGTCTGCACACACAACGGTGATATCGGCTTGCTCTAAAATACTTTTAATAATGCTTAGATTAAGTGGGTTGTCATCTACGGCTAACACTAATAGACCCGATAAATCGGCACTTGAAGGGAGGGATACAACCGCCTTTTTCGCCGGTTCGCTGGTTTTATCTAGCTGTAAGCAGAAACTAAATTCACTGCCTTTGCCTCGTTGACTTGCTAGTTTTATTTCGCCACCCATTAACGCCACTTCGTACTTTACAATTGCAAGCCCAAGCCCAACGCCTTGATGTGAACGTGTAAGTGACTCATCACCTTGTGTAAAGGCATCAAATAAGCGACTTTGATCCGCATCGCTAATCCCAATACCGGTGTCTTTTACAGCAAAGCAAATTAGTTGTTGTTCAGAGGTTTGTTCGACTAAGTTTAAACTTAATTTAACGCTTCCTTGCTCTGTGAATTTAGCGGCATTAGTCAGTAAATTACCTAACACCTGTTGTAAACAGATTTGATCGCCCCTTAGGTTAGAATTGATCTTTTCATCGCACTCAACGCTGAATTCTAACCCCTTCGTTTTACACAGTGGCGCGACGATTCCTTCGCAATAATTAATTAAATCAGACAAGCTAAAGGGGGCTTTAGTTAATTTAACTTGCGAACTTTCGGCTCGGGCAAAATCGAGCATACGGTTTAATAAAGACAATAAGCTGTTGGCTGCTGACTTCGCTTGCTCAGCATGTGTGCGCTGCTCCAACGACAAGCCTTGCAACGCAATCACATCTATTAGGCCCAGTACGGCATTAAGTGGGGTGCGTATCTCATGACTTAAATTGGCAATAAAGCGGCTTTTAGCTAATGTGGCACGCTCGGCGTCATTTTTAGCTTGTATTAAGTCAGTGATATCTTGGACATGGACAACAAAGTAATCTGGATTTTTTTCACCATTCCATACCAATGAAACACTAATTTGTAGCCAACATTTTTGTTCTTGCTGGGGCAAACTAAAGTGATACACTTTTTTCTTTTCGCTGAGCAATTCAAGTAAGGTACCTTTTAACGTGTCTAGTGATTGCTCGCCAAACAAATCATCCAACCTATATTGGCTGCTCAAGGTGTCACTGCGTTCTAGTGAAAATATTTTACGCGCCGCTTTATTCATTTGCAGTACGCGGTAATCAAGAGACAGTAATATAACCCCATTTGCAGCGTACTCCATTGCACTGCGTAATTTGGCTTCAGAGCTTTGTAATGCGTTTAATGCCGCGTGCTGCTCAGTAATATCACGGCCTATCGCCATGGTTCCCAATAATTGTTGATGCTCGTTATAAAAAGGCGCAATACTCAAATGATAGGTTTTATCATTGGTTACTAAACGTTTTTGATACACTTGGCGGTCTTGTAATACTTGTCGCTCAAGTTCACTTAGCTCGCCGTTATCGTCACTGATATCACATAACTGCTGGCCAACGAGTTTCTCTTGCGGTAAACCGATATAACTCTCATACGCCTTGTTACAGCCTAAAAATGAACCATCAATATTTTTAAAATAAATAAGATCTGGCACATTATTAAGCATGGTGTTCAGTAAGGCTAAATGACGTTCTTTGGCATCAATACTGCGGCGCAATTGTTTTGATTTAACTTGCACTTGTGAATCAAGCGCTTTGTTCGCCTCTTGCAATGATTGAACAAGCTCTTCATTACGGGTAAAAACCCGCTTAACTCGGCTAAACCAAGGTTGCCAATCAGCAGGAATACGATAATTTACCAGTGTATGTTGGCCTTCATCATGTTTTTCTAGGTAATTCATCAAGTGAGTCATTGGCTTTACAAATATGCGCTGACTCAACCAAAATACCGCGCTGAACATCATGACTAAAAAAACACTTAAGAACACAAATTCTATAAACATGTCGTAGCGGACAGGCCCACTGAGTGCTTTTTGAGATTCAAAGTAACGGGTATAAATTGGTAAATCAGACGATGGTTGCACTAAGTGACTGTGACTCTTTGTGTTTTTGTTTATCTCACTTTCGGGCCAATAATCATCGGCATTAATCGCTGTTTTTAATATTTTACTTGAGCTGGCTATTACTTGGTTATCTTGATTAATGAAAATATATTCGCCGTTACTCGGGGCAATTTTCATTAACCACTTAGAGATTGCCTCTAAGTCATAAATTAAAATGATGTAGTCGTCGCTTTGTAACGCTCGTCTTTTTCCTATTGCAAAGTACGCGTGGCCATTAACAGTAATAACAGCACTTGAGGCCAGCGCTTTATCATTTAAACGCGACGGTCGAAATTTATTATCCAACACACTCGTCAGCAATTCACTTTCAGCTGTTGAACGGCGCTTTATATAAACAAAACCCTGTTCGTTAACATAGGCAACACCTTGCAACGATTGAATCAATGCCAGCGTTGTGTTGAACGAGGGCCCTAATGCAAGCACTTGACGCCACTGAGTAAGAGCAAAGGCAGTGGATGCAAATTTACCTTGCCCCACAATTTCACCCACTCCTCCCTTTATGGGTTGATAATAGTAGTGATCAAACTGATTTACATTGCGGGCCCAGTTGGGGTCGAAGTCATATGATAGTGGTTGCTCATACAACTTAAACATCGTATCAATCAATCCATCAGCCGCATGCATTGCATGACCAAGCTGAGCAGAGATATTATTAAAACTACTTTGTCGGCTTTCTTGTGAGCGTTCTAGCTTTAGATTATATAAGTGTAAACACAGAATAAACGCCACCAGCAATGGCACAATAAGCGCCACGGCCAGAGAACGATAATAATGCTTTAGTGGTAAAAAATTCACTCGATTTTAAGTACCTTGCCTCGGTAACACCTAGATTAACGAGGCAAAGATTCACTGGCAAGTTATAAATTTTCTTCAGCGAAGCTTGCCAAGCGACTACGAACAACACCATTCAAGTTAACGGTTGCACTTCCTTCAAAATTTTTAAATCGTTCAACAATATAGGTTAAACCTGAGGTAACAGGGGTTAAATAGTTACTATCGATTTGCGCTAAGTTTCCTGAGCAAATTAACTTCGTGCCCTCACCGCAGCGGGTGATTATGGTCTTCAATTGAGAGGCGGTTAAATTTTGACTTTCATCTAATATCACCCCCGAATTGATATAATACTATCATACCCTTAATAAACTTGAACAAAAAAGCTTTTACACACATACTCTAGCTAAGAATCAAAGGTGAACGAAAATGATACTTCGAAATACAACAAAAACTAAAATAATTAAAACATCAGTCAACTTTGGAAAAGGAATGTCTTTTCATCTCGATAAATCAGGGCAACCTATTAAGACTGAAAAAGGCATCAGAACTCACTCATATAGGCACGATAAAATAGAACCTAATTTTCCAGTGCTATATCACCCGACTCGCTTCACCGAATGCCAAGAAATGAACTTATTTTTAATGCACCGCTTTGAAGGTCATTTCAGTCTCAAAAAGAATCAAATAGACAATGAGGCTTTTAGTGACGCTTATCATGCCAGCCAACCGGGAAAGCCATTAGATGTTAAGTCTGTTTGCAGTATAGCTAAGCACTTAAAAGCTTTCTTAGATTGGTTGGATAAAGATGATGCATCCTATTTTGAAGTAATAGCTGCACCACTTTCAAAACAATCTGTAGATGATGATATTTCTAGGTTACCTGTGTGGAGATATCACAAACATTTATGTGAAAGAGTCGAAACCAAAGATAAGTCTAAACGCATAAGCTTTAACAGCGCTCAAGAACGAATTAGAGCTGTTAAAGCATTCTATATATGGAGCCATAAGCGCGGGGCTATAGATAGCCTCCCCTTCTCACTTGAATACAAACAGGTACGTATTAAATCGAAAGCTAAATCAAGTGTAAGTTCATTGTTTCAATTACCTACTAGCAACACACGTTCTGGAGGCTTATGGAAGTGGGTTAGTAATTTGAGCATTCCAAATACATTGAAACAAAAGGAAGACTCACCCGAAAAAGATCTACAACCATATTCTCCAAAAGAACTTAAACAGTTGCTGGAGACGGATACGGCTCAAAAAGAGACTTATAAGCTTTATTTGCAATGTGCTTTGCTAGGTGGACTTCGTTCTTTTGAGATTTCAGCCATCGACCAGAAAGACCTTTTTGATCCTGATGAAAAAGAAAACGAGAAACGTATTCCAAAATTGAACATTGTACGAAAAGGACATAAGCCAGTGAGATTAACAATAGCGCGAGTTCTAATGAAGCTTTTGTACAATCACACTTTGACAATTCAAAATATGAAGCGACGTACCAAACATGAGACTAATCATGGTATGGACAATAGTGAACATCCGCTTCCTTTGTTTATGAATAGTTCAGGATCGCGGATAAGCGAAGATACACCGGGGAATACTATTTCCATAGTTAGAAAAGAACAAAGGAAGCAGGGATTAGAAATACTATTACGCACATTCCATGACTTACGCGCTACCTTTGCTACTTATGTCGCTAAATACCTAATTGACAAAGGTGAATCGGAGAGTTCCATCAGACAGACACTAATGACCTTGATGAGTCACGAAAGTTTTAAAACAACCAAACGTTACATCGACTTTGCCAAAAGTGTAGCAGTGGATGCATACGGAGCAATGTCAGAGTGGGTGAAAGATATCTACGGTGATGTTGACGAATTACTGATGCGTGAGGCTGAAGATGCAGCAGCAAGTTAAAACGCGGAAGTCCAATCGTATTCCTGCTAGATTTAAACCTCATTCAATTGTTCTAGCCAAACAGTTAGACGTTTTATTTAACAGGGCATATGACAAAGAAAACAATATTAGCGCAGATGACGACACTGCTATTTCAATGAGTCGCTTGCGGAATGCTTGTGTCAGTTTACAACATACTCTTCCTCTAGCCCTTAATAAGGTTAGTACAGATACTGCGACATCAATTCAAACTTCGGGATTAAATGCTCTATCAGACTTTGAAATTTGGCAAGAACTGGAATACTTTTGCATTAATGAAATAAATGATGTCAAGCTACCTAGTTATGCTACTCGTATAGAAGAAGCCTTAGAAAACTTAGCTAAGTTTCATTTTTATGATAACGCTATCAACGCTCCTTTTAGGCTAGTAAATGGGGCTACTTCAATCGACATAACTAAATTATTCGAACTTGAATTCCATCAAGTAAAAGAGATTCGTAAATTACTAAATAAATATCTGGACTATCTCGTCCTTCCAGAATTAAGCCTCAAAGATTCTTCTATTAGGGACAATATCCTCAAAACTGCGACAGCTATTATAAATCTTTGTCTACATGATACTTTTAAGAATACTGAACGCGTCAAACTGCCATTATTGGCAACATTACAGGATAGGGAATTCGTTTCATCATTTATATGCAATCACAACTTCCGTACTTTTTTAAAATTTATACTACCCGATGTGTGGGGTAAAGCTAGAGTCAATCAATTTAAAACTGAAGCCGAAGTAATAGGGTATGCACAAAGCATATCATCCAAATTTGGCAATGAAGTTGATGCTTTTTTGAAAAATCAGATAGCAAGCGCTTCGGAAGCTAATACAACAAGAGTTAGATCCTCAACTTTATCATTTCCAAGGTGGTTGAATAGTGCTGGTAGCGTAGCATCACCAATAATTAAGCTGCTTAGTGAGCGTGGAATTCAAGGGTTTGCAGAAAATGGCCTTCAGGGATTTAAATACCTTTATAAGCATTACCAAGAAGAAACTCAAAATAACCAGCAGTTTTTACTGCTACTAAACGCTGCATTGGACCTTTACCACTTTGTTACGGGTGAAAAAATCGCAAAGGAAAGTTTATTACCCTACTCATTGGGCTATTACCTTAAAGAAAGTGACACTACCGAATGGCAGAAGCATGAGTGGGTATATGACAATGCCTATAAATTTTATCAAAACCTAGTCGAATACCATAAAGTTTTTACAAAGCGAATTGATGGCGAGAGCATAGGTATCGTCACTCTCAAAGGTTACATAGGTAGTATGGCTAGAGCATTGAAAGAAAATGCATCATCATTAACAGATGAACAAATGAAGCTTATTGCCAGTCATGGGGTTCATGCTTTTGTTGAAAATAACTGTGAGATACTAAAGGCTATAAGAGAGGCAATTCAACTAAAATCAAAACAAGGCGATTTGTCGGTTTTTGTTGGTAATCAATATCAGAGCGCTATCGACAAATTACTATCGTTTTATGGTCTAGATACTATTAAAAGCTTTCCGGTCAACACCGAATTAACTGCACAACATCAAGAGCAACTATCTCAGAATCAAGATAAACTCTACTCATATAGAGAAGTAGTAGAATTAGCATATTACATAGAAAAAGGGCTTTCTGAGACCTTACTCACAATTAAAGACAAAGTTACACTTTATGCAGCAAAAGTCATATTGAAAACTGGTTGGAATTCAACTCCTACGCTAGAGCTTGATACTGACGACTTATTTTTCTTTAACACGCCATTACATTCAAGTAAAACTCCTGCTCTTCGTTTATTTAAACGCCGAGCTAATTATCAAACTCAATGGCATAAATTTGAAATTAAAGCCGAAGATCTAGAAAAAGAAGGCGTCTTATACGGCGACGTTGTCGAACCAGTAATATTTGATATTAAGGCTGCGACTAGACTTACGTCTATTTACCGCCCTTCTATTGAGAACCTATCAAAAAGAATTTTTGTTTTTCCCAAAGTAAATAGTATTGGAGAAGTAAAGATTCAATTATTAACAGCATCACGTTTCAAGACCTCTATAGATAGGATATTGACTGAGCTTGGGTGTGATATCGTATTTAATTCGCAAAAGATCAGAAAATCAGGGCTTAACTACATTTACCGAAAAGTTGCCAAAGAATTTAAGTGGTATCAAAAAGCTGGCAAGCACTCTTATGAAACGTTCTTGCGTCATTATTTAATGCAAGATAACAAAGATGTTGCAATGACAATCAACAGAGCGACAAAAACAATGGCAGACTATTTTGTTCGCGATGTTACCGACAAAGTAATCATTTTGCAGACTCCACCAGAAGACGGTAAAAAAGTCCCGAATGGCACATGCATTAACTCAAAAGATAAATCCGCAGTAGTGGCATTCGAATCTCAAAACAGGAAATTATTAGACCAGCGAGATACAAACGAGCATGCATGTGCCGACTTTAACGCATGCTTGTGGTGTCCGTTCTATCGCTGTGTTGCTGACGCATTGCATGTTTGGAAACTTTTGTCATACCGGGATTTTGTTGTTGCTGATATGGAAAACTCAGCCGCAACATTTGACTCTGTAACAGAGCAACTGGAAAACATAGAGCAGTTGAAAAATAGAGTTAACGAAATATTAACTGATATTGCCAAGCTTAATGCTCAAGCTGTGATTGATGGAAAAGAATTATTGAGAACAGAGGGTATTCATCCTCATTGGAAAAACACAGGTTTGCTATGACCAAAGAGATAACTAAAACAAAACTACTTGATATCGCTGTTGTAAAAACACATACAGGTCAAATCACTATAAAACCTTTGGTTCAGGTGTTAGAAGATTTTAAAGTTGATGATACTAGCGCTTTTAATTCGATTGCTTTGTGGGAAAACAGAGCATTGAATATTGCTAAACATGGCACTATTCACTTTGGCGATGACACTTGGATAAGCTATGAAGAAACGCAAAGAAATGTGAATTTTAAAGGTGTTGATGAATTAGCATATCAAATTCGAATTTATTCACTAATTAAACTCACACATGGTGATGTTGTAGGCGGTAAACCTCTAAAAATCTCTACACTTCAAAATGATGTAACGTATCTAAATTTAATTGCAGCCTTCTTAAGACAAAGAGGTTATCACTCATTTCATGAGTTGGAGTTCAAATCTGACTTAGTTATTAGGAATCTCATAAAAGACTATTTATATGAAGTCGGGAAAATAGCTATTTACAGACAATCACACTCATTTACTAAACTATTTGACGTGCAACGAAGCTTTCGTCTTTTTGGCCCTAAGGTGTGTAGTGTTTTTATTGATGTGCTTAACCAACTAAACGAGTTACACCATCCGAGACCAGTCACTTATTCGCACCCTGTCATTCCTACTAAAGTAATGAAAAAAATTCTGAAGTTTGCAGAAAAAATAGTTGAAAACTCTAAGGATAAGATAGAACGATGGCTAGAATTAAATGCACGCTTAATAGATAGTTTACATGAAGGCTCCATTGAACCACCGCCCAAAATGAATACAGGTGAGCTAATAGCAAAACATGTAAGAAACTTACCCAATGAAGAGGAATTCATTCAATTATCCGAAGAATTAGAAGATTTAAAATTAGCCACATACATTAATATCTTGGCCTATACAGGTATGAGATATAACGAAGTACTTACATGCAAGGTTGGCTGTGCCAATTACAAAGATGATATTTATTACATTACGGCAATTATGACCAAAACCGACAACAGTAAGGTTGAGATGGAATGGTTTTCAAACGCTGAAGTACATGAGTGTGTTGGTATTTACGAAAAATATGTGATCGGTATGCAAGAAAGGGCAAAAGCTGTACTTTCTTCATGCAGAGCCAATATAACAAGTAGTCAAGCACACAATTTGAAAGAAGGGTTAGAAAGAAACCGTCTTTTCGGGGTTTCACATAGTAGCTGTAGTGTTAGTTTTAGCGATACTGGGCGATTCACAAAATTTGAGGTTAAAAACAGTGAAAACATTGAGCTTTTTGACTTAACTCTAGACGATGATGATATAGCAGAGCTTGAACGCCTTGAATCTAACTACAAAGAAGTTAGAGGAGAGAATAGAGGTGTCCCATACGAAGAAGGCGATACGTTTAGATTAACCGCTCACATGTTTCGACATACGTTGGCCTACTTTGTCATTGCCAATAAATTAGGTGAGCTTGATGATATTAGATATCAATTTAAACATTTAACTAGCCTAATGACGTTTGTTTATACTCGAAGAGCATTTTTGGCCTCAACAACTTTAATTAAAACTACTGAAGAGTTTAATGAGATTTTAATTGACTGTGTTGCAGAAGAGTTAATAGATGAAGCCGAGTCACAATCACTTAAAGGTGGTGCTGGTGAGCAAATTAATAAAACATCTAAAGATCTGATAATAGGTATTACTGATAGTCAAAGTAAAGATTCGACTGTGATTAAGCAGATCCATTTCAGTTCAATTGAAGAACTGAAAAAATTTCTCGTCAAAAATATTAAAAACATACGTGGCTTACCTACGGGGTACTGCACTGCGGGAGAAGCTTGCAAGATAAAAGGAGCAGGAATCCCTAGTGGCTGTGTGTATTGTGGTAGTAAAATCATTACCAAACGCCACAAGGTCAATTGGCAAATAATAAAAAAAGAAGCAACGCAGAAACTAGAGGCATATGCGGCATTAACCAAAGAAGAGCAAGAAGATTACGAGCTATTTGCTATTCACTGGAAAAATAATATAGCAGCAGCTGACTATGTATTAGATGAAGGCAAAGCGCATACAAACCAAGGAGAACAAGCATGAGTAGCGCATACGATGATATAAAACGTGCTTTTGAAGAGATGAAATCTGATGGCAGCAAGATAACCAAAAATGCAGTAGCAACGAGAGCTAAAAGAAATATTGCAAATCTATCTAAAGAAGAAGAAAAATGGGTAAAGTTACGAGAAAATATTGAAAAAGCTCAATTAACTTGGGAAGAAAAAAATAAAGATAATTTAATAAAACAACTCAGAACAAAGGTAGCCGAACTAAAAAGCAAGCTTGCTAAAGAAAAGCAAAAAAACGAGATTGACCCTAAGGAAATCGATAAGGATTTTGAAAAGCTACTGGTGCGATTACAAGAAATGTACGCTGAAATAGATAAGCTCAAACTGATTAATGCTGATTTAAAAAATCAACTTCAGCACTCAGGGCAACATACAGAAATAAGAGTGGATACGTCTACTGGTGAAATTATTGAATTAGTTTCAACGAAACAATAGATTAGATGTAGTAGCTCATATCTCATCTTACAGTTTTGTTGATTAGGTTTAGACTTCACCTGACAGGCAGCAAGAGCGAACAAGAGACGGTCAGAGTGATCTGGATATGTGAACTTAATTCTACAAAGCGGACGCTTAGCGACCCCGTTCATGCAATAAAATTGAGTTTAGGCAATCCGCATTAATTGTATAATGATGTCTCTGCTTCTAAAGAGTATGTTTATGAGAACCATTGGAAAACTGGCAAAAGATTTAGATATCAATGTTGAAACGATCCGCTTTTATGAGCGCCAAGGTTTAATAGAGCAGCCTCCAAAACCCGAATCAGGTTATCGAAAGTATGACGAGACACACGCTAATCAACTCAAATTTATTCTGAAAGCTAAAGCATTAGGGTTTACGCTGAAAGAAATTGAATCACTGATGTCACTAAGTAGCAGTTGCGCTGATATAGAATCGATGGGATTGCAAAAACTTAATCTCATCCGTAATAAAATTGCTGATTTACAGCGGTTAGAGAAAGTAATTCAAGATATGACAGATTCTTGCAAGGCCAATCAAGACCCTCAATCCTGCCCGGTAATAAATTCACTTAAATAGCTATTGACCCCGTACTTATGTACGGAGTTTATACTACCTTAAAAATTGAGGTAGATAGTTATGATCAATAAAATTCTAGATAAAGTAGGTTCTGGTGGCGTTTGGCTAGCCGCCCTTAGTTGCACAGCATGTTTTCCTGCGCTCGGCTCATTGGCATCTGCGCTTGGGTTAGGTTTTCTTTCACATTTTGAAGGGATAGCGGTGAACACCTTATTGCCATTATTTGCTTCACTAGCGTTGTTAGTTAATTTCTATAATTGGTATCAACATCGAGAGTCATTAAGAGGCATTTTAAGTGTCATTGGCCCAATTGCAGTATTGCTGACCCTTTATCCTTTATGGCAATACGACTGGAGCACTTACTTATTTTACTTTGGGATCATTTGGATGGTCGTAATGTCTATTTTAGATATTGTTAAGCCCATTAAGGAACCAGTATGCAAGGTATAGAATTAAAATCTAAGATAACTTGCCCTAAATGTGGATTTAGCAAAGTTGAAACCATGCCTACAAACGCTTGCCAATGGTATTACGAATGCGAAAGCTGTAAAGCACTACTTAAACCGTTCAAAGGTGATTGTTGCGTTTACTGCTCTTATGGAACAGTTAAGTGTCCTCCTATTCAAGAAGGCAATGCATGTTGCTCAGGTAAGTAGCCTAGTATTCGGTGGTTCTGTGCCAACCAAGTAATATCTTAAATGCGATTGCGATTAACACTAAACCACCAAATAGTTCAGCTTTAGACTCCAGCCATACGCCACTTCTTTCGCCGATATTCACACCAATCTAGCTAAAGGCAAACGTCGTGACGCCTATTATCAAGCAAGCTACGGCTATGTCTACCTCAAGCAATGTGATTGCATAACCTGCCGCCATTGCATCAATACTGGCGGCAATAGCAAGAACAAATAGCACACGATGAGTAACATTAGCAATATCTTCTTCAATTCCTTCAGATTGGGACTCATAAATCATTTTTGCCACCGATAAATAATAGCAAAATAAAAGCTATCCAAGGTGCATAATCTTCAATCCAAGATGATCATCCTTTACCGCTGTAATAGCCTAAAAGAGGTATAAAGCCTTGGAAAAATCCAAAATAAGCAACGGCTTTAATAAAGAGTTTTTCAGCATTTGCTACTTTTTTAGAACCTAAGCCTATGGATACTGCAAACACGTCCATACTGAGTGCTATAGCTAATACAAATACTTCAAACAAATCGATTAAACCTGAATAAAATTGTTATAAGATTACGTGACGTATAATTAGTTACTTGACTGATGTTAAACACCTAAGGTTTGCTGACAGTTGCTCAATTATCGAAGCCTTATTTTTACACCAAATTTCAGCCAGATATTCAGTAACAGTGCCAACACTTGAAGGAAACAGAATATTCCCCGCCACTTTGGCGAAAGGGCCATCAGTTTCGAGTAAAATCCTATCTTGAGGTATCCACGATATTACTTTTTTAGCTCTGGCTGAAGTAAGCATGGCTGGCCCAATAGAAAAGAAACAGCCTAGCTCGACGGCTTCTAGAACTTGCTTCTTAGTACCTAAAAACCAATGAAGAATAGAAGTACCAGCATTGGGGTATAACTTAAGTTGTTCAAGTACTTCACCTGTCGCATTAAGACTATGGATAGTTAGTATTTTGTTATCAAAGTCTTCACATTTTTTCAAAATATGCGTGAAAACCTCTAATTGATCATCAAAGTAATCAGCATAACCTTTTGAGCCATCCAGCCCAATTTCTCCAATATATCTAGTTCTATCAACTAGCTTATCGAATAGAGGTAGTTCATTTTTCCTTAAATGAGCAAGTTGAGGGTGAAGCCCCAAAGCCGTTTTACAGTGTTTTATGCCACTTGTTAACTGAACAGTACCTTCAAAAGCTGAAGGCACCGTAGTTACTGATAGCACGTAATAATTACTGCTTTTTATGTCGTTCAATACCTCTTTATGATCTGGATATAAATCAACATGGCAATGAAGATCCATCATGATGATTTATCCGCTTGGAGAAATAATTCAACCTCTGCTAATCCTCGCTTAATAGTTGATTCTAGTTTTTCTCGTATATCTTTATCTTGTGGTATTGGTCCTGACTTTCGAAGCCAAGAACGATAATTGTCAGTCTGTTTCAACCGGATAATGGCAGTTTGAACCGCTTGGAGATCATCGCGAGTATCTTTTTCTTTAATAAGACCTCTCAACCGCTTTGTCTTGTATGGCGCATCTTGTGTAAAACCAGCATGAAAAACTGACGCTCTTCGAATAAGGCAAGGTACACAATGCCCACACTGTTTATGCTCTCTGTGCCAATGACTACAAGAAACACTCAGAGGAACTGCTTTTCTAATTGCGTCTTGATCAACACATTCCGCTAACATTTCACCTTTAGTTTTGAATTGATAGGGGTTTACAAATTTGACATGAAACCCAGTGTCTCTAAGCAAAGATTCAAGCCTGCTTAGAAAATTAGGATGAGTAGTTCTAGTACTATGGCTACCAATCCGTCTTCTGGTAAGCGGTGGATTTATAGAAATATAGCCATTCTCAGGGACGACAATAGTTTCAATACTGCTATCGCAATTAGCATTTCTTAAGGCTGATATACCAAGTACCGCCATAGCTAGGAAGTTGAAGCTTCTTCCCCTCATGCTAATGTCAGTTTTACCTTCTAAATGCTTGATAATATGAGGAGACATTGAATAGGACAATTCGCCGAATGGCGGGGATAATAAATGCTTAATATCTTCCTGTTTTGCGCCATCACCACGATAAGCGTGACTAACCAAAAGCGGTTTTAAGGCTGACTCTCCGTTTAAAATGTCAATTGCACCAACTGCGCTGTCAAGACCTCCTGAAAAAAGGCAGACTGAGTTGAGTCCAATTAATGATTTTGCTTTTGCTTTCGCTTGCTCACTTGTTTTAGGAGTCGGCATCGGCATAGTTGTTTTTTCAAAAGTAAACTGCCATTGATCGCCCGTTAGAAAGTTGAGCAAAGAACTTAGTTCAGGCTCAACAGTATTCCACATATCCTCATCGGTAACAGGAACATGTAAATGCATTTTTCTAGCCCATGCATTTTCTGCATTATCCCTCAATTCAAATGTATCAGCGGCGGTAACGGCGGTTGCAATTGTTATCAGATCTATTGCATCAGCATCTACATGCAATCCTAAATCACGAACTGTTTGTAGTAGTTGTTTTGACACCAAGCTGTGCTTAGTGATGTCATTTTGATGCGTGTGAAACATTTGGACAGGATGACAGTCTTCAGAAAAATCAGGCAAGTTAGCTGGGTCATGGTTAAAATAAAAATTAGTCATCAAAACTCTCCCATTCATCCACTGTCATTGCAATTGCATCAGCTTGAATTTTAGTAATATTTTCCTTGCTAATAGTACTAGGGTTGCCATTAGTTACTTTGTCTAACTGCTCTTGTGTGATCACTTTTATTAATTCCCTTAATTCTACTTCCATTTGATGATGCTTACTTGCAGGCTCAACATGAAACCAAGCTCTGCCCATGCCTTCAACCACATCCTGAAAAATAAGATCTGTTAAATAACAGCCTATGGCTTCTTGAATAACTTCGTCAGTAAAACTGTTTGGGTCAAATTCTTCTGTATCGGGGAGTGCTTCTTCTAGTGCGTAATCCAACGCAACTCTTACAGCATCCGAATCGGCATTATCAGGTGCCAAATGACTAGCAATTTTGTCAATTGCTTGGTCAGTCGATAACCCAGTTAGATCACCTAATGATAAGCTTTGATTATTAACCGTTACGGTGTCGCCACGCATGACACCAAGCAATCCAGAACCAGCCGTTATACCGCTTGCTAGTCTCCGGCTTGTGCTTTTACCTCCGCCAGAGCCTTTTCTAGAGTAACTTTTTAATGAACGCCTTAGATCTGAGGTTGAGCCACCTGTTTGTGCATATTTACCAAATGCTCTTCTGGCGCTGGCAAACCTATTTGGAGGTGGCGTTGCTGTTGGCGAACCACCGATTTCTTGTTGAACCTTGTCATTGTCAATATCGTTGGTATGGTCATTCTGATCATCAGATTGATTGTTATCAGAACCAGTTTGATCATCCCCATCAGTACCTGATGCAGGCTCTATTGTGACGGGATCTCCTTGCTCTGCCCAAGATGGAATTAGCGGACTCTTGTTATTCGGTCCTGTAGACGATGCGGACGTACCCATATTACTTAATTCCCTCTAGTTCTTTTAAGATTGGATTGAGCCACCTTTGACGAGGCAAGCTTTTTAAGAATGTAAGAAGACTTAAGCAACATTTATCATCCTGCTTGGCAAGTAACACGGCTCCATAGATGCCTGTTGGTTTTTCGGTCCAATCACCAATCAACTTAAAGTTTTCAATCAAACCATCCATGACTGACATGTACTCTTCCTTCGGAGTTGTGGTAATCGCAGTAGAGTTAACGCCACTGACCCTTACCTTTTGCTTCATTAATTCTTCTACAAGTTTTTGAGCAGCTCCCGACATTACCGCATTAACAGCACCCATTGGAATGCTTTCTCGGCTAAGGTATGCCGCTGGGGTCAAATCCATCTCAGTAAACATTGGAGGTAATTTTGACCATTTATCAATAAAAGCTAGGTCGAGTTTCCACTCTTCAGGTAACTTTATTTCATCAAATTCAACTTCTGAATTTTCGAGATCCGCTAAAACTTTTGGATATCCGTTTTCCTTATCAATTAATTCATAAAGCTTGTTAGTAGCCTGAGTGCCTAAGCACCTCTCAAAAATTACCAGCTTAGTGATAGTTTTCTCGTCAAGCTGCATTCCTCGACGGTGAGCCGTTTTCTTTCTCATCTTAACTTGATTGAGTAATCGCTTAACTATGCGAGGGTTACCGTTAATGTTTGTGGATTCAGCTAATAGTGGAGCTAACTGTTCAGCAACTACAAATTTGCTTCTGAGTCCTGAATGCTTTTCGATATCGTGATCCTGAAGAAGCTCATCAACGGTAATTTGTGGTTGTTTCCAAGAAAGCCTTAATGATTCTTCAAGGGCACATCTTATCGCTTCTAACTGAGCATCTGTCACTCCGTGGTCTTGAGCGGTGAGCATCATTAAATATGCCCTTATCTCAAGAACACCGGGCCTTGGTACATGCACAGGAATTTGAATAAGCTTGTCTAAATAATCAGTTTGATGTCGTTGAGATGCACCTTTGTGATATTCAGGTACTGCCAAACGGATCATGTCTTCATCGGCGGCAATGACAAATGCGGTATTTGGTAAAAATAGAAATAATCTGATCGCCTCAAGTGTTGAAATGGCATTAAATGGAGAGCAGCGATCTAAATTATCGACATAGACAATAAGTGGCTTATCAAACTCCTTTAACAGATCAGAATATGCTTTTCGGAATTCTTTAATTTCTTTAGGAGGTGAGAATGATTTCTTATCTTTGATCAAACCTTTGTTTTTCTTCGCAACATCCTTAGCGCCATCGACAGCACCTTTTACATCATCAACATCAAGTTCACCATCGTCACCACCACTGAATAGTCCCATGATCTTCTGTATACCACCCATAGTCGGTATACCAGCTAATGCTGCACCACCATTCATTAGCAGTCCCATCAGTCTGATCTTATCTATTCGTCCAGCAAACTCTATTGCTTTTGCACTTAGATTTTTATCGTCTGCTGCTTTTTTTACTAAAGTAGATGCAATTGTTTCTAATAGCGCTGCTTTAGCGTCATCGTATCCTTGGAAAGTCCATGCATCGAAATGCACTTGGATATATTCTTGTTCATCAGTTTCCAAAGATGCTTTGGTAAGTTCAAGAATCGTGGATTTTCCAGCGCCCCAATCACCAAAGACACCTATACTAATAGGCATTAATTCCTTTTCAGTGATAAGATCTTTAATCGACTCAGCCGTTTCATTAAAGTTTAAGAAGTCAATTTTTGACTCTTTATCAGACCACATAACATCTCCTTTTGTTTATTATTTTTTTGTTCCATTCTTTCAATAGTTCGATGAACCGTCGGGCGGCTAACAGAATATTTCTTCGCTAATGCAGAGATCGATTCACCATTTAATTTATCTTTATATAATTCTTTCGCTTGTTTGTCTGATAAAGCAGGCAACCTACCCATATGTTTGCCTTTAGCCTTCGCTTCTTCGCGACCTTCTGCGGTTCTGGCTTTTATAAGATCCCGCTCAAGTTGAGCGAATACTCCACATAGGTTGATCATGGCGGTGGCAAACGGATTATCATTTTTAGTATTGAGAGAGCCGTCGATAATATTTAAACAAGCCCCCTTTTTGTGGATACTTTCAATAGCCTCAAGAATAGACTTTAATGATCGGCCTAGCCGATCAAGGCGAGTAACAATTACCTCATCACCCTCCCTGATAAAATCGATGAGTTCCTTTAGCTTTTCTTCATTTCTAATGGAAGCACCTGACTGTTTTCCTTGAAATATTTTTTCACAGCCATGAGCGTCCAACTTGGACAGTTGAATATTTAAATCTTGCTCTTTAGTTGAGACTCTTGCAAAACCAACTTTCATATGTACGAAACCTGTAACTTTCGTACATCTTAACAATCAAGTGAACGAAAGTACATTAAATAAATTTCGTACATGAACGTAATAAAATATAGTTATTCGTACACAACACGGATAGAAAATGAATGACAATTCTAACTATCAAGTGACTTAATTATTCCACACGCTTCAATGGTGTTTTCAGTTGTACACAAACTTGCCATTTGTTGAAGCTCAGCTTTTAGTGCTTTGAGTTCTCTCATTCGATTGTTAACTAAGGCCAATTGTTGAGCAATGAGCTTATTAACACTTGCACAGCTTTCTTCTGGCTTATTTTTCAGTTCCATAAGGCGTTTAACATCTGTTAGAGGGATATCCAAACTTCGGCAATGCTTTATAAACTCTAATTCTTTTAAAGCCCGTTCACCGTATAACCTGTAATTCCCTTCAGTACGTTCAGGAGTTGAAAGCAACCCTTCTTTCTCGTAATACCGAATTGTTTGTATCGAACACCCTGTCGTTTTTGAAAGTTCACCTATCTTCATAAAACTTTAGTCCTAAATCTTGACTCTATAGTCACTATAGACTTTATAGTTAAGTTATCAAGCAAATAACTAAGGCCGTGCAATGAGTGGTTGTGGTTGCGAAGTCGAACTAAAAGATGCGAAACAAAAACATGTGCTGTATTGGTTGCTAGGTATTAATGCGGTTATGTTCTGCGTTGAGATTACTGTGGGCCTATATGCAAACTCAACGGCTTTGATAGCAGATTCAATGGATATGCTGGCTGACGCAATTGTCTATGGTATTGCTCTATATGCCGTGAGCCGATCTTTAAAGCATAAAGCCAATGCAGCCCTTATCAGCGGTTACTTTCAGCTGACACTCGGAATACTGGTAATCTTTGACATAGTAAGAAGACTCGGAGAAGGTGAGCCTCACTCTTGGTTCATGATCGGCTTTGGTTTTGTAGCATTAATAGCAAACGTCATTTGTTTAGTTTTAATCAGAATGCAAAGCAATGGTGAAGTCCATATGCGTGCAAGCTGGATATTTTCAGCCAACGATGTGATCGCAAACTTGGGGGTCATTGCTGCTGGTGTTTTAGTGATGCTACTTGATTCTCGCTGGCCTGACATTGTGATTGGTAGTGTGATTGCAACCCTAATTTTAAGAGGGGCTTACCTGATTATTACTGATGCGAAGAAAGAGCTGAGCAACGCAGAGTTAACAAGCGAAAACAATAGCTGTAGTGGAAGTAAATCAAAATCATGTTCTTAAAGGAGATGGATAATGAGTGCTAATTATTTAGAGAAAACACAAATATTAGACTTAGATGATCACAGCATCCAATCTCTAATAGCAGATCGGAATTGGAATACAATGGATGAATACAACACAATAGGAGCTGCTTACACCTTTGTTAAAGATGAGATTCAGTTTGGTTACAACCGCAGCGATGATATATCTGCGAGTGAAGTTTTAGCGGATGGCTATGGACAGTGCAATACCAAGGGAAACTTGTTAATGGCTCTATTCCGAGCGCTTGGTATTCAGTGCCGATTTCATGGTTTCACGATTGACCAACAGCTTCAGAAAGGCGCTATTCCTTCTTATGTATTTTGGCTTGCCCCAAAATCCATTATCCATAGCTGGGTAGAAGTGCTCTATGAAGGTAAGTGGATCAATTTAGAAGGCTTCATTCTCGACGAAGCTTACCTAAGTTCAATTCAATCCAAATTCAGTCAAGCTAAAGATAATTTTTGTGGTTATGGAATAGCTACTACCTGCATAAGTAACCCAGAGACGAACTGGGTTGGTAAAGATACTTATATTCAAAAAGAAGGCATACACGACGACTTTGGCTTTTATGACTCACCCGATGAATTCTATGCTGAGCAGGGAACCAATCTAACGGGTATTAAACGTTGGGCGTACCAAAACTTTATCCGTCATATCATTAATTGGAATGTACAAAGGCTTAGAAGAAAAAATGTAACCGCCGAGGCTCAACATGCATAACCACTCTCACGGTCATGATCACCCTCACAATGATGAGGACGCTTCGAGACGCATTGGCTGGGCTTTTTTTCTAAACCTCACGTTTACCATCATCGAATTTATCGGAGGTTGGTTAACCAATAGTACGGCAATCATGGCAGATGCTATCCATGATTTAGGAGATAGCATCTCCATAGGCACCGCATGGGGATTAAATAAGCTCAGTAACAAGCCTGCCTCTAGCCAGTTTTCATATGGTTACAAGCGCTTTTCATTGCTTGGCGCATTGATTAACGGTTTGGTATTAACTGTTGGTTCTGTTTTTATACTAATTGAGGCCATACCAAGATTAGCTAACCCCGAAATGCCTCAAGTCGAAGGAATGCTTTTATTAGCTATTTTTGGCATGGTGGTAAACGGTTACGCTGCCTATAAGCTAAGTCATGGAAAGACCTTAAATGAACGAGTTTTAAACTGGCACTTGCTTGAAGACGTTTTAGGTTGGATAGCTATATTTATTGTATCAATCGTATTGATGTTTGTTGAATGGCCCATACTCGATCCTATTTTATCAATTGGGTTTACCCTTTTTATTTTATTTAATGTTGTAAGAACACTGAAAACGACACTTATGCTCTTCTTGCAAGCGACACCAGATATTGATCTTATTGAAAATATTAAATCGAAAATAGTTTCTAAAGCCATTGTGGGTGAAGTACATCACTTACACATCTGGTCACTTGATGGTGAACACAACGTTTTAACCGCCCATATTGTTTTAAACACTGAAATATCTAACGAAGAGCTGAAATCGTACAAGCTAGAGTTGCGACAGGAGCTTAAAGAGTTTGATTTTGCTCATACAACAATTGAAATAGAGTTCATAGACGAGCAATGTCGTGACGCAAGCTAAACGATAGTGTTAACATTGGCATAACTAAGAGATAGTTGAAACGAAATGAATATTAAACAATTCCCTGCATACATCATGATAGTGCTGATATTACTTCAGTCATTTTCTGCTGTGGCAAAAGTTGCTGATGTTCATATTGTTGATTCCGAGCATATAAAAACCGAGCATGTTCATGCTTTAGATGACCACATTTCTTCTGAAAAATTAATACAATCATCAGCAGATAATGACCAACACAACCCCGCTGATTGTCATCATTGCGGACACTGCAATGGCTCGCATGTACAGTTTGCTACGCATGTTTACATCAGTAGAGACATTGATTTCAAATCAAGTCAGGTATTTGATTATTTAAAAGTAGTCATTGAAGCTCCCCCTTCCAGATTACTTCGACCTCCCAAAAGTTAGTCCTTTTATTTAATTGGCGCGTTAGGCGGTGAAGCCAACGCTCGTTTCATAAAATAAACAGGACAAAATATGAATATGTCTTATTTTAAGGCCCCCGTACTTGCTTGGAAGAAAGTAAAACGGTTGCTTCTGTTGTCGTTTTTAGTGACAACTAATAATGTATTTGCAAATGACTTAACTGTTGATTCAGTTTCATTGTCAGAGGCAATACAACGAACACTTGCAAACAACCCACAGCTAACAGCTTTTAAATACAAACAAAAGCGTTTAGACGGCGAGTTAGCTACCGCAGGGTTAAAACCTGAATATAACGTCAGCGCTGAATTGGAAAACTTTGCAGGTACAGGTGATGTATCTGGATTCAGCGACGCTGAACTTACCTTATCAATATCTTCCGTGGTGGAATTGGGAGATAAGGTAAATAGCAGAAAGCTTTATGTTAATGCCCAACAGCAAGCAATAGCTGTTGAAAAAAGAATACAAACACTCGATATTTTGGGTGAAGTAGCAGCTCGCTATATCGATGTTTTGACGTTACAGCAAATCATGCTCGTCAATGAAAATGCAGAAAAGCTAGCACGAGAAACCTATCAAACTGTCTCCAAAAAAGTTCGTGTTGGTTCGGCACCGTCATCAGAGCAAAAACGAGCTGATGCAGCTTTAGCAACAGCTCGACTAAAGACGCTAACCATTTCCAAGCAGTTAGAGGCCAGTGTTCGTAAGTTAGCTATTATGTGGGGAGAACAATCACCGCAATTCTCTCGTGTATCAGGCGATTTATTTGCACTTCCCAAAACAATATCACTCGAATACATCATGGCTCAACTTTCTCAAAGTCCTCATATATTAGCTTATGCAGAGCAATCGAGAATTCAGCAAGCTCAATTACAATCAATCAACGCACAAAGCCACGCTAATATAACGTGGAGCGCAGGTGTGAAAAGACTTGAAGGTAGCAATGAGACTGCGTTGGTTGCAGGAATTAGCGTCCCTCTGTTTACGAGTGATAGAAATAGAGGCAGCTATCAATCTCAAAAAGCAAAACTCGATGAAGTTGAGCAGCAACGGAAAGCCAGTGAGCGAGCAATTTACAGCCAATTAGCGACATTTTATGCGGCTCAGGAAGAGGCTCGCCTTACGGTTGAAACCTTACAAACCAGTATTATTCCGCCTCAAGAAAGTGCTTTGTCATTAGTGCAAAAAGCCTATTCGGACGGGCGCTTTAGTTATTTAGAGCTAGTTTCAGTTCAAAAAGAGCTTATTGAGATGCAATATGCGCTTATTTTTGCCGCAAGTGAGGTTCACAAACAAAGCGCCTCCATTGAGTCCTTATCAGGCATTCCATTAATTTCTTCCGGCAATACAGAAAGCCAACTTTCAAGCTTTATTGAGAATTAATCATGAAAAAGAAAAATATATTAAATTCACCAATCAGCCTTTTCAAATTAATGCTTGTTGCTGTAATTGGTTTCACCTCCATCACGACCTCAGCCAGTGAAGAACACAAAGATGAAATAGTCTCTATGTCTGTTGAGATGGCTAAACAAAACAGCATTGAAACAGTAGCAGCAACTAGCGGTGTTATTCATAACGAAGAAGTTGTATATGGAAAAATCGTTGCCGATCCTGCCTCACTTGCGCACGTTAACGCTAGATTCGATGGTGTTATTAAGGAAGTAAAAGTCAATCTCGGCGAAGAGGTCAAAAAAGGTGAAACGTTGGTAGTGATTGAATCCAATGAGAGCTTAAATCAATATTCGATAAAAGCACCAATGTCTGGGCGTATAGTCGCTAGGCAAGCCAATATTGGCGAGCTTACAAATGGTGAAAACTTGCTGACAATAGCCAATTTTGACGTGGTTTGGGCACAACTATCAGTGTTTCCTACTCAGCTAAGTAAGGTTAACGCTAACCAGCAGGTGCTAATTCATAGCACTGAATTTAATCAAAGTGCGCAAATTAGCTATTTAACACCATCACTAAACGACAAGCCATACTCATTGGCATTTGTAAAATTGGATAACAAAACCAACAAGTGGCCGCTTGGCACTGTAATTAAAGGTGCGGTTACGACCAGTCAACACTCTGCTCCAGTTGTTGTGCCAAAAGGAGCCATTCAAGAGTTTGAAGGCAAAGATGTTGTTTTTATTAAAGAAGGCAATGAATACCACCCTAGCGCCGTAAAAACTGGCGCTTCAGACGCTATCAATATTGCTATCATCGACGGTTTGAACGTCGGCGAAAGTGTGGTTGTAAAGAACAGTTATCTGCTAGTTGCTGATCTAAAAAAATCGGAGGCTGGACATGAACACTAATCTCCGACCTTTTTGTCCTCTACATATTGGCTTCAGTATTATCGAGGTGAAAATATGATCGCTTGGATACTAGAATTATCTATCCGTAGACGTGGTACTATGTTGCTTATGGCCTTGTTTATCATCGCTTTAGGAATATGGAACTATCAGAAGCTACCTATTGACGCTGTGCCAGATATAACCAATGTACAGGTACAAATAAACACGCAGGCTCAAGGTTATTCACCTTTGGAAACAGAGCAACGGATTACGTTTATCGTCGAAACGGGCTTGGCGGGTTTACCTAAGCTGGATTATACCCGTTCACTTTCTCGATATGGCCTGTCGCAAGTGACTGTTGTGTTTGAAGAAGGCACAGATTTGTATTTTGCCAGAAACCTAATCAATGAGCGACTTAGCGCAATTAAGGAGCAACTACCGTTTGGCATTGAACCAGAAATGGGACCAATTGCTACGGGCCTCGGTGAAATATACATGTACAGTATAACTGCCGACGAAAGTGCAAAGCAGAATAATGGCTTACCCTATGATGCGATGGCGTTAAGGGAGATCCATGACTGGGTAGTGAAACCACAACTTGCATTGGTTAAAGGGATTACGGAAATCAATGCAATTGGTGGCTATAAAAAGCAATACCATATCAATCCCGATCCGTTAAGGATGTTGCACTTCGGTATTACCAGTGAAGCACTATCAAATGCAATAATGCGAAATAATGCAAATCAAGGGGCTGGATTCATCGAAAGAAGCGGACAGCAAATTCTTGTTCGTTCACAAGCTCAGTTGCAATCTATTCAAGACATCCAAAACGTCATTATAAAAAGCGACGACGGCACACTTGTAAAAGTTAAAGATGTCGCCGAAGTTGCGATAGGAAAAGAGCTAAGGACAGGAGCTGCATCACTGGAAGGCAAGGAAAGTGTGATTGGCACCGCAATGATGCTGGTAGGAGAAAATTCACGCTCGGTGGCATTGGCTGTTGGTGACAAGCTTAGTGAAATCCAAAACAGTTTACCTCAAGGCGTGTCCATAGTTCCCTTATATGACAGGACAACTCTGGTTGATAAAGCAATTAGCACCGTACAGAAAAATCTTATTGAAGGTGCATTACTGGTTATCTTCGTATTGTTCCTATTACTGGGTAACATACGCGCCGCTTTGATTACCGCCGCAGTAATTCCTTTGGCAATGTTGGCAACAATCACGGGCATGGTTCAAAGCAAAGTCTCTGCGAATTTAATGAGTCTGGGAGCCTTAGATTTTGGATTGATTGTCGATGGCGCGGTAATAATCGTTGAGAACTGCATTAGGCGGTTAGCAGAAAGCCAAAAACGAAATAGTTCTGTCATTTCCCTGAAAGAACGCCTAGACATTGTTTATTCTGCTACCAATGAGGTTATACGACCTAGTGTTTTTGGCGTATTGATCATAACGATTGTCTATTTACCTTTGTTTACCTTATCGGGTGTCGAGGGCAAAATGTTTCATCCGATGGCCGCAACGGTGATAATCGCTCTATTGTCTGCAATGGTATTTACCTTCACGCTAGTCCCCGCTGCGGTTGCTTTATTCTTGAAAGGCAAAATCAGCGAAAAAGAAAGTCCAGTAATTGTCGGCGCTAAGTCAGTTTATAGTCCTGTTTTGAAGTGGGCTTTAAAACTACGTTGGCTAGTTGTTTGCGGCGCTGCTTTACTTGTGACATTTAGCATATTACTTGGTAGTAAATTAGGATCTGAATTTGTTCCTCAACTTAATGAAGGTGACATTGCACTGCACGCGATGCGTATTCCGGGCACGGGTATTGACCAAGCTGTAGAAATGCAGAAGGTACTTGAACAACAAATTATGAAATATGATGAAGTTGTTACGGTGTTTTCAAAAACGGGCACAGCAGAAGTTGCGACAGACGCGATGCCGCCAAATGTGACTGATACTTTTCTGATATTAAAGCCGAGAGAGCAATGGCCCGACCCTAATTTAACGAAAGAGGATTTTGTTGAAAGGCTGGAAAAAGATCTCAGCTCTATTCCCGGCAATAATTATGAGTTTACTCAACCAATTCAGATGCGATTTAACGAATTAATTAGCGGAGTAAGAGCTGATTTAGGGATTAAGCTCTACGGTGATGATCTATCCCAACTTGTCATTTCTGCACAAGAAGTTTTGGCTACACTCAATACAATTTCAGGTGTTGCTGATGCGCGGCTCGAACAAGTTGATGACGTGCCTATCTTTACCGTTAACCCCAAGCCTGAAGCATTAGCGCTATACGGGTTGGATGCAAGCGACTTACAGTCTTGGTTAAAAACAGTCGTGTCAGGTGAAGGCGCAGGGTTAATATTCGAAGGTGATCGTCGATTTGAAATTGTAGTTAGATATCCTGAGCTGTTGAGAGCCAACCTTGATCAGCTAGGTAATTTGCCAATCGCGACAGAAAGTGGTGAGTTTGTACCTGTAAGCGAAGTTGCAGAGTTAAATTATACGACAGTTCCAAGTCAAATAAGCCGAGAAAATGGTAAGCGACGAATTGTAATTACAGCAAATGTTAGAAACCGAGATCTAGGCTCATTCGTACAAGAGGCACAGCAAAAAATTCAACAAAATGTTGAATTGCCTGCTGGTTATTGGCTTGAGTACGGCGGAACATTTGAGCAACTTGAGAGTGCAACGCAAAGATTATCCATCGTAGTACCTGCCACATTGTTTGTAATTTTGACACTGCTTGTCATAGCATTTAGTTCAATAAAAGATGCCCTGATCATATTTAGTGGTGTGCCTTTAGCACTTACAGGCGGCGTATTGGCTTTGTGGTTAAGAGACATGCCTCTTTCAATTTCTGCTGCTGTTGGATTTATCGCTCTTTCAGGGATAGCTGTATTAAATGGACTGGTGATGCTGTCATTCATTAAACAGCGATTACTTGAAACAGGAGAGCTAATAAACTCAATTATCGAAGGTGCAACTATCAGGCTTCGCCCTGTATTAATGACCGCTTTGGTTGCTAGCTTAGGTTTCATTCCTATGGCATTAAACGTCGGAACTGGGGCTGAAGTTCAGAGGCCATTAGCAACGGTGGTAATTGGAGGGATTATTTCCTCTACTTTACTTACTTTAGTTGTTTTGCCTGTTCTATATAGAATTGTTTACAGTAAATACAAATCTTAACTTTAATTTAGAGGCTTCTCGTAATGTTTTCGAGAAGCCTTTTGTTAAGTTACTTTTGCTCGTTCAGGTGTGTAAAAAGACCTATTTAAAACTAAATTACTTTTAAGACGCCGCGATACATTTGTATCTGACAATGAAACTCATGCTCTCCCTGTGACAAGTTTAATAAGGTAATTTGAGTAATTTCATTTAACTTAAGCTGTTCGCTTATATCCAATGAAGGAATAAGCATTATTTCAGCGCAGGGGGATTGCTCTTTATGACCGTTATGAACGCACGTCATTATTGCTAATTGCGCAGATTATGAATGAAACTGGTAAACGGATTATCATTTTTTGTACTGACAGAACCATTAATAATCTTTGAACAATCGCCCCGTTTGTGAGTACTTTCAATGTCCTCAAGAATAGACTTTAATGATCGGCCTAGCCGATCAAGGCGAGTAACTATTACCTCATCACCCTACCTGATGAAATCGATTAGCTTCTTTAACTTTTTTCATTTCTAACCGAAGTACCAGACACATTGCCTTATAATATTTTTTTACAACCATAATAGCCCAACTGAACAGTTGAGCATTCAAATCTTGTTCTCTAGTAGATACTCTTGCAAAACCACTTTCATGTGTAGGAAACTTTTAGCTTTCGAACATGAACGAGATAAAAGATCAATATTCGTTCATTTAAAAAGTGAAATAAATGACAACTCTAACTATCAAGATTAATTCTTCCACATGCTTTAACTGTGTCTTCACTTGTACACGAGCTTACATTTGTTGAAGCTCAGCTTGTAGTACTTTGAGTTCCCACATTAGATTGTTAACTAAAGCCAATTCCGCCTGTGTCTATCACAAGTTCAAAACTCAAACTCTAAATATAAGCTGATTTGATCTCCTTCAAAGAAGATTTTTTGCCCATAAACTCTTACACCGAAATGTGTAGATTAGTACTGATTCACAATAATTGCGCTGAAATTGAGTCAATCGTATTACAAATACTCTTATTGATACTGGCTCATTACTTGCAATTTTTCGAGAACATGACCACATGTAGAGAATAATAGGCTAACAGTGGGAAATATTTACACTATCAATGTAAGGATTACTTATGAAATACTCAAGATTTGCTGCAATGATCATCACCTCAACCATTGCTATGTTTGTCATGATGTATCTCAACACTTACGCAGTATCACATATATGGTTTAGTGAAACGCGTATCTATATGTCGTTGTATATGGGAGCAGGTATGGCAATGATCATGCTGGCCTTTATGCTTGGCATGTACAGTAACAAGAAGCTCAACATGGCTATTTTTCTATTGGCGACAATACTGTTCGCCATATGTCTTTATCTTGTTCGCTCTCAAAGCACAATTTCTGACACTGCCTACATGAAAGCGATGATTCCTCATCACTCCATTGCTATTCTTACTAGTGAGCATTCAACTTTGGAGGATGTACGCGTGCGTGAATTGGCAAATGGTATTATTAAAGCCCAACGAAAAGAAATAAAAGAAATGGAATGGCTGATTAAGGATATTTCTGAAAATGGAAAGGTCAGCTCACAAGCTCAGGCTGAGCAACGACCGCTCCCAAAGTTTGAAGGCACACTGAACAAAGGAGGCTAAGATGACTAAGACAGCTACCCTGTACAGAATGGTCACTGACGAACATATCTGCCCCTATGGTTTAAGGTCGAAAGATTTGCTGGAGAGGCAAGGGTATGATGTAGAAGATCATAAGCTCACGTCAAGACAACAAGCTGATGACTTCAAAGATAAGCATGATGTCAAAACTACGCCACAAACCTTTATTGAAGGAAAGCGTGTCGGAGGATACGATGACTTAAGAGAGTATTTTGGTAAAGATGAAGCAGGTCAAACTGGCACAACCTACACGCCAGTTGTAGCCATTTTCTCGATAGCTGCACTTCTTGCTGTCGCATCTCAACATTTTGCTTCCGGCTCATTTATCTCCATCAGAACACTGATGCTATTTATAGCTTTTTCAATGACGCTCTTAGCGGTGCAAAAACTGAAAGACCTATACAGTTTCACAAATTCGTTTATTACTTATGATTTACTAGCGATGAGATGGATAAGATATGGTTATATTTATCCCTTCATTGAAGCATATGCAGGTATTGGTATGGTTGCCCAACTACAGCCTCTCGCAGTGGCACCATTTTCATTGTTTATCGGCACAGTTGGAGCAATTTCAGTTTTCAAAGCCGTTTACATTGACAAACGCCAGTTAAAGTGTGCCTGTGTAGGCGGCGATAGCAGTGTGCCACTTGGATTTGTATCGCTATCTGAAAACTTATTTATGATCGCGGGAGCATTGATTATGCTGCTGATGTAAAGGTATAGCTCTATTCGGCGGCCCCTTAACTGTTAAGATTAGACCTAGGATGCCAGCCCACACCTTTCTAATCCATATGTAACATTTTTTTCTGTCGTACTGGCATCAAGATAACCAGAACTGAGCAAACAATCTCAAAGGTTGTACAAAATAACACTAAAGCTTTTTCATTAAGTTTTATTGTTATGCTCTTGTGGTGGCTTTCGCCACCACTTTATTAGTTTTCAAGTTCCACCATATCTTTCGCTGCAATGTCACCAGACACTAGCTTTACAGTTGCGAAATGATCATTCACAATTTTAGTAATTTGTACCGTTCCTACCTTTTCGATAGTGTAGGGATCTTCACCTTCACTCAATACTATTCTTTCATGGAATCTAATAACACTGTATTTTTGCCCAACCTCTGCGCCATGCTTAGCACCAATACAGATTAGAGTTCGATTATCAGAACTTTCTACTACCTGACCTCTCATCATGTATTTATGATAAAAAGTGGTATTGGAACAACCCACTAAATATAAACCGAATGTAAGCAATAAAAGAGCTTTTATATAGGGTGTTTTCATCACTGTTACCTCATTTGACTAACTAATTATCTATACACTTTTTTATGAATTCATTTGTTTTTCCGGCCAGCCCCCGAAGGTGCTTGATGACAACTCCAAGGCTTATGAACAGAGTTATCTTTGATGTTCTGATCAACAAATTTATAGTAACTTTCTTTAGTATGTGTCCACCAATCATCATGAACATCTGCGCCATACTTACGGATTACCTCCTCAATCCCATCAAGGCTTACGTTTGCGGCATCATAGGCAAGGTGTATTTCACCTTCTTTGATGTTGTAACTAACTTCATCTATACCAAAAAGCTGATCTATTTCTTTTACTAACTCGTCACAGCTTTCTTCTGTGACATGGCTAAGCTTTAGATTTCGAACAACTAAATTTTGCTCTCTAACGCCAACTCTATGATCTAAATCGCTCATAATTTTTCTCCTAATGTTTGTGTGAATGCTGTTGATTGCTATCTTTCATTTCTTCCATTTTCCGGTTCATCTGCGGCATCATGTTCTCCATCATTTCTAAATGATGTTCAGTCATCTTGATTTGTTGATGCATTGGCATTTCTTCCATGTTTTTGTGCATGGATTGCATCATCTTCATCATTGAACGGTGATGTTCAACCATCATCTGCTGTTGCTTGTCAGGATCTTTTTCAGTTTTAATGGCATGGACTTCCTTTTTCATTTCCATCATCTTTTTATGCATTTCTCCCATGTTCTCATGTGGTATTGTCATGCCTTGATGCATACCAGCTTTGTTCGCACCTTCATGTTTATGCTCATTGTTTTGGGCAAATAAGCTAGTGGTTATCAGTAGTGAACCAATAAATAAAATTGATTTAATTAACGTTTTCATGATTTTTACCTTCTACACTTTTATTAAAACTTGGGATCCAACTTGGTGTCGATTCCATATACCTGTGGTACTCCGAACCAAATTCAGCAATCGCCTGTGCTTCTTCGCGTTTCGCTAGCTTGACGTAAACAACGACTAAGATCGGAAACATCGCAAGTGTTGGGATTGTCGGCCACTGCAATAAAAAGCCGAACATGATTAGAATGAAAGCTACATACTGTGGGTGGCGACATCTTGCATACCATCCAGTTGTAGCCAATTGATGATGTTTTTGCGCGTGATGCAATACATTCCATGCTGAAGACAACATAAAGAAACCTGCAACAATAAACACCATACTCACTATATGAAATGGGTCCCAATGGGCATCACCTTGAAATCCAAAGAAAGTATGTAATAAATGCCCATTTTCATGCGCAAAGAAATTTACTTCTGGATAGGTCTCCGTCAGCCACCCCGACAGAAAATAGATAGTTAAAGGAAAGCCATACATTTCAGTAAATAGGGCAACAATAAAGGCAGAGAACGCGCTTAGACTTCTCCAATCAGTTGATGTTTTTGGTTTGACAAAACTAAAGGCAAAAAAGATAAAAATTGCTGAGTTCAGTATCACCATTGACCATAAGCCATAATCATATGTTTCATTCATCACTGCTCTCCTTTTTATGTGATTCCTTACGTGCCTTTTCTAAGCCTTGTATGTAGCCATCGCGATAGGCTGCATTTTTATCCGTGAGTTCTTGAAAGCTCTCTTCCTTTTTTTCATCAGGCGCATGTGAATGATCGTGACCATGTTTACCATGACTGCCATGCATAAATACGTGCATCAAGGGGCATAGCAATAAAATCAAGTAGGGAAGAAATTGCAGCGTATGTTGACCATGCTCAAGCACTAAGAAGTAGGTCACTGCGGCAATAAGTGCCAGTGCAGCCCAGCCTGTAGGTGTTGACCAAAAATTAGGGTGTTGATTTTTCATATTGCCCTCCTAAACGACTTTTAAGACACCGCGATACATTTGCATCTGACAGTGAAACTCATGCTCTCCCGGTGACAAGTTTAATAAGGTAATTTGAGTAATTTCATTTAACTTAAGCTGTTCGCTTATATCCAATGAAGGAATAAGCATTGTTTCAGCGCAGGGGGATTGATCTTTGCGTATAAACTTCAAGGTAACAGGTTGGCTAGCAGACACCTGAATTGAGGATGGGGAATACACGCCATCCCTCACTTCAATGAGTACTTCATTACCTTGAACGATTGTTTTATTGGGTTTATATAGCCAAAACCACCAAACAATCAGCGCGATTAACATTAAGCCTAATAAGTTAATTAACATCATCGCTCTTCTCCTTAATGCTCTTTTGCTTTAAAAAAGCGAAGTCGATTTGCATTTGACACCACAGTCAATGACGAAAACGCCATTGCAGCACCTGCAATTACAGGGCTAAGCAGAATGCCAAAGAAGGGATATAGAACCCCCGCAGCAAAAGGAATCCCGGCTATGTTATAGACAAACGCGCCAAACAAGTTTTGTTTGATATTTCGTAAAGTAGCTTTGCTTACCGCTATGGCATCGGCAAGGCCATGAAGTGAACCACGCATTAGGGTAATGTCAGCACTTTCGATAGCTACATCAGTCCCTGTGCCTATGGCGAATCCAACATCGGCTAACGCTAGCGCAGGAGCATCGTTGATGCCATCTCCTGTCATACCAACAATTTCGCCACTGCCTTGTAGCTCTTTCACCTTGTTGGCTTTATCTTCTGGCAGCACCTCAGCAAGAAATTCGCTAATACCTGCTTTTTTGGCAACAGCGGCAGCGGTTTCCTTGTTATCACCTGTTAACATGATGACGCGTATACCATTAGCCTGAAGCCGTTTGATAGCAGAGATTGAGTCTGACTTAATGGGATCTGCGACAGCAATGATTGCGGCAAGTTCACCATCTACAGCAAAGTACATAGGTGTTTTGGCTTCTTTGGCTAAAGACTGGGCTTTTCCAACAAAGCCTGTGAGGTCTATGCCTTTTAACTTCATTAGTTTATCGTTACCAAAAAGCAGGACTTTATTGTTACAGTTTGCTTCTACACCAAAACCCGTAATAGCATTAAACGATTCAATTTTTAGTAACTCAATATCCTTATCTAAAGCACTTTCAACAATCGCTTGCGCTAAAGGGTGCTCTGAGCCGCTTTCTAAACTTGCTGCAAGCTGTAGTACGTCTTTTTCGTCAGTAGCTTTTGCTAAAACAATATCGGTTACCTTAGGTGCCCCTTCAGTAATAGTGCCCGTTTTATCTAAAATCATGGCAGTGATTTTAGAGGCGGTTTGCAGTGCCTCACCGTTGCGAATAAGTACTCCGGCTTCTGCTGCTTTTCCTACTCCGACCATGACAGACATGGGTGTTGCCAAGCCTAAAGCACACGGGCAGGCAATAATAAGCACAGTAGTTGCTGATACGATAGCAAAAGCAATTGCTGGCTCAGGGCCAAAGTTAAGCCATGCTAACGCACTTAACACCGAGATGATCATGACTACAGGAACGAAATAGGCGGAAATAACATCGGCCAAGCGGCCAATCGGCGGTTTTGAATTTTGCGCTCGTTTCACCATATTGATGATCTGTGCAAGCGCCGTGTCTTTACCAACGCGTGTCGCTCTAAATAAAATCATGCCTGATTTGTTCAAAGTACCAGCGACAACCTCATCTTCTTCGGCTTTTTCAACAGGCATAGGTTCGCCTGTCAGCATGGACTCATCAATAGAGGTGTGTCCTTCCAATACAACGCCATCCACGGGAATTTTTTCACCCGGCTTTACTTTCACAACATCATGAAGCAAAACCTGTTCGATACCTATCTGAACCTCTTTATTATCACGAACTACAGTTGCCGTTTTGGCCTGCAAGCCGATAAGACGTTTAATGGCCTCAGAGGTTTTACCTCTGGCTTTTATTTCTAATGCTAGACCTAAATCAATTAAGCCAATGATCATGGCGGTAGCTTCAAAATAGACATGTCGTGCCATCAATGGAACGGCGTCAGGTGCAAACACGACAACCATCGAATACACCCAAGCTGTACCTGTTCCTAAAGCTATTAGAGTGTCCATATTAGCGGAGTGGTTTTTAAAGCTTTTCCATGCTCCTACATAGAAATGCTTACCTGAAAAATACATAACGCCAAAAGTTAAAATGCCTACAACTAGCCAAGACATGCGTTCAAGGTTTGTTTCAACCGTCATTTCTCCAACCACAATGCTGTAGATCATCAAAGGAACGCCGAGTGAAAGGGCAATAAACGTATCGCGCATTAGCTTTTTGTAATATGCCCAATCCGCCGCCTCTTTCTCATCAAGCGCATCTGTTGCTGAGCTATCATCAATTGGCTTCGCGTTATACCCCACTGACTCAACAGCTTTGATCAATTCTTCTGTTTTAGCTGTCCCATAAACTGTTACTGTCCTATCAGCAAAATTCATTTCCGCACTGACGACTCCAAGAGTTGCCTTCAACGCCCCTTCAATTTTGCCTACACAGCTAGCACACCCAGCGCCTTCAATGATAAGCTGTTGGTTATGTGATACTTTCTCCAACGTATTCTCCTTAGTTTTACACGAAGAGGATTGAGCTTTTGCCTGACAGCAACAGCCTGATTCAGTTTTTATATTTGTGTTAGTAGCCACCCTTTTTCCTCCTATGCTTTTTTAATTTGCTCAAAGTTTTCGATGAGATGACAAACCATGTTTGCAGTCGGTGCCTTGTCTTCCATTTCTTCCCACTGAGAAAGCGCAGAAGACATTTTTCCTCGAAGTGCCAACATTGCTTGAAACTGCTTTTCTGTTTCTTCAAGCCGCTCTTTGATCAGGCTTCTGACTAATGGGCACGCACTTTTACCATCTTCAGATTCATTAATAATTTCCTTGATATCTGCAACGGAAAAACCAAGGTTTCTGGCACTTAAAATGAATTTAAGTCTCGATACTTCTTTATTCGAGTATGACTTGTAGCCGTTCACTGACTTAGCAGGTTTTAACAATCCTAATCTGGTGTAATAGCGCACCGTATCAGCAGTCGTTCCAAGGCTTTTTGCCAGCTCCGCAACTTTCATATTCACTCCTCAGTTTTTAGCTAAGTTTGTACTCTCATCTTCAGCTTAGACCTGTGTCTAAGACACAGGTCAAGTACTAATTCTAGTGAATAAGCTAAAAACTAATTTTTTGGTAAAAGAGAAATCTCGGCCAAAATCGACAGCATTAAGTACTGTAAATGGCAATAGTTTGAGAATTTTCATAGTGCCTTCAAAATATCGTACTAATCGTTCAAAACAATTGATTATTTAAATCAATGAATAAGTCATTCTATTTTTGATGGGAGTGGCGAAAAAAAGACGCACTGATCCCGTGATTAGCCAATAATTGGTGGACGATAAAGTAAGAGATGGATACCAGATTTTGGTAGAGGTGTACGCTGTAGAAATAGCTCAGAGTAAATATTGCAAATACCTTCCTCTTGCGCTTGCACAAGATAGGCATTTAAATGAAAGCTTGAACAAAATCCCCCCTCACAACAAACACAATCACTAGCTTTGCATTTTTCACAGACTTCATCACCATGACGGTGTTTAGAGTCTTGCGAGTTTACAGTGTGATAGTGACTATTGTCATTCATTGATTGATGGTGAATATTTTTGCTTCGTTGCATAATATGCGTGTCGGAAGATCCATTTTGATGTTCTTCACAATTCATTGGCTTAGCTGTAGCAAAACTATGCTGCGTAAGCAACACAGTTATTATCACTATTTTAAACCACCTGAAAAGTCCAAACATTATCATTCCTTCTTTAGCTCCTACAATATTAGCCACTTTATAAAAATAATTTTATGATCTTGATCAACCTTTGAACTAAAACCTAAACTTTTTACTTTTTTAAACAGCTTAAACTTAACAAGTATAAAAGGGGTGTCTAATTTAGACTCATGAGATTGAAGCCAAGCATGAGCACCATTAAAAAAATAAAAACCCTACGCTCATAACTAGGTATTGAGTAAGGGATCATTTTTCCAATTGTTCAGCTTTAAGCACAGTACTTTGCAACAATCGGTTCTATCCCGAGCACACCCAATTCCCGTTCATCAAAAGTGATAAAATGGCCTATTGTACGTCTTTCAATGGCGATGTTTTTTGGCTTGACTCTTTAACCTTAAACATTCGCCAACTTTACTTCTTAGCTGATATTCCACCTTGATAGGTATACACCAGACTGGCACCGACTGAAAACAAGAAGTAGCTTACTATTACTGCTCTTAGTTCTTTCCAAAAAAACTATTAGCTAGGCCTTTTCTAACATAACTAAAATGGTTTAAATCCCAAAAAACGAAAGCTACCATCAATATAGTTGCGGTAGCTCTCATCAAGTCAATATAGTATTTCTTCACATCAGAGCCAGAACTTGATACCTGCAACAAAAGCAGTATCACGCGTACTTTGCCCATTTAACTTCGCAAAGTCGGCTGTATTACCAAATTTATTTGTCCACTCAACGCCAACATAGGGAGCAAACTGGCGGGTAAACTCATAACGAACCCGAAAACCAATAGCACTGCTAGATAAGCCACTACCAAGGTTATTTTGGACGTCATCCTTACCGTAAAGCGTCAACTCTGCTCGTGGTTGAACAATTAACTTTTGAGTAAGTAATAGCTCATACTCAGCTTCGATCGAAAATGCACTATTACCTTGCTCTCCTAAATACGCAGTCATATCAATTTCAAACCAGTAGGGGGCTAGACCTTGTAAACCAAAAGCTAGCCATTTGCGGTTTTCACCTTCGTTATTGTAATCAAGTCGAATACCGACTTGTGTATCCCAATAAGCAGATATTGCGTGGCCCCATAGAAAATCTGTTTGGTTCTCCTCTAAATTACCTTCGCTAAAATCTCCCTCAGTTTTGATGACTAATCTATCAAAAGTAGTGCCATACCATGCCTGAAAGTCAAAAACACCTGCGTTTGTTTGCTCATTATATTCAAGACGATCCCCTAGTAGCGCGTAAAATGAATGCTCATCTGCCAAAGTCAGTCGTTTGTCGCTATTGAGTGCATAAGGACCTTCAGTCAATGTTGTACCTGCGGCATAAGCATGAGGGTCTCTAGCATCTTTAGGTGCATCTCCACCTTGTGCTTGCATTTTAGAATCACCCATCTCAGTCATCTCATCTTTTGCAGATACAGATACACTTATAAGGGGCAAACCTATTAATAATAGTTTTAACGTATTGGTTAGTATTAATTTTCTCATGATACAACTACCTCTCTAAACATACCTGCATCCATGTGGAATAATAAATGGCAATGCCATGCCCAGCGACCTACGTCATGAGGTGTTGTTAAAAAACTAATTCTTTGCGCTGGTTGTACAGGGATAGTATGGCGACGAACCTGTACATCACCTTTTTCATTCTCCAAATCGCTCCACATACCATGCAGGTGCATTGGATGTGTCATCATTGTATCGTTTTGTAAAATAACTCTTAAACGTTGATTATGCTTCATGTGAACTGGCGTGCTTTTTCCAAATTCCAAACCATCAAATGACCAGCTATAACGCTCCATGTTTCCAGTTAAATGTAATTCAATTTCAGCCTCTGGCTCTTGCTGGTTTGTAATTCCCTCAAGAGAATGTAAATCTGCAAGTGTTAAAACACGGCGTCCATTTTTACGTAAACCTATACCGGGATCATCAAGGTTTGTTCTAGGCATATCAACACGCATATCAACAGAAGCTCCATACTCTGTTTTTGCATGACGCACTTTAGTGCTAGCAACAGCTAATGGGTTTTTAGTCATTCCATGTTTACTATGATCCATTGCCATCGCTCCATGACCCATTGCACTATGATCCATTTTATTAGAATTCATGCCCGACATACCTGCCGTATCAGCCATTGTAGAATGCACACTATCATGGGTCATATTGCCCATCATATCTGTCATCGTTAACCACTCAACGGGGTCTAAAGAAGGTACTGGTGCATCAACGTTAGGTGCCATTGATAAAGTACCTTTAGCATAACCTGAGCGATCCATGCTTTGTGCAAAAATCGTATATGCATCATTTTTTGGCTCGACAAGTACATCATAAGTTTCACCGGGACCAAATCTAAATTCATCTACTGTCACAGGTTCAACATTTTGTCCATCAGCTTGTACAACTGTTAACTTCAGCTCAGGTATTCTTACATCAAAAAACGTATTGCTAGAACCGTTAATAAATCTAAGCCTAACCTTTTCGCCAGCTTTAAACATTCCACGCCAATTTGTCAAAGGCGCACAACCATTCATTAAAAAAGTCATTGCAGATGCTGATAAGTCTGCAAGATCTGTAGGGTTCATTCTCATTTTATTCCACATTTCCCGGCGTTGTAGCGCATTTGAAACGCTGCTATTTGAAATGTCATCAAAAAACTCTGGAACAGTAGGTTGATTAAAGTTAAATACATCGCTCTGTACTTTTAACTTGCGAAACAAATCCATTGGGTCATCATCAGTCCAATCAGACAATTGAATGACATGCTCATTGTCAGCACTAATAATATCCTTTTCTCTTGGCTCAATAATTAATGCGCCGTACATACCTGTCATTTCTTGAAAGCCACTGTGTGAGTGATACCAATATGTGCCGCTTTGTTGCAGCTTAAATTTATAAACAAAGGTTTCACCCGGCATTATACCTTTAAAGCTAATACCCGGTACGCCATCCATTTGATACGGAAGAATGATCCCATGCCAATGAATTGAACTCGGCACTGATAATTTATTAGTTACCCTGATAGTAACGTCATCACCTTCTCTGAGGCGCAAGGTAGGAGCTGGTATTGAGCCATTGATTGTTGTAGCCATTCTTACAACACCTGTGAAGTTTACGGGTGACTCATCTATCACTAAATCTATTACTTCTCCACTTAGTTCGGGCGCAGTACCTGTTGAAGTTCCAGCAATCAAAGATGAAGCTGCATGAAGAACACTTGGAAAAGCAGCTAATACACCGCCAGCAGCTAATCCTTGTACAAAGCGTCTACGTGGCGTAGAAACTTGATGTAATGGATTGTTGTTTCTCATTTTACTCTCCGTTGTTTGACCAATAAATTAATGTGACCAATGAATGTGCTTAATCTTCCATTCACCATTTTGTTTTTCCAGCACCATCGTTTCCATGCCTTGATAATCGCGTTCAACACCTTTATGAGTACCTGTAGTTTGACTGCGCGACGCAGAGATAGCGGTATTTCCAAGTATCGTCACTTGATGTTCAAGTGTGTCGCTCTTCATCGCTGCTAAATACTTCATATCCGACAACATATGATGATGAGCATATTCATCAGCGCTCCTTTCAACGCGGCCTCCCTCGAAAATGGTGACATCATCCGCTAACTGCGCTCTAGCCTGTTTTTGATTGCCAGTTTCAAGTGCTTGATGAAATGCCAAAACAACTTTTGCGGCAGGGGTATCTATACCTTTAAACAAACCTTTGTCTTTGTTCTTATCACCATGAGCGTTTGTTGCGAAACTAAACGTCATTAATAAAACGAGTAATATATTTATTGTTTTCATTTTCATTCTCTCTTTTAGGTTTTAATTTGCAGGGCCAACAACACTAGTAAGCCCAGCCGTTACAGATAAAATGGCAAAAGCTACTACCATTTCTATCGAGATAGATTTAGATAAAGCCTCTCTGCCTTGACTATTTTTAAGTTGTGGAACGAGTATTAGTTTATGTTTAGCAGCAAGTGCCAAAATAGACACTACAAGAGCCAATTTAAACAACAGTGTTTGTCCGTAACTTGAGCTTATTAGTGCATCAAGACTTCCGACCAATTGAATCACGAGCCAGAGGCCTGCTACCAACAATAGGCTCAATGTAAAACTTGCTTGTTTGCCAAAGCTTTCCATCAGCAAATGAAGTTCTGCATAACTTAGCTGATGGCAAGCCTGTTTTAGTGGCAATAACGCCCCAAACCACCATGCCATAACGAGCACATGCAAAATAAGCAAGCCTTTTTCAATTGTGCCTAACTCAGAAATATGACCCAGTAACGTGAATGAGTATGCAAGGATTAATAAACTCAACATTAAAGCGCTTTGTTTTAAGTACGAGTTCACAGCGAATTTGAACCTTAAAGCTAAAGCGATTATTGCGGTAACTAGCCCAAGCGCTCGAAGCAAAGCTCCAGTGCCGACAGAGGAGTCCCACATAATAGCCAATATATCAGCGTCTATCGCCCCCTGAATTCCCTCTTCTGCCATTGCACCAGTACTGGCAAAGAACCAAGTAATATTAGCGATCAAAGCCATAACTATATAAGTTCTTGTCCACGTTAAATTCGCTATTACAGCATTACTATGAGATTCATTATGCTCAAAAATTTGTCTGAAAAATGTATAGCCGGCAATACAGGCAAAGCCGACGTAAAATACAATTTTTGACAGTACAATGACTGTATTCCAGATATACATTTCCATATCAATCACACAGCCTTACTAATGAACCATAAAGCCGAAGCTATCTTTCATTTTATGTCCATCTTTACCTAAATAGGTCACATCAACGATATAGTTTGTTGGAGCTAATTTAGGTAGTTCCCATGAAAACTCTCTGGAAGCTTCTTTTGATGGTTTAAAGTCAAATTTAATATTTTCACCTTTTTTATTTTTCAACGTAACTTTAACTACACGTACCTCTTTGCTAAATCCCAATGTCAATTTTTCTGGAGTATTCATTAGCATTGCATTATCAGCAGGCACGCTTTTTTCAAGATGCACATGTGCAAATACTGCACTACTAAAAACAACACTGATTATGGTTAAAAGTTTAATTAATGTTTTCATATATACCTCTATTTATTTAATGGATTAACGACTAAATTTATCTTTGAAAATTTGATTACTTGGAATCCCAGCATCTATAATTATTTTTTCCACTTCACTCATCATTGCTTCTGGACCGCATAAGTAAAACTCAGCCAAATGTAGTTCTGATTTTTGGTTCATATACGGCAGAAGTACTTTTTGAACATAGCCTGAGTGCCCTTGCCATTCTTCTGAAGGATTAGAAAGAGTAGGAATATAAGAGAAGTTTTTATGCTTCTCACTCAGTGACTTCAATTCATTATGGTATAGCAAGTCATCTTCAGTTCGCGCACCATAGATAAGAGTCAAACCACTTTTATCTTTATGCTTTTTCAACTGTTCAAAAATAATAGACCTCAGTGGTGCAAGTCCTGAACCCGCACCTATAAACACGCGACTAACTTTTTTATTTGAAGTGGCATAAAAATCAGAAAAAGGGCCTCTTGCAGTTATCGTTTCACCTACTTGGAGTGAACCTAAATAACTTGAACCTATTCCTGCTTTAAAACCATTCTTTGCGGTCTGCCAACGGATATTAAACATTAACTCATCAGACTCCTCGTCAAAGTTAACTAATGAGTAGTGGCGAGTTACACCGTTATGAGAAAATTTTCCATGATAGTAGCTATCCCAGTATTTTTCATAGCACTCTGGCATATCATCTGGACGTAAGCTATTCATCCCTGCTGGCACATCAAATTGCATATATGCACCAGCTTTAAATGCCAACTGTTTGCCTGATTTCAGCTTAAATTTCACTTCCTTGATAAAAGGAGTAATGAAATTAGTCGCAACCACAACTAGCTCATGATTTTCAATATTGCGATCAGTATTAACTTCAATCGAACTAATTTCAGAAAACCTATGCTGACATCCAAGCCGATAACCTTCCTTAAGTTGCTCCTGAGATAAATGTTCCTGTTCAGATAGTGTGATAGGTAATTTAGTTGAACTTAAGAACACGCATTTGCCACAAGTACCGCCACCACCGCAACCTGAAGGAAGGTATACATGTGAACTAGCTAGCCCTTCTAATACAGTTGAGCGACCAACTGCTGAGATGTCAGTAATAGTATTTTCATTGGAAAACGTCACTGCCACTTTTTGCCTGTTAGTGCCCCAACCTAGCTTCAGTAAACCACTTCGATACTGTTGTATCAGCCAAGTAACACCAGTAATTGAAAGGAATAGCGTTGCAAAAGCAAATGCAATGATCAACCAATGGTTAAATCCTCCAGAATTGCCATAGTCCATAAAGTGAAGCTTCATCATCAGATCTTTCAATCTGAAATCATCATTGGCATGGCGAAGTACTTGACCTGTAATACTATCTAAATAAATAGTTGTATTGTTCTCATCCTCAACGGCAACTTGCCACATAGGATTTTGCTGCCTTACGTGATCAGAAAACGGGGGTTGAGATAACACTGGAGTAGTTAACTTACCCTGTCCTGAGTAGGAGTTTTTTGCCAAAGTTAGTACTTGTTCTTCAGACAAATTAAATGGCTTTCCTGTTACAGCATCAAATAGCTTTGAGTGGCGTTCTTGATAGCTATGCTGCCCCTTATCGAACACAAAATGATAGTAAGGCTGATGTAAAACCCATATAAGGTTTACTTCCTGCGGAGCATTACTAGTAATGTCTTTAATAGGGAATAGGTCAAAGCCTGTAATGCTACCTTCATGATGAGAATGAACTCTAAGTTCATTACCACTGGCTTTACTGTGATCCATCAAATTGAAGTAAAGGCCCGTTCCCAACCAAATAAGCAGTTGTAAACCAACAAATAAAGAAAGCCACTTGTGTATCGTTGTATTTAACTTAAATAGTCGCATCAAATGACTCTCTTTTTATTTGGGGAAAGCACTCGGTAATAAGTCAATACTGCGCCAGTAATTGCTCCCATTAGACCTAGAGTTGCGACCAAGAACAAAAACCAGTTAGATACGTTTTCTCCATCATAGTAATCCATAATGTGGAACCGCCACATCCAATCAAACAATCGCCAGTAATCATGACGCTTGGCAACAAGTGATCCTGTTTGTTGACTTATATAAAATGTCGGTGTGGAGAATTGCTCAAACGTCACTCTCCAAACAGGTAAATGCCTTGGGGACAACTCAGCAGGCAAGTTTGTCGCTGACTTAATCAACCTTATGCTGTCGATTTGATGATTCAGCACATAATGGTATTGTGCGATTTCTTTAGCCTTGGTTTCATCTACAAGGGCCTGAACAGCTCCAGTTTTAGCATCTATTGCTACTTTTCCATTTTCTCCATTAATAAAAGAATACAAAGGACGGCCCATACTTTGAGTAAGTGTAACTTGGCTAGCTTTAGGATAATCCGCAGCTAGCTTTACAATGGAGTAATCCATACTTGCTAAATCTATTTTGGCTTCCTCACTCTTAGCCAAGGTTTCGCCGTGTATATAGTGAATATCCATAGTCACCATATACACACCAGTAATCGACCAGAAAAGGAATTGTATCCCTACAAATGCCATTAGCCATTTATGGTACTTCCTAGCTTTTCTAAGCATTGTTTTTTAGCTCCGAGTTAGAAAGTTCCTTGTTAAAGGCGTTTACTTCGGGCTTTTTAACGATTGAATAAATCGCGGGTAAAACAATTAGAGTTAGCAGGACTGCACTTGTCATCCCACCTACCATTGGTGCAGCAATACGACTCATTACCTCAGAGCCTGTTCCTGTACCATATAAAATAGGCATTAGGCCGATAATGATTGTCGCTACTGTCATCATTACAGGACGAACACGTAATCCAGCACCGTGCAATAAGGCATCTTGATATTCATCTTCTGAGATGAGTTCTGCTCGCTCTTTCGCTTTTTCCTTAAGTTCAGCGAGCGCCTGATTGAGATATACCAACATTATTACGCCAATCTCAACAGCTACTCCAGCCAGAGCAATAAAGCCTACACCAACTGCTACAGAGAAGTTGAACCCTTCTAAATACATCAACCATAACCCACCGATCATTGCCATCGGTAAAGTCACAATGATGATCGCAACTTCGCTAAACGCTCTGAAGTTCAAATAAAGCAAAATAACAATAATGGCGAGCGTCAATGGAACAACGTAAGTAAGCTTGGCTTTGGCTCTTTCCATATATTCGTATTGACCAGCCCAAGTAATCGAATAACCTGCTGGTAATATAAGATTTTTAGCTAAATGCTCTTTTGCACTTTCAACATAAGTACCTACGTCAACGCCCTCTATATCAATGAACGTCCAACCATTAATACGTGCATTTTCACTCTTGATCCCCGGAGGGCCTACTTCTACTTTTATTTCAGCTACGTCACCTAGTGCGATGCGTTGTCCATTTGGAGTGACAACAGGCAAGCGCGACAACTGCTCTGGAGAGTCACGATAATCTTGTGGGTATCGCAAGTTGACAGGATAACGCTCTTGACCTTCTACTGTTTGAGTGACATTCATCCCACCAATAGCAGTTGAAACTACTTGTTGTACGTCATCGATGTTTAATCCAAAACGACTTGCTTTCTCACGAGAAATATCAACTTTGATATATCGTCCACCTGCAACTCGTTCAGAATAAACTGAAGCGGTTCCTGTCACCTCTGGTAACAATTGCTCTATTTGTTGCCCTATCTCTTGAATCGTATTTAAATCAGCTCCTGCTACTTTAATACCTACTGGCGTTTTAATACCTGTTGCCAACATATCAATACGAGTTTTGATTGGCATAACCCAAGCATTCGTCAAGCCCGGAAACTTAACCAACTTATCAAACTCAGCTTTTAGAGATTCTGTTGTAACTCCCTCACGCCACTCTTCTTGAGGCTTCAACTGAATGAAGGTCTCAATCATAGTTAGAGGCGCGGGATCAGTTGCAGTTTCAGCTCTTCCTACTTTACCAAATACTGTTTCAACTTCTGGCACTGTTTTAATTAGCTTGTCTGTCTGCTGTAGAATTTCTCTTGCCTTACCAATGGAAATTCCCGGATAGGTAGTCGGCATATACATAAGATCGCCTTCGTCTAAAGGAGGAATAAATTCACTACCAATTTTATCGACAGGCCAAAAACCAACAATCGTCACTAATATTGCTGCTACTATTGTCGATTTAGGAAACTTCATAACTTGCTTTAAAACAGGCATGTAGATAGCAATAAGCAGTCTGTTTAAAGGGTTTTTCTTTTCTGAAACAATTTTTCCTCGAATAAAATACCCCATTAAAACAGGAACTAATGTTATCGCTAAGCCTGCTGATGCGGCCATTGCATATGTTTTTGTGTAAGCAAGTGGAGAAAACATTCTTCCTTCTTGCGCTTCCAAAATAAATACTGGCAAGAATGAGACTGTAATGATGAGCAAACTAAAAAATAGTGCTGGACCGACTTCACTTGCAGCTTTCGAGACTATTTGCCAACGATTTTCATCCGTTAGCGGTGTCTTTTCCATATGCTTATGCATATTTTCAATCATCACTATTGCGCCATCTGTCATCGCACCAATTGCAATAGCGATACCACCTAATGACATAATATTCGCATTGATACCTTGCATATGCATGATGATAAATGAAGCTAAGATGCCAATAGGTAGAGTGACAACTGCAACAATCGAAGATCGCAAATGAAACAGAAATGCAACACATACAATCGCGACGACAGCAAGCTCTTCGAGCAATTTACTCCATAGGTTTTCTACCGCCTCTCCTATTAAGCCAGAGCGATCATAAACCGTAACTATTTCAACTCCTTCGGGTAAACCTTTTTTTAACTCTTCTAATTTGGCTTTTACTCCATCAATAGTTTTTTGTGCGTTTTCACCAAAGCGCATAACAACAACACCACCAACGACTTCTCCTTCACCATTTAGTTCAGCAATGCCTCGTCTCATTTGTGGACCTAGGTTGACTTCCGCCACATCGCCAATGGTAAGCGGGGTTCCTTGTGCGTTAACACCAAGAGGGATCAACTCTATGTCGGAAATACTTTTGATATAGCCAGTTGCGGTAACCATGTACTCTGCTTCCGCCATTTCAACAACTGAGGCACCTGTTTCTTGGTTACCACGTTTAAGTGCCATTTGAATGTGACTAAGTGGTATACCGTAGGCTCTTAATTTATCGGGATCGACTTGTATTTGATATTGTTTAACCATGCCACCAACAGCAGCAACCTCAGAAACTCCCGGTACAGTTTGCAATTCATATTTTAAGAACCAATCTTGAATACTACGCAATTGGCTAATATCTAAGCTGCCCGTTTTGTCTACAAGGGAATATAAATAAACCCAGCCAACGCCTGTGGCGTCAGGTCCTAGTTGTGGGCGTGCGGTAGCAGGTAGCGAAGGGGCTACTTGACTTAAATATTCAAGTACTCTGCTCCTTGCCCAATATAAATCGGTGTCTTCATCAAAGATGACATAAACAAAGGAGTCTCCAAAAAATGAATACCCCCGAACTGTAATAGCCCCCGGAACTGACAGCATTGCTGTTGTTAAAGGGTAAGTAACTTGATCTTGCACTACTTGTGGTGCCTGACCGGGATAATTCGTTTTAATTATCACTTGAACATCAGAAAGATCTGGTAATGCATCAACTGGTGTATTTTTAATTGAGAATAACCCACCACCAATCAAAATTAAGGTAGCTAAGATGACAAAAAAGCGATTACCTATCGACCACCTAATAATTGATTCAATCATTATTTATCTCCTAACTTAATGATTTGAATGGTCAACAGCACTTTTAGGTTCATGCTTTAGTTGCTCATTTGATTCAAGATAGATTTCAGTGATAACCAAATTATTTCTCACCTCAAAAGTGAAAGTGACGTTATCACCAACATTGAAATCAACTATTTCTATATTGTCCGCGACTATAAAATCCATCGTCGCAGCAGGTCTATCCCATTTCTCTATTGGGCCTCGGCTAATATTTAGAATACGCGTATCAACATTAATCGCATTGATTAGACCTGATACTGTTGCAAAAGATACTTCTTCACTCATATCAGCAGACTCACTCATGATATGAATTCCAGTAATTTCATATCCACCATCTTCGGTTTTACTCACCTCAAAGTGCAAAGATTGACCAGACTTTAATGAGTCAATATCAACTTTTTCAGCCACAGTAAAATCCATAACCATCTCAGGCCAATCCCAAGCTTCAGCGGGGCCGTGACTGATATTAACCATGCGATGCCCAGTCATAACACTATTAACATCTCCTTGCATCCAAACAGAGTTGGGCACTTCATCGTGAGTCATTCGTTTAAAGTCAGAGCTTTTACTTGATTCAGAATCAATCAAGAATTGAGCTGATGTCACCACAACATCATCTTCATTAAGGCCCTCTAAGATTTCGATACTATCGATATCAACACGGCCAATAGTCACTTCAATAGATTTAAACTGGCCATCCCCTAACGCAAGTACAACTCTGTCTTGTTTACCTGTTCGAATAACAGCTTCTTTAGGCACAAGTATGGTGCTATCAGCTTGATTAGCGTGAATAGAGACTTGTGCGAACATGTTTGGTTTTAATTGATAGTCAGGGTTGTCAAACTTCAACCTCACTCTGAGTGTGCGTGTTTTACTGTTCAAGGTTGGATAGACATAATCAACGACACCAGCCCAGTCCTCACCGGGTAAATAGTCAAGTGTCATTGATACAGGAAGTCCCTCTTTAATTAAGGCTGCGTCACGTTCAAACACTTCTGCTTCAACCCAAACTTGATCTAGCTGACCAATGCTTAATATGGTGTTTCCCGGCTTTACATAAAAACCCTCTCTAATCTTCAAACCATCAACAACACCTGCCTGAGGGGAGTAAAAGGTGATGTTTTGCTGAACCTTTCGTGTCTTTTCTAGCTTTTGAATAAAGTCTGCTGAAAGCTGTAACGCTTTAAGCCGATCTTTGGCCGCCGCAATTAAGGAACTATTATTGCGCTTTATAGCTATTAATAGTTCTTCTTGCGCGTTAACTAGCTGAGGAGAATATAGTGTATATAGAGGCTGCCCTTTCTCAACAGGATTACCTGCGGCTTTGACGTAGAGCTTTTCTATCCAACCATCTACACGTGGATGGATGTGAATTAGCTTATCTTCATCATATTGAACGTAACCTACGGTTGATATTTCAGTATGCATATTTTTAAGCTCAACAGGAGCAGTGCGAACCCCAAGATTATTCACTACATGAGGCGCGATTTTTACGGCTCCGGGGCCAAAGTCATCACCAGATGATCCTTCTTCATACACAGGAATTAAATCCATACCCATAGGCGACTTACCGGGCTTGTCACGACGGTAATTAGAATCCATCGGTGCAACCCAATACAGCGGTTTTTTCTCTCCTGATGTAGCTTCATTGCCATTACCGCTTGAACCTGTACCTTGATATAAACTTAATGCTCCAGCACCTAGTGCAGCACCAATGATGATGGCAATAATTGTTTTAGTATTCGTTGACATTATTTTTCTCCAAATTGCTGATTGGATAAGTGCTGATTAGTTTTGTGTGAAGTTTGCATCGACTTATGTTCAGCATTTGAATTAGATTGAGAATGCGCAAAGAAATAGTTGATACGAGCAACTGTTTTAAGTGCGTCAACATCAATTCTTAAGGCTGATATTCTGGCATTTAATTCTGCGATTCTTGCTCGAACAACTTCGGCAAAATCGCCATCATCATTTGTGTAAGCTGTCAATGACGCTTCTGCTTGGTCATGAGTTTGTTTAAGGAGTTGTTCTTGATAGATAGATTGCCTATCAGATAAACGCTTAAGCTGTCTAAGCTCCTTTTCCACCATACTGATCATTTGCTTTGTCAGTAATAGTTTCTCGGTTTTAATAGTCTCTGAATCTGCAATAGAAGCTGCAACTTGCTTATCTTGTCTGTTCTCGGTGAACAAGGGTAAATCAAACGTTACTCCAACAGAAAATAAATCAGCTCGGCTATCACCAGAGGGCATATTGTCACGATAGGCATAACTAGCATTAACACCCCATTGCGGCTCATATTGCTGTTTAGCTAACTCAACTGCTTTTTCTGAAGCTTTGCGTTTTATATCAATTGCAAGTATGGCTGGGTGATTCGAAAGCTCCTGAGCCAATAGATTTCTTGAGTAATTAGATGCTTTTAGGACTGTTGAATTGTTCAAATGAATTGTAGGCAACTTTTTAGAAACCCTAAACTCTAATGGTTGCGTATCAAAGTTGAATGATTCATTCAAGCCAGCAGCATCGTAGATATGAAGCCACTCATTAAGGCGAGCGATTGTTGTTTCTAGTTTCTGCTTTTGCGAAGTTAATCGGTCATCTAACTGCACGATTTCCAATTGAGCACGAATAACATCTTGTTGTCTGGTTTTACCAACAACATTTGAGTAGCTAGCTTTAGTAACTTCCGCCATCTGCTCAAAGAGCGCCCAATCCGCTTCAATCAATTTAATGGTTTGTTGGGCTAAGTAAGCATCTAACCATAACTGTGATACTTGGCTTATCAGTTTAGCCTTACGATCCTCTCGTAGCAGTGGAAATTTCGTTGACTCAATTTTTAATTGCTCTTGTTTAATCTTTAAACTATCACCTCTAGGAAACATTTGAGAAACACCAACCTTTAGTTGAGTCATTCCTTCCTGATCTAAGTCCCAAGTATCTGTTGGTAAATTCATTATCCCTAGTGATACTTTGGGGTCAGGCAAAGTACCTGAAGCGATACTTCTATTTTCAACCGCGCTTTGTTTTAACCGACTCCCATGAAGCCAAGGATCATTTTGCTGAGCCAAGGTGATAGCTTGTTCAAGTGACACTACTTTCTCAGCTTGAGCTGAGAATACAGACAAGCCGAGCATTAGCGAAGTTGAAAGTAGAGTAAGGCTTGAAACATTTAATCTCATTAGAATTGCTCCTCATAAGCCTTAACTTCTGCATATACTTTACTCGTTCCATCTTTAAATAAAATTAATACGTTATATGACATAAAGCGGTCGCCGACTTCCATACCCGGAGAGCCAACAGGCATTGCTGGGACAGATAATCCAATCGCATTGGGGTGCTCTTCTGACAAGAACTGCTGAATAAACTTAGCCGGTACATGACCTTCAAAGGCAAACCCATTTCTACTCACTGCCGTGTGGCATGAACGGTAATTAGGTTTGATACCATACTTAGTTTTGATGTTGCCGATGTTTCGGAAATCTTTGGAATGCGCAACGATCCCTTTGTCTTCAATATGAGTTATCCATTTTTTACAACACCCACAAGTTGGGGTTTTATAAACGATTAACTCCAAAGGTGTTACGTCGTTATTGTGTGCATGCTTATGTTCATTAGCGTTTGCAAACGCAGGTGAAAGCAGCATTACAACTGCTATTTTTAAATACTTATTGATCATTTTTGCCCCCAGACGTCGCTGGAAAATAGCTATAGCGCTACGACGCTATATTGACTAACAGAAAAATTAATTACATGTGTGCGAAATTTGGACGCACTAATCCTGTATTAGGCAAAAATTGGTGGACGATAAAGGGAAGTGGAAATTGAATGAGGTTGTTTAGATTGCATAGCAGCTACAGATTCACTCAATATTTGAATATCTGTCGAGTCAACACTGGAATTTAGGACTGTCGTAGATGAGCAAGCATTTGCAGGACAAATACATTCAACGTCACAACAATCTTCTGATTGACCATTACTGCTTTTATTCATATCACCATGATCCATGTTCATGTTCATGTGTGATTCATGAGAACCTGATGACATTTCGCAAGGCATAGCAGAATACGCAAATGCTTGCCCTACAAAGGCAAACAGCATAAGCGTTATCACTAAGACTTTTGAAAATGCTTTAGACATAAAATTCTCATAAAAATATACATGTCTATGCTAATACAAATTTTCGAATAAGTAAATTGATGTCATGTAAACATTTATGAATATTTGACTAACGTCAACTTTTTCAAAGAGGTAAGTGACAAATAATAATCTCATCAGACTTCTTATCTTCGTTATTCAATGGCTTTTATTTTGAGACTTAAGTTGCTCTCTCATTTCTAAAACTCGATCTACCGAATAAGCTCCCGCCCTCATAACAACCAGTTCAACAAACGAAATATCAATTAACTTATGGTCAGCATCAATCACATAACAACTCTCACTATGTGTGTATATTTCTAACTTATCCTCATCAGCAGATTTGCTAACAATCTTTGAAGTTACCATTTGCTCAAATGGCCGAAATCTGAATGTTTCATCGTCAATAACAACCCCTGACAAAAACTCCCCAAGAAATGATTTTTCAAAGTCTTTATAGTCATAGACCGAGAGTATGTAAGCATCCTTTAAATATGTTTTGTCCATTTGTTACTCCCTACTAATAGCCAGCAGGGAGCATTTCTCGCAACTCTAATAGCTCATTTGGAGAGTACATACACTCATGCATTAAATTGAACTCAAATACATCTACATCAAACTTTTGGGGTTCTGCATCTAAGATATAAAAGTCAGCACCAAAAGTTCTATATTCAAGACCGTTTACTTCCATGACTTTCGTGGAAAACAAAGCCTCACCTTTTTTACCGTTCTTACTATCCTCAGCAAAAGTAGCGTAAAGCACCTGTTCAACCTTATCTTCTAAGTCAGATTTAATTGAGATAAGTGTTGCGTTAGTTAGTTTTACTCTTGGTCTCATGCTTTTGCTTCCTTCTTATCTTCTAGGCAAAACGGGCGGAAAAAACTAAGGTACTTAACTCCATTAACTTTTAGTAAATTGTTGTCAGCATCAAAATGTGACAGAACGCTAGACTGATACAACGAAATATATTTTTCATAATCGATGGTGTTAAAAAAATTGGTATCGACACGTCGTGCATGGAAAACAAGAGCTTGCTGATCGATACGAACAATGAACTTTTGATCACCATCTAGATTTTTAACCTGTAGACATAAATCAGGTTTGTGCCAATCAGATACAAAGGAAGGAATCAGTGGGAAGCCATATACCAAATAGCGCATACCTTCGATTTTGAAGGTTGTTGGATTGAACTGAGCCTTATTTACTTTGCCGCTACGGAATAATTCAAGTGTCAACACCAGCCAGTGCTCATGCTTAGAAAATGTATTTCCTTCAGAAATACAGCCTTCGAACTCACTATCATGGTTTACATGATTGATGTACATGTATTTTTTAATGTCATTCAAGGAAAGCTTTTCAACCGGAAACTTTGAAGCTATGAGCCTGAAATAACAACCATGAACTTTTAAATCTGCATATTGAACTATCAACGGATCATCAAAAGCATCGAAATATGGTCGCCACTCCAGCCTAAAGTCAGCACCAGTGTTTACAATAAACTTGGCATCTTCTGGCAATCCTAATACTTGGTATATCACTGAAACTAACTCTAATGTTTCGATATCTACCAGCATCAGGCTTTCAATACGGTTTGCCATTGACTCAATTTCTTTATGAAGCGATTCAATAATTTCTTGATCATCGTATTCATTGATCATTAAGTATTTCAGGGAATCGTGCTTTAGAATTGAATCCAGTTTTTTCTGTTCAAATGCTTCAGTGAGGCTATTATGGGTATCAGAAAAATGAGGGCAGTTATAAACACCTCTAGCCCACAGGCCTTGGGCGTAAAGATCAGGAAACTCTAATAACTCAGCAAACTCTTTTGCTTGTTTATTGAGTTTATTCTTTAATTGATAAAGTGAGATCATTTAGTTCTCCAAACAACTTTCTAATAAACAATGGCCTACCAACACATTGCTTTATTTATTGTTCAAATAACCAAATTTTTACGGATGCTCCGCTTCACTGTTCACGTTTTTCAAGGCGAAAAACATGTGTAGGCGTAGGCTGTCCGTTCAGCCTTCTTATTATAATATCGCCAAAAAACAAAATGACAACTTACGTATTTGTACAACTTTAGGTAGATATTTTGAGTTTGAACTCTGAAAAGCTAAGCCCAAACAAGGATACGACCATCTCTTCATTTATATTGGAGCCGGGAAATTTTTTTTCAAAATTTCCAATAATGCTATCTAGGTGGCTAGCTAATATTTTTACTAAAAATATTTCCGAGTTTGGTGAGAGTGCAGACAGTGCTATCAATGGGTTGTCAAAGGATTCAGCTTTTATTTTTACTAGTAAATCGCTGTAACTGTCACAGCCATATAGACAAATAGCTGCCCCTTCTTGGGCTTGTCCAAGGGGAATAGTTAATAATTTAGATAATCGTTTTGCCTGCCTTTTTATATTTACTAGCAGGTCTTCTTTTTTAAAAGACATCAATACACCAAAAAACGGCAACGCTAGGCCACGCACCTATGTCACTCAGTTTTTATGTGAATATTTAATCTTTTAGTTCAGAGTAAATCCATTTCGTCCTGTTTTCGTGGGAACGGGCTTCTCTGAAAAGCCACTGCAAAAAGCAGTGGCCATTGTCGCAATATTATAAGGAAATGTGAATGGTAGTTTGATGCCTACATATTCTTTTCAGTGAATTCAGCCAAGCTACTACGCTCTACTTCATCAAAAATCAGCACTGATCCTTTTTCATAATGACGAAACACATTAACAGCCGCACTTGCACCAGAAGAAGCAGGTGTTACAAACTTATCGTCAATCTGGGCTAGGTTGCCCAATACGATTGTCCGACAATTTTTGCCACCGCGACTAAGCATTCCTTTAATTTGAGCACGGGTCATATTTTGTGCTTCATCAATTATTAAAACAGCATCGTCTATTGAACGGCCACGAAAATAAGCCATACTGGTAAATTCTATATTAGCTCTTTCGATCACATGTTCAACTGTAGCGTGAATATTTCCTTCATGATTATCATCCGAGTGCATCGAAATTAATGCGTCAGTAATACCTGCCAGAAGAGGCATTGATTTTTCAGTTAAATCCCCCGGTAAGAATCCCGGATCGTCGTCCATAAAGTCTCTGGAGCGCACCACAACGATTTTTTTGTACTTTTTCAACTCCAATACTTGATGCAGCGCCGAAGCAACTGCCAAAAAAGTTTTTCCGGAGCCAGCAGGACCAAGGATGATATTTAAATCATAGTAAGTGTCTGTTAATTGGCTTAAAGCTACCGCCTGACGCTGGTTTTTAGGCAATATGCCCCATATCTTTTCTTGCTTACGCGGCAATAATTTTGTGTATACCTCAGTATCTGTTACTTCTGAAATCCGGCCAATGTGTCCGGCTTCATCGTACCAATACATGTTTGGCTGAACTTCATCGTTGAACAAGCTTATTGGGAATGTATAAACCTCTCCTGAGACTTTGAAATCTTTATCTGATTCAATTTGATCAAAAAGATCGCCTTCAAAAGCCTGTACTCCTGTGTATAAAAGATCAATATCTGATATTTGATTATCTACGGCAACGTCCTCAGCCCTAACCCCAACTGTTCGAGCTTTCAATCGCATATTAATATCACGGCTAACAATTGTTACGTCTTTATTGAGTTCTTTTTGAAGATATAAAGCATAATTAATTATTCTGTTATCAGCATCACTTCCTATCCCGTGCTTTAACTCCTTAGCCAGATCCAATTGAGTGTCAATTCCAATGAAAAGCTTTCCTCTCTGGGCTGTTTCGGTAGATGGTAAAGGAATACCTATTTCCATTTCCTCGGCTGTATGTCCATTTATAATGTCTTCAAGCATTCTAATGCACATACGGGCATCGGCACTTACCGATTTATTAGTTCTTTCTTTCAGGTTATCAAGCTCTTCAAGGACAGTTAGACAGATGTAAATATCATCTTTGTAGCTAAAAATAGATTTTGGATCATGTACTAATGCAGATGTGTCTAGTACACGAGGATTTCGATTATCAATAGAGCTTTTCATTACGCAGCCTCCCAAAAGATTGAATCGTTGCTAGGCTTTGTGTTGTACTTTTCTTGTAAATTACAAATTTTGAGTAAAGGTTTATTGTTGAGAGACTGCTCAGAGTAGCTAAGGTAATCAATTTTTTTGGAAATTCTTTTTACTTTTTCTACAGGCCAATAAAAACAAGGGGGTAAAAACTTTAAAATACCCCCAATTCGGGGTTGTAATATCACCACGGCATTTTGAATACTTCTTCCTCGCATAAAGTTAACCGACTTAAACTGCATGTTGGCTTTTTCCATAATGTAGTTGCGACTAGATACCGGGTTTTCATCGCCTTTGTGTAACACTTCTAGGGTATCGGTTATGGCAGCAAGCCAAGGGGCCATTTTCTCTTCTTCGGTACCAGGTAAAAAGCCTATTGATTCAGCTATTTCGGGGGTATTTCGGGTTACGATAACTTTATCGTAAATGCCTTTTTCAATAATCATTTCAAGTGCGCTGGCAAGGGCAAGTAGAGTTTTACCACAGCCTGCAGGGCCGGTTAAAATAACCAGTTCAATACTTGGGTCTAGTAAAGCATCAAGCGCCATGCCTTGGTACACATTTTTTGGCTTAACGCCCCACGCAGTTTGGTTCATTAGACGTTCGACACTAATGTCTTTTAAAGTAATGGTTTTATCGTCGTAGCTTTTTACTCGTGCCGCAAAATGGTCGCTGCTATCAAGTATATACTCGTTATAAAACACATCACTTATGGTACTCTTTGCTATATGATGGTAAGTGTCGCGTCCTTGTTGCTCAGTTTCACACTCACCGACATGTTGCCAAAAATCACCTTCTATTTTTTTGTAGCCGCTAGTTAATAGCGCAATATCATCAATTAATTGGTCTGTGCGATAGTCTTCAACAAACTTCAGCCCTGCTCCTTTCGCTTTAAGGCGCATGTTGATGTCTTTGGTAACTAGCACAACTTTGCTATCACTGTGCTGTTTTTGTAAATGTACCGCGCAGTTAATTATGCGGTGATCATTTTCGTTGCCTGGTAACCCTGAAATGCTATCGGCAAATAAATGGTCATTGACAATAATTAAACGACCGCGAGACTCTGTTTTCGCCTTTTTATTACTTGGCAACGCGACACCTTGCAACATTTGCTCTGGTGAGGCGTCTTTGAGTATTTCATCCAAACCACGAATTGCAACACGGGCATCACGGCTAACATCATGTTTTCTATCCTTTATATGATCGAGCTCTTCTAATACGGTCATCGGGACAACAACATCGTGTTCTTGAAAAGATAAATAAGCGAGGGGTTCGTGGAGTAAGACATTGGTATCGAGCACATACATTTTACTATCAAGGTTCGAAGCTTTTTCCATAGCACTTTCCTTACGTTTTATGATTTTTATGCTATACCCAATTAACTAAACAAGCAGCGATTAAAGCGGTTATTTATTTGTTAGGTATATACTCAGTTTAGTCTATTTGCAGCAAAAGTCCTTTTTATGACAGCCAAAATTACAATTATTTAAGTGGTTAAAATACATACAAAACTTACCTGTAATATTGACTTAAAAAGGTTGACTAAATTTAATTGTGTGCGGCGAGTTTACTGCCTTGAAGTAGCCTGATGTTACAGGTAACATAGCCGCCTTTTTCTTCATAGACGAGACATACATGAATTTTTCCTTAGGTCAGCGTTGGATCAGTGATACTGAGTCAGATTTAGGATTAGGCACCGTAGTTGCCCTTGAAGGCCGTCAGGTCAGCATTTTATTTCCAGCCAGTGGTGAAAACAGAGTTTATTCTTTAACAGAAGCACCTGTTACTCGTGTCGCATTTAATCCAGGCGATGTTATTCGCAGCGTTGAAGAGTGGGAACTTGAAGTAGAGTCAGTTGAAGAACAAGGTGAGCTTTTATGCTACCACGGTACACGTGTTGATAACGGTGAAAAAGTTCAGTTAAAAGAGACCTTTTTAGATCACTTTATTAAATTTAATAAACCGCAAGACCGCTTATTTGCAGGCCAAGTAGACCGTTTTGATCGTTACACCCTTCGCTATCAAACTTGGCAGCACCAGTTCGAGCGTCAGCAATCACCTTTAAAAGGCTTAATTGGTCAACGTGCCAACCTAATACCTCACCAGCTTTATATTGCACAAGAAGTGGGTAAACGTTTCGCGCCGCGTGTTTTATTGTCAGATGAAGTGGGCCTTGGTAAAACCATTGAAGCGGGGATGATTTTACATCAACAAATCATTAGTGGCCGAGCTAGCCGCGTATTAATTGTGGTGCCTGAAAACCTGCAACACCAATGGCTCGTTGAGATGCTTCGTCGCTTTAATTTACGTTTCTCTATTTTTGATGAGGAACGTTGTGATGAAGCATTCGCAGACTCACCGAATGTATTCGAAACAGAACAGTTAGTACTTACTAGCCTTGAATTTTTAAGCAAGAAAAAACGCTGGTTTGAACAAGCAACATTAGCCGATTGGGATTTACTCGTGGTTGATGAAGCGCACCATTTGAGTATTACAAATGGTAAACCAAGCACAGAATATCAACGCATGGCTGAACTTAGCCAAGATATTCCAGGCCTTATTTTACTGACAGCAACACCCGATCAATTAGGCCACCGCAGCCACTTTGCGCGTTTGCAATTACTCGACCCTGATCGTTTTTATGATTACGATGCTTTTGTTGAAGAAGAAAGTAACTACAAAGATGTCGCAGAAGCTGCCAATCAACTACTCAGTGAGCAACGCTTAGATGACACGGCTCGCGAGACATTAAAAGCCTTATTAAAAGAAACCGATATCACTGAGGTGCTTGCTAAAGCTGAGCAAGGTGATGAAACCGCGCGTAATGAAATTTTATCAATGCTACTGGACCGCCATGGTACCGGCCGTATTTTGTTCAGAAATAGCCGCAGCGGTATTGATGGTTACCCAAGCCGTAAACTCCACGCTTACCCAATGGCGATGCCAAAGCAATATAAAACCGCAATGTCGGTCTTAGGGAATATAGGCGGCATTCAAAGTGCTGAGCTAAGTGCTCTGCGCGCGTTATTCCCAGAAAAAATATTTCAAGAATTTGAAGGTGAAAACGCCAGTTGGGGCGCCTTCGACCCACGTGTTGACTGGTTAATTGAAACATTAAAAACACTAAAACACGAAAAAGTCCTGCTAATTTGTGCTAAAGCTGAAACAGCGATTAGCCTTGAACAAATTTTACGAGAGCGCGAAGCCATTAAAGCATCTGTGTTCCATGAAGGTATGTCGATTGTTGAGCGTGACCGTGCTGCGGCATTTTTTGCTGATGAATACGACAGCGCACAAATCCTTCTGTGTTCAGAGATTGGTTCAGAAGGCCGTAACTTCCAGTTCTCACATCATTTAGTGCTCTTTGATTTACCTTTGAACCCTGATTTGTTAGAGCAACGTATTGGTCGCCTTGACCGCATTGGTCAAACGCAAGATGTAAACATTCATGTGCCTTACTTTGAAAATACAGCACAAGAAGTCTTGCTACGCTGGTATAACGAAGGCCTAGATGCGTTTGAAACAACATCAACCACAGGGCAAATGTTGTATAAAGAATTCGGTGAAGAGCTGCTTGAATTCATTGGTACACATAATTGTGATGAAGAAGAGCTAGACCCACTACTAGAACAAGTTGCTAGCCAAAATGCAAAACTGCGCAAACAAATGGAAAGTGGTCGTGACCGTTTATTAGAGCTGCACTCAAGTGGTCAAGGCCGTGCTGAAAGCTTAGTCGCTGATATCGAAGAGCTAGATGACCAGTTTACATTGCCAAGTTACATGATCAATGTGTTCGACACTTTTGGTGTAAGCCAAGAAGATAAAGGTGAAAATACCATTATCTTAAAACCAACCGAGCATATGTTGAATCCCTCTTTCCCTTGCTTAAAAGATGACGGTATTACCGTGACCTTTGACCGTGCAACTGCACTATCGCAAGAAGATGCGCATTTTATCAGCTGGGATCACCCGATGGTGCAAGGCAGTTTAGACATGATTTGCGATGATGACTTTGGCACAGCATCGGTTGCCCTGCTGAAAAACAAAAAACTCCCTGCGGGTACATTTTTTGTTGAGCTTATCTTCATTGCAGAAGCCATGGCACCGAAGTCATTACAGGTAGGTCGTTTCTTACCGCCGACTCCTATTCGAGTTTTACTTGATAAAAGCAGCAATAACTTAGCCGATAATGTTGCCTTTGATGCCTTTAACCAACAGCTTTCTGCGGTTGGTCGTCAAACGGCAAGTAAGTTAGCCAGTGCGCTACAAAGTGCCATTCACCCAATGATCACCAGCGCTCAGGGGTTAGCCCAAACAAAACTCGACGCATTGCGTGTTGAGTCATTAGAAAAAATGCATACCGCATTAGGTGAAGAGCAAGCCCGTTTAACCGCGCTTAAACAAATTAATCCGAATATTCGTGATGAAGAGCTTAGCTTCTTTGATAAACAACGCAGTGACCTGACGACCTATATTGAAAAAGCCCAAGTTAAATTAGATGCGATTCGTTTGATTGTTGTGTCGCACTAGAGCGAGTGACGTAAAACGTTTAAATAAGCAACGCGATGTCATCCCACATCGCGTTTTTTATATTAAAAACGCAGCGAGGCTTATCACCAACGCGACGGCGGCTAATTTGCAAAATAGAGCAGCTAAGCCTTTATTTTTCTTAATAACATCTTCTGTGTAAGCTTTTTTTAAATACACAGCTTGTAAGTCAGTAAGGTCTTTGCAGTGCCAACACTCAGGCTCGCGGTCGTTAACGTGTAATCCGCATCGTGTGCAAGGCTTACTGCGAATACGGCCCAAAAAAAACATTCAATGACTCCTGTTTTGCAAATTCGCTAAGTAAGCAACTGTATATCGGATAACAATTCAAAACCACTCCTAGCATTGTGTAAGCATTGATACTCCTTTAAAATAACGCCCTTGCATATCATCGAGGCTGGCTGTGTTACTCAATTATAATCCCCCAATGACCCCCTATTTGAGCATTGTTTATCAAGATGATGATTTACTGATCGTCAATAAACCAAGTGGTTTACTTACGGTGCCGGGTAAGGACCCAAAACATGCCGATTGCCTTATTGCACGCGTTAACCGCGTATTTCCTAACGCTAAAATTGTTCATCGCTTAGATATGGCAACCTCAGGGATTATTTGTTTAGCGATGCATAAAGAAGCACATCGCAATCTAAGTATTCAGTTTCAAGATAGAAAAACCGCCAAACGCTATGTTGCGCGTGTATTTGGTAAGCTTGAACAGCAAACAGGTTCCGTCGATTTACCGCTTATTTGTGATTGGCCTAACCGCCCTAAACAAATGGTTGATCACGACAAAGGCAAGCCTTCATTAACACACTTTAAAGTACTTGAGCATGAAGCTCAGGCAACGCGCGTTGAGCTGACCCCAATTACAGGGCGCTCTCACCAACTACGTGTGCACATGCTGTCTTTAGGTCACCCAATTTTAGGGGATAGACTGTATGCCCACTCAGAAGCATTAGCGCTGGCTCCTCGTTTGCAACTGCATGCAGAAATGCTGAGTTTAACTCACCCTGTCAGTGATGAAACGCTTGTTTTTGAGGCAGCTCCTGAGTTTTAAGACAATTAGCTAAATATTTTACCAATACTGCCGATAGTTAATTTAATCACTGATTTAATTTAAGACTCAGGAAATTTCGGCATGAAGTTAAAACCCGCACATTGCTTAGTTTACGCAGCCTGTTTTGCGTTGATGGGTAATGTGAATGCTGCCGATTTTATTAAACCCACCCCTTGGTCAAGTTTGGTCACTAACGATATTCAACGCTTTTTACCCAGCGATGAAGTACGTCCCCTGCTTGCCGGTGAAGATGAGTTCATTAGTTTATATCGTCAATCTATGGCGCCAACACAACGTGGCATCGTGTTAATTATTCCTGACTGGCAAGACGTGCCTACCAATAATGCGGGGATCAACTTTTTACGTAAGCAATTAAATGATATTGGCTATGCGACACTCGCTATGACAATGCCTGATATTGACTGGCACCCTGCCGATATGGCGATGCCAGAGCCCACTGATAACTCTGAAACTGAGTCAACAACGCAAAATAACCAGCAAGCTGACTCAGCTCCACCAGCCCAAACACAACAAGCGCCTCACTTTGTCTCAGCGAAGCCAAACATAAGTGAAGCGATACTTGATGATTATAAGCTCAAGCTTATTGCACGTTTTAATGCGTTATATAACAGCGCGATGGATGAAGGTGGCAACATTATAGTACTGGCGCAGGGTGCCAGTGCTGGGCTACTTATTGAGCACTATGCAAGCTTTCCCAATAACGAGTTGAATGCCTTTATTAGTTTAGGAAGCTACCTTCCAAACAGTATTCGAAACCAGCATCTCAATGCCACGTTGTCGACCATTAGCCCACCACTGTTAGATATTTTCTACAGTGAAGGTAACCCAGACACACTTCAAAGCGTCAACGATAGAAAACGCTGGGTTAGGCGCAACGCTAAATATGATTATCGACAACGAGAATTGTTCGGAACCCCCACAGAACCTGAGCAACACGAGCGGTTGCTCAAAGAAGTCGACGGCTTTTTACGCCGCCTTCTTTAAATATTCATAAGCGGCTTGAATATCTTGGCTTTTCTTCACCGCGACTTCCATCATGTGCTTAGGTAGCCCTTGCGATACCAGCTTATCAGGGTGATGCTGTGCCATGAGCTTACGATAAGCTACTTTAATATCACGCGCAGACGCATCCTTACTTAAGCCAAGTAACGCAAGTGCCTGAGCACGGTTCATGCTATTGTTTGGCGGGACTCGATGACCATGTTGCTCATTATGAGTACTGTGTTGTTGGTTTTGTTGCTCATAAAAGCGCTGTTGCTGCTGACGAAATGCAAATTCAGCTTGGTAACGTTTTAGTAAGAATGAAAATTGTGTGCGCGAAATTCCTAACTGTTTACTCACCTCGTGCAATAATTGTTTTTCTTGTTCTGCAAGATGACCATCAGAGAATGCCATTTGAATTTGAATTTCTAGAAACAATTGCAGCAAGTCATGACGACGGGCAAAACGTTCTTTAAAATCATGAACCGTTTCTTTTAGTGAAAAATCGGCTTCTTTACCGCTTCGAAATGCATCTTGTGCTTCACGGCGCTCATCACCCGACAAGCCCATTTCATTCATAAAGACACTCGCAGCTTTAATGTGCGTTTCACTGACTCGACCATTTGATTTGGCAATATGACCCATAACCGCAAAGCAGCTTGAAAAAAACAGCGCTTGACGTTCATTAATATCATCACCTTTAAACAGGCCGGAGAAACCGCCCGCTTTATCAAAGTCTTGTTTTAAGCTGCGATCAAACATGTGACCAAGGTACAACCCCAGCAAAGCGCCAACAAACCGGCCAAACATAAAGCCAAAACAGAATCCCAGTACTTTTCCCCACATAATGATAAACCCTCGTTGTTATTTTACAGCTAAGCGCTGGTTTAGTTCGTCGAGTCTGGCTGGTGTGCCTATGTCGTCCCACTGACCAAGGTACAGCTCAGTGGATACTTGATACTCTGCCAGCTTCTCACGCAGGATAGGCCCTAGTGCAAGCACACCCGGTGTTAGGCCTTTAAAAAAGTCAGCATGAAAACGGCTAATACCTGAAAACGTGTACTTTTGACTATCGGGACCTAAATGGCGTAACGCAAAATCACCGTCAGGATTGTGGGCTGGGTTTTCAACCAAAACAAGGTGCGCTTCGCCGGGTTCTAAATGCAGTTGTGTGAGTGACGTCATATCGTAATCAGTAAATACATCCCCGTTAATCACCACAAAGTGCTCGCCAAGCAAGGGCAAAGCGTGAAGTATGCCACCGGCTGTTTCAAGCCCACCTTCGCACTCTTGGCTGTACTGTATGGTGACGCCAAACGCTTCGCCATTGCCAAAGTACTGCTTTATTTTATCTCCTTGCCATGCAAGGTTTATGACAATATCAACAATGCCTGCTTGGCGTAAGTTAATAATGTGGTGTGCTAATAATGGTTTACCTGCCACTTTTAACATCGGTTTAGGCAGCGTACTAGTCAACGGCATCATGCGTTTTCCACGGCCTGCCGCTAAAATCATTGCTTTCATTTAATCTCTTTGTCTAACCGCTTTTTAGTCTGCACAATGATAGTGTGTTCAATCCACTCACTGAGTGCACTTAACTCTGGGTAATCTTTACTTACATTACTAATATACTGAAGCGTTGGCAGCACATTATTTAAATAGCCAGATTTTCCATCGCGTAATTTTAAACGACAAAAAATACCGGCCGCTTTCAAGTGACGCTGTATTCCTGTTAAATCAAACCACCGTTTGAACACCTCAAACGTAATTCCGTGAATTAACTGCTGCTTGGTAAATTCGTCATAGGCAAAATGCAGTAAATAGTCGAGTTCATGTTCAGGAAGTTGAAAGTAGCAATCTCGAAGTAACGACACTAAGTCATAACACACTGGCCCTTGCACTGCATCTTGGTAGTCAATAATCGCCCACTGCTGTCCTGTACGCATAATATTTCTACTATGAAAATCACGGTGTACGGTCACTATAGGTTGCGCCAGCGCATTATTGACCAGCAGTTGACAGGCATCTTGCCACATCTGTGTTTGCTCATCCGACAACGAACAATCAATAAACGCATCGACAAGCCATTCGCTAAAAATGCTCAATTCAAATTGCAAAAAGTCATCATCAAACACTTTCATATATTGAGCAGGCGGTGTTTGCGCCCATTGTGCACTGAGCTTTATGAGATGCTTATAATGTAGCGTGCGGTCTTCATCGCCAAGTAAGTCAGCTAAATGTGTATTGCCTAAATCACTCAGTAAAAAGAAGCCTTGCTTTTCATCAGCCTGAAGAATTTTTGGTAATTTAAAACCATGTTTAGAGAACACTTTGTTTAGTTCAATATAGGGCGTGTTATCTAATTTATCAGGATCAGAATCCATCACAATGAAGCTTTGTTCTGCGGTATTAATACGAAAATACCGACGAAAACTCGCATCGCCAGTGATGGCTGCTAATTGATATTCATCCTCCTTAAAATGAGGATTTAAAAACTGCTGTAAACTTTTATAACGATTCATTTAGTAAGATATCTATTTTTCACTAAGTCAATTACTGTATTTGCCATTGTTTTCCTTTATTATGTCTAGCTTATATCCAACCAAAGAGCATTAAGGTCATTAAATGAGCAAAACCTGGGGCATAATGATGCTAAGCGTACTTAGCGCACCATCGTTCGCCGAAACTGAACTGGCACACAACTTTTGTGGCACTTCAATGCAAACCAGAGCTTGGCAACCGCTCCCTGGCCTTGAACTTAATATGATCGATATCAAATCCGATGATATTGAACTATTGGGTACCCAAAGCGCAGAATTTACCGGTAATGTAGATATTAACACCCTAACGATGAATTTGTCCGCACAAAGTGCACTGATTGACAAACAACGTGGTCTACTTAATGCAACCGGCCCTATCGTTTATCGCGATAAAGTTAGCCAAATTAATAGCTCTGGGCTCAACGCAGATTTAAATAACTCTGAATTAAGCCTACTTGGCGCTGACTATAAGCTCACCGACCAGCTCGGTCATGGTGGCGCAGAAAAACTGACAGTCAATGAGTCTGGCCTAAACCTCATGAACGCAAGCTTTACTACCTGTCCGGGCGAAACACCGGTATGGGCAATTGAAGCAGATGAAATTGATTTATCGAGTGAAGATGGCTGGGGTGAAACTCACAATACCGTATTACGCGTATTCGATACGCCCGTGTTGTATATCCCTTATTTCACTTTTCCATTAGATGACCGCCGTAAGTCAGGATTATTAACACCTAATTTCTCAAGCTCTGGTCGCTACGGTCTTGAAACTATCACGCCGTATTATTGGAATATAGCGCCAAATTACGACGCAACAATTACGCCACGCTATATGTCTAAGCGTGGCTTACAAATGATTGGTGAGTTTCGTTATTTAACAGAGCAAAATAACGGTTTAATCGCTGTAGAGTACCTTGATAAAGACGACGAAGAGCCAAGTGTTGACTCGCGCTATTTATTTCACTGGCAACAGCAAAGTTATTTTGGTGAGAACTGGCGCGGCAACATTGATATTACCAATGTGAGTGATGATAACTACTTAACCGATTTAAATTCGAATTATGCCACTCGCACAGATACCCAGTTATATCGTACAGGCTCACTAACGCATTTAGGTGATACGTGGCGTACCGACATCAAACTTCAAAGCTTTGAAGTGCTCGGTGATCACCGTGAATCTTATGCAGCATTACCACAAATTAGTTTTTCACAAACTAACCCATACGACTTTTATGGTGTCGATTTAACACTCGACGGTGAACTTAGCTACTTTACCAATAACAATGCAGTGATTGATGAAGCAAGCCGCCTTCACATTGAACCAAAAGCCAGTTTGGGGTATCAAGAGTATGCGTGGTCTTTTTTATCTGAAGTAAGCCTATTACACACCACTTATAATCAACACGGTGATCTAACGGGCACTGACTTTGAAGAAAAAGTCACACGTACACTGCCAAAAGTACGTTTATACAGCCAACTAAACTTTGAACGTGAAACCGCTTTTTTCTTCAAAGAAGGCATTCAAACGTTAGAACCTCAAATTCAGTATTTGTATACACCCAATAAAGACCAGTCGAATATTGGCCTTTACGATACCACCAAGTTACAAGATGACTTTTTTGGTTTATTTAGAGATCGTCGCTTTTCGAGCATCGACCGCATAGCAACCGCAAACCAATTTACTTTAGGTGCAACAACGCGCTTATTTAGCAGCGACAATGAAGAAGTGTTTAATTTCAGTGCTGGGCAAATCTTTTATTTAAGCGATGATGCCAAACCGACTTCGCAAGGGATTCAGTCTGATACAAACTACAATGCCTTGTTTGCCGCGCAAACCATGTTACATTGGCACCGTCGCTGGTATTTATCTGGGGGGATTCAATATGACACCGATGGTAAAGAAATAATCCAGTCAAATATCACTTTAGATTACAAAGGTGACGATAAACAGCTCGTACAATTGAACCATCGCTATGCAAATGATGTCTCAGGCAATACAATCGAGCAAGTTGGTCTATTTACCAGCATTCCGCTAACACATGATTGGCAGTTTGTTGGCAGCTATCACCGCGATTTAGAAAGTGGTCGTAGCATTGAGGTTTTCAGCGGCCTGCAGTATGAATCGTGCTGCTGGGCGTTTCAAATCACTGGCCGTCGTCAAATCGAAACCGATTTGAATCAAGCGATTGGCCAAGAGCAAGCCACTTTTGATACCAGTATTGGCTTCAATATCGTGTTAAAAGGACTTGGTAGTAAAAGCCGTTATGATGCACAAAAATTATTACAACAAGGTATTTTTGGCTATCGTAGACCGTATTTTCTTAATAACTAGTACCGCAGTACTATTAGCAAGAGTATTAGAAAAAGTATGAATTTAAAAAAATTATTTGCATCAGCATTATTAACAGTTGGCTTATGCCAAAGCGTTTTCGCAAAACCTGTCGAAATAGACAAAGTCGTCGGCATCGTTAACCAAGGTGTTATCTTACAAAGCGAAGTCGACACAATTATTAATCGCGTAAAAGCACAAGCAGCCGAGCAAGGCCAAGAGCTCCCATCGGATGATACGTTGCGCATTCAAGCGATTGAACGACTTGTAAGCCAAACTCTTATGATGCAACTTGCAGAGCGTATGGGCCTTGAGATTTCGGATTCACAGCTTGACCAAACGCTAGAAAACATGGCTCGCGAGCAAGGTGGCACGATTGCTGATTTGCGTCGCACGATTGAAGCGGCTGGTGAAAGTTTTCCCGCTTACCGCGAAGAAATACGTAAAGAGATCACCACCCAGCAAGTTACACGTGCTAACGTCGATCGCCGTATTTACATCAGCCCACAAGAAATTGATAACCTTTTAAAAATAATGGAAACACAAGGTAAAAATGCCGAAGAGTACAATATCGGCCACATCTTGATTGATATTCCAAGTGATGCAACACCCGATGAAATTGCCAGCGCTAAAACACGTGCTGACAAAGTCATTGAATTTTTAAAAGAAGGTAAAGAGTTCAAGCGCATTGCGATTTCATCATCAAGTGGCTCAAAAGCGCTTGAAGGTGGTCAGTTAGGCTGGATGGGTATTAATGAAATGCCTTCACTCTTTGCAGAGGCTGTAAAAGGTCAGAAAAAAGACGATATCGTTGGTCCGCTTCGCTCAGGCGCAGGTTTCCACATTATTAAAGTACAAGATGTACGTGGTCGCCAAGTAGTTGAAACCACAGAAGTTCGCTCTCGTCACATCCTTATTAAACCGTCTATCATTTTAAGCGAAGAAAAAGCGCGCGAGATGCTTAAAGGCTTTGCGAAAGACTTGCGTGAAGGTAACGCCGACTTTGCTGAACTTGCAAAAGAGTACTCTGAAGATCCAGGTTCTGCGCTAAAAGGCGGCGAATACGATTGGACAGACCCAAGCACCTATGTGCCTGAGTTCAAAAATACCTTGTTGTCACTTGATAAAAACGAGATCAGTGAGCCATTTAGAACGCAATTTGGCTGGCATATTGTGCAGTTGCTTGATAAACGCGTCGCAGATAAGACTGAACTTGCTAAACGTAACCGTGCGCATCAACTGCTGTTTAATCGTAAGTTTAAAGAAGAAAGCTTCAACTGGCAGCAAGAAATGCGTGAGCAAGCTCATGTTGATATCTTCCCTGTAGAATAATCATTATGACAATAAGAGTAGCAATCACCCCAGGTGAACCCGCAGGTATAGGCCCTGATTTATTAATTAAGTTAGCGCAACACGCGTGGGATGCCCAACTTGTCGTAATTGCTGATGGTGCGTTATTAAAACAACGCGCCAAACAGCTTGGTTTAAACATCGACCTGATCAAATTTGATGAAGACCAAGCTCCAGCAATTGCACCGGCAGGCAGTGTCTATTTGCATCAGGTTGACCTAGCTGAAGAAGTTGAAGTGGGTGTCTTAAATGATGCAAACGGTCAATATGTGTTAGATACGCTTCGTATCGCCAGTGAAAAAAATATGGATGGCACCTTTGCGGCAGTAGTCACAGGCCCAGTGCACAAAGGCATTATCAACAAAGCGGGTATTTCGTTTAGCGGTCATACCGAGTACTTTGCGCAGCAATCTAATACAGCAGATGTAGTGATGCTGCTTGCAACCGAGGGATTACGTGTTGCCCTTGTCACTACACATATTCCATTAGCTTATGTGTCACGTGCTATCACCGTTGAGCGCCTAAGCAAGGTGGCAACGATTTTAAACCACGATCTACAGACTAAATTTGGTATCGAAAAACCACGTATTTTGGTCTGTGGTTTAAACCCACATGCAGGTGAAGATGGTCATCTAGGCCGCGAAGAAATAGATACGATAGCCCCCACCCTCGAATTATTAAATAATCAGGGTATGAATTTAATTGGTCCGCTGCCCGCTGATACATTATTTCAAGATAAATACCTGTCACAGGCCGACGCCGTGCTTGCTATGTATCACGATCAGGGATTACCTGTGCTAAAATACAAAGGTTTCGGCAACTCGGTGAACATCACCCTTGGCTTGCCATTTATTCGCACATCAGTGGATCACGGTACGGCGCTTGATTTAGCCGGTACAGGAACCGCCGATGTGGGTAGTTTTGAATTAGCGATCCGCGAAGCAATTAAGCTCGCCCATGAAAAAGCACAAAATTAATGACTGATAAAGTACATTTAGGACACCGCGCCAGAAAGCGTTTTGGCCAAAACTTTTTAAATGATGACATGATCATCGATAAAATTGTGACGGCTATCGATCCTAAACCCGAAGACAATTTAGTAGAAATCGGCCCTGGTCTTGGTGCTATCACCGAACCCGTTGCAGACTTAAGTGGCCATCTAACTGTTGTTGAGCTAGATAAAGACTTAGCAGAGCGTTTAGTAAGCCATCCTTTTTTAGGGCCAAAACTAACAGTGCATCAAGGTGATGCAATGAAGTTTGATTTTAGCACCCTGATTAAAGAAGACGAAAAACTAAAGATTTTTGGTAACTTGCCATACAATGTTTCGACTCCTCTGCTGTTTCATTTATTTGAATTTGCTGACAACGTTGAGCATATGCACTTTATGCTTCAAAAAGAGGTTGTTAAGCGCATGGTAGCAAGCCCTGGTAGCAAAGCTTTTGGCCGCTTAACTGTCATGACACAGTATTACTGCCATGCAATGCCAGTGATTGATGTGCCCCCAGAGTGCTTTAAACCTGCACCTAAAGTTGATTCAGCGGTCATTCGTTTGATCCCTAAGAAGCCTGAGCAACGTACAGCTAAAAGTACCAAGCTTTTAAACACTGTGTGCTTAGAAGCGTTTAACCAACGTCGTAAAACACTGCGCAACAGTTTATCAAACCTACTGACTGCTGAAGAACTTACAGGCATTGGTATTGATATTACACTTCGTGCAGAAAGTCTGTCTTTACAACAATTTATTGATATAGCTAATTGGATTTATGACAACAAGCAGTAATTTAGGTTCGCCAATTAAGGTCTCTGTTGAGACCTTCTACGTTGAAGGTCAATCGGAGCCTGAACAAGATAAATACGTTTTTGCTTACTCTATCACGATTAAAAATCATAGTTTGTGCAGTGCTAAGCTATTAAGTCGCTACTGGTTAATTACCGATGCCAATGGCAAGGAAGTCGAAGTTCAAGGCGAAGGTGTCGTTGGTGAAACCCCCACTATTGCCCCAGGTGAAAGTTATAAATACACCAGCGGCGCAGTGCTCGACACCCCTGTAGGGACAATGCAAGGTTATTACACCATGCGTAACGAATTCGGCACTGAATTTGAAGCCCCGATAGACGTGTTTCGTCTAGCACGCCCTAACATACTGCATTAAGTATCGATGGCTGACTACGCGATAGGGGATTTGCAAGGGTGCTACAGTGAATTTGACGCACTACTCAAGCGCGTTAATTTTAATCCTAGCAAAGACCACCTATACCTAGTTGGTGACATAGTTGCTCGAGGCCCAGATTCCCTTGGGTGCCTTGAGCGACTCTATGCAATGCAAGGCAGTGTCAGCATTACGCTTGGCAATCATGACCTGCACATGATCGCGTGTTATCATTTAAATAAACCACACAACCCAAAAGATAAGCTCAGTGCTGTTTTTAGCAGCTCTAAACTCACTGACTATATTCAATTTTTACAGCAACAACCACTTGCTCTATGGCTTGAAAAATATGACATGTTCATAAGTCATGCCGGTTTAAACCCCAATTGGTCGATTAAGAAAGCATTGAAACGCGCTCGCTTTGCAAAGAATTGCTATCAAGGTGCTGATGCTCGACATTTTTTTAGCCATATGTACGATACTCATCCGCCTAAATGGCAGTCAACACTCAGTAATGAAGCTAAGTTTCGCTACATTGTAAATTACTTCACACGCATGCGTTTTGTAGACAAAGAGGCCCATTTAGACCTCACAAACAAAACCAGTACCAGTGCAAATAGCTCAACAATACCGTGGTTTGAACACCCGAATATAACGCAATTAACGCAGCAGATTGTTTTTGGTCACTGGGCGGCAATTGAAGGAAAAACCCAACGAGCAAATATACATGGCCTTGATACAGGCTGTGTGTGGGGAGGAGAAATGACTCTCATGGAACTCAGTAAAAAAGAGCGTTTTGTCGAAAGTTCTCACTCTTTTATCTAAATTAACTGAAAAATAACTGAACATCTGTTAGATTTATATCAATTAAAGTAAATTTAAATAAAAGCCAATTTAATTTAAATACTTAACTTATCAGCAACCCTGCCGATAAATACTGATTAGTACTATTAGTGGAATTACATATGAACTTGACCGTTAGACAGCGTATTTGGGGCGGCTTTATTGTCATTACCCTACTCTTGCTATTTATTGGTGGTAACTCATTGATCAGAATTACCAATATTGATCAATCTACACAGCGAGTTAATCAGCTGTCACTCCCTGCTCTCGATAAAAGCTATGAGCTACAGGTCGAATTCATCTTAATGAGTAAATCCGCACAAGCGAGCTTTTACACAGCATCACAAGATGAGCTAGCAGCGACACGTAGCAGCTTTAATGAACAGAAAAAACGTTATGATAATTCTTATCAAGATTTACAAAACGTGGTTAGTGATGACCCAAAACTAAAACAAAGTAGTCAACAAGTAGAACAAACCTATAAACGTTTTGCTAAATCGGTTGATAACCTGTTTAAAGATAAAAAAACGCAGCTTGAACTTAACAAAACTCTCAGTACTCAACTTGAAAGTATTGAGCTTAGCGCTGAAGATGCAAACTCTGTGGTACTCGATATTATTGATATTGATGGCTTAGAAGAGAATCACTCACGTGCTTATCAAGCGGCAAATAACTTAGAAAATCATTTTCAATCATTAGTGACTAACAGCACTGATATGCTCACAGTGAAAACACTGAATACGCTAGAAATCATTAAAAAAGAGCAAATATATTACCTTGAAGAAATTGAGCGCAGCTTAAGCTTAATTCGCCCCGCTGTTATTGAGTCGAATGCAAGCCTATACAATGATTTAAACGGCTACTTTGAAACACTTGCCAACAATGTAAAAGGTTCAAATAGTTTATCGGCCAACAAAAAACGTTTAATTGATGCCATTGCTCAAACTGAAGCGGAGCTTGCTAATGCCGAAAACTCGACAACAGAAGCATTAACACAACTGCGTGAACTCGTTGATCATGCCACAGTGCTTGCCTTTGATTTACAGCAAGACGTCAGTGGTAACGTAACAACGGCTACGCTTTGGACTTGGGTCGCTATGATTATTGCAACGCTCATTGCAATCGTTGTTGCAGCCATGACTGTAAACCGTATCACTAAGCCACTTTCTGAAGTAAACCGTATTCTAGATATCGTTGCCAGTGGTGATATGACACAACGTTTAGATGACACTGCAAAAGATGAATTTGGTGAGCTTTCACGTAGCTGTAATACATTAATAGAAAGCTTACGTACGCTAATCCAAGGTATTATTTCTCGTTCTACGCAACTTGCCGCTGCGTCTGAGGAAACATCGGCGATTACCGAAGAGTCAAGCCAAGCCATTCGTAACCAGCAAGCACAAGTAGAACAAGCAGCAACGGCGACGACAGAAATGAGCAGTACCTCTCAAGCGGTTAGCAGCAGTGCTCAACAAGCGCTGAGTGAAATTAAAAACGCAGATAAAGAAGCCGAGCGTGTTAAGGGTATCTCATCGCAAAACAAAGCGACGATTGAACAGCTTGCTCGTGAAGTCGATGACGCGTCTCAAGTCATTAATAAGCTGCATAAAGACAGTGCATCAATTGGCGGTATCTTAGATGTGATACGTGGCATTGCAGAGCAAACAAACCTTCTTGCACTTAATGCCGCTATTGAGGCAGCACGCGCAGGTGAACAAGGCCGTGGCTTTGCTGTTGTCGCAGACGAAGTACGCTCTCTTGCGAGCAAAACTCAAGAGTCTACGCAGGAAATCCAAGCCATGATTGAATCACTGCAAATTGGTGCTGAAGCCGCTGTTGCCGCAATGTCTAAAGGTAAGCAACAAGCTGAATCATGTGTTGAGCAATCAGACCAAGCCAACACTGCACTTGACTCAATCACCGCAGCTGTTGCCCAAGCACATAACGTAAGTGAAGAAATATCGACAGCTGCGCACGAACAACAACAAGTCTCGCAAGAGATCAGCGAGCGCTTAGAGTCAATCGTTGCTATTGCTGAACAAACAGCTGAAGGGGCTAACCAGACGAACATTTCAAGCTCAGAAGTCGCTAAATTAGCTGAAGAGTTACGACTGTCGGTGGATGCCTTTAAAGTTTAAATAGCCTTCGCTATACCTAAATAGAAAAACCGTGTTTAGCATCGCAAACACGGTTTTTTTATTCCCCATCAGCTCATTCAATGATCCCCATTCATACCACTGCGCTTAATTAAAAGGTCTATTTTGAGGCAATAAAACCGCGTTGATAACAAGGCAAAAATTTAGTTATTTAGTTGTTCTCGGCAATTGCTCCTGCATTACTCTCCCTCCGGCATCCATGCAGTCGTAAATCAGACATTTTTAACGCAGCTAGCGACTGGTGTAATCACTCAAAATGAGTAAGAATTATTGCAGATAGGTATTAGTATGATTTTGAATTGGTATTATTCACAGACATAAAAAAACCGCAACGAGTGCGGTTTTTATAAATCTGTTTGGCTTTACTATTAAAGACCTGCGCGCTCTTTAATAGCAGCAACAACTGGCGAGCCACCAAAGCCATTGGCTTCAGCCCATGCGATGTCTGCACCGTCTTCAAATGAAGAAGATGGTAAACGCTTAACAATATACTCACCCGTATCGTTTGCACCACTCACAATTGCATGACGAAGCATGTTGTTGTCATTGCACTTAAAAGCGTCGATGATATTACGGATCTTTACGCGTGAACTTTTTAGTTTATCACGTAAACGATTCTTATCATCTGCAGCAATGTACTCACAAAGTGAAAGCGCCAACTGTTGATCGTCGGCTTTAACAGGTGCTGTGTACGCAACTGAAGCCGTAACAACTGCTGCGGCTAATAACATATTTGGTAACTTCATCATATTTTGCCCTTATGTAATACTTTTAGCTTACCAAGCTTGACTATTATTGTACCAATCAAACCATTTTATCGCAATATTGTTAAGGTTTTTTATACAAAGTAACAAAAGTATACGGGTGTGGATTGTTGTTATCTGGCAGTTTCTCTTCCTGCTCGACAACTGTCCAGTTAGCAACACTTTCGTAATCTGGGAACTGCGTATCTCCCTCTACATCAAGATCAATGAAGGTTAAATAAAGTCGCTCTGCGTGAGGAAGAAACTGCTGATAAATATTTCCTCCACCGATGATCATCACTTCATCTGCCTCTTTTACTAGGGCTAGCGCCGCATCTGGCGACGTTACAACCTCAATCCCTTCCGCTTTATAATCAGCATTACGGCTAATAATTATGTTTTGACGCCCTGGTAATGGTCGACCTATAGACTCAAAGGTTTTACGTCCCATAATCACAGGTTTAGCCATAGTAACCTGTTTAAAGTGCTGTAAGTCGGCAGGCAAATGCCAAGGCATTTGATTGTCTTGACCAATAATACGATTATTTGCCATTGCAGCAATCATTGAAATTTTCACACTACACCTTTAATACTTTTTTCTTATTAATAAAAAAGGAGCGCGAGGCTCCTTTTCCGTTTTAAACTTTAACGTTGGTAGATAACTTCAACATCGTAGTCATCATCGTCCCAATCATCCCAATCGTCGTCGTCATCTTTCGACGTTGCTTTTTGATGGTATGTATCCCATTTAAATTCAACTTCTTCTTTCTCTTCTTCAGCGAATTTCTCTTTCGGCATACTATCAAGCAACGCCATGATATCGTGGCAAAGTGCTTGGGTATTTTGCTTGTTTGCGGCAGAAATTCGGTAAACATTGGTTTCTTCACCCAGCTCTTCAGCTATTTGTTGGCAAAGTGCTTCAGCTTCGTCTTCTGGCAGCAAATCTATTTTATTAAACACTAACCAACGCGGTTTATCAGCAAGTTTAGGGCTGTACTGATGAAGCTCATTAACAATCGCAAACGCATTGTCCACTGGGTTAGTGCCATCGACAGGCATAATATCGATGATATGTAACAGCACACGACAACGCTCTAAGTGTTTTAAGAAGCGAATACCAAGACCCGCTCCATCAGAGGCACCTTCGATTAATCCTGGAATATCGGCTATGACAAATGACTTATTAGCATCAGGACGCACAACCCCTAAATTAGGAATAAGCGTTGTAAATGGATAGTCAGCAACTTTAGGTTTAGCCGCAGATACACTGCGAATAAATGTTGATTTGCCAGCATTAGGTAACCCCAGTAAGCCAACATCAGCAAGCAACATCAGTTCTAAACGTAAATTTCTTACTTCGCCAGGCGTACCTAATGTTTTTTGGCGCGGAGCACGGTTCGTACTTGATTTAAAGCGTGCATTCCCCAAGCCATGGAAGCCCCCTTTTGCAACAACCAGTTTCTGGCCATGCATCGTTAAATCACCTAATGACTCTTCAGTATCAACATCTGTAATACGGGTTCCAACAGGTACTTTAAGGACTAAATCATTGCCCTTCTTACCGGTCATATTGCGACCGTGACCATTGGTGCCACGCTCTGCTTTATGAAAACGCTCAAACTGATAATCAATTAAGGTATTTAAGTTTTCATCGGCCTGTAGATAGACACTGCCACCATCGCCGCCATCGCCGCCATCAGGACCGCCATCCGGCACATATTTTTCACGTCGGAAAGATACGACACCGCTGCCGCCATCACCCGCGTCACAACGAATTTCCACTTCATCTACAAACTTCATGATTACTCACTTTAAGATTGGCTTGTTAATAACTGTATTATACACCTAATTATATAGCTAAGCATCTTCGTACAGTGCCGAAGATGCTTAGCTATATAATCGAGTGCCTTAAAACAAAAAACCCCGCAAAGGCGGGGTTTTTCAAATATCGAGATGATTACTCAGCTACGATATTTACGTATTTACGGTTTAAAGGACCTTTCTGTTCGAATTGAACTTTACCATCTGCTTTTGCGAAGATAGTGTGGTCTTTACCGATACCTACGTTTGCACCAGCGTGGAACTTAGTACCACGTTGACGAACAATGATGCTACCCGCTAGAACTGACTCGCCACCAAAACGCTTAACACCTAGGCGTTTGCTTTCTGAATCGCGACCGTTACGAGTACTACCAGCTGCTTTTTTATGTGCCATTTCTAAGTACCTCTAATTAAGCGCTAATGCCAGTGATTTTAACTTCAGTGAACCATTGACGATGGCCCATTTGCTTACGAGAATGCTTACGACGTCTAAATTTAACAATCTTCACTTTCTCACCGCGACCGTGTGAAACAACCTCAGCTGTCACTTTACCACCGTTTACGAACGGTACACCGATCTCGATTTTCTCACCATCAGCAACTAAAAGTACTGAATCAAATTCAACTGCTGCACCAGTTTCAACGTCTAATTTCTCAAGACGAATTGTTTGACCTTCAGTCACACGGTGCTGTTTACCACCACTTTGGAAAACCGCGTACATAATTAACTCCGTCTGTGCGCCCTCAAATCGACGCAACTAAAATATTCTTCAATAGGGCGCGAAGTTTACGCTAATGCGCAAAAACTAGCAAGCCTCTTTTTAGATAAAATGAATAAAAAATAGCTGCATTAAGGGCAATTCAATATTTTCCCTTATTTTATCCTAAAAACACCGCTTGCCAAGCGGTTTTTGCGATCTTGTGACAATTAAATGACCGAGGCAAATATAGCTAATAAATCAGTCTAGAATGTTCACTTATTAAACAAGCAGATAAAATTAAGTCGCTATAATTGAGCCGAAAACAGAAACTTTAACGTGTTTTTTTATTGAATCATCACAAAATATCGAGCAAGCGCAATTTTTGATGTACAATCAGCCTCGTATACCCATAAAAATTGGCTCGGAGATCAATGGATATAAAAGCTATCCAGGCGTTAATCGAAAATGAAATGGATGACGTCAATCAACTTATACATGCCCAAATGCGCTCAGATGTCGCGTTGGTTAATCAACTTGGTTTATACATAGTTAACAGTGGTGGCAAGCGTGTTCGCCCCATGTTAGCTATTTTAGCAGCTAAAGCTTTAGGCTATGAGGGTAAAGATCACATTACCCTAGCAACCATCATTGAGTTTATTCACACAGCAACTTTGCTGCATGATGACGTGGTTGATGAGTCTAATTTGCGTCGAGGTACACCTACCGCAAACGCAGAGTTTGGCAATGCAGCCAGTGTGCTCGTGGGTGATTTTATTTACACTCGCTCATTCCAGCTTATGGTTGGGCTTGGCAAAATGCCGATCATGCAAATTTTAGCTGATGCGACCAATGTCATTGCTGAAGGTGAAGTGTTGCAGCTTATGAACTGTAATGACCCTAACACCACCGAACAAAGCTATATGCAGGTTATTTACAGCAAAACCGCCAAGCTTTTCGAAGCCGCAACGGGTCTTGCCGCTATCATTACCGAGCAAGACGAAAAAGTCCTCGACGCATTAAACCTATACGGCATGCATTTAGGAACTGCTTTTCAACTAGTAGATGATGTACTTGATTACAATGCTGATGCACAGCAACTTGGCAAAAATATTGGTGATGACTTAGCTGAAGGTAAACCAACTTTACCGCTTATTTACGCGATACAAAAAGGCACACCAGCGCAAGTAAAACTAGTTCGTGAAGCCATTGAGCTAGGCAATGGTATGGATCACTTAGACAGCATTCTAGCGACGCTCGCTGATACCAAAGCCCTTGAGTTTACAATGCAAAAAGCAGAGCAAGAAGCTGATAAAGCCATTGCATGCATTGCTTTTTTACCCGACACGCCATACAAACAAGCATTAGAAAGCTTAGCGCGGATTGCGGTCGCCCGCGATCATTAAGCGATACTTTATTCGAGCCATTAAAAAAGCCTGCAATTGCAGGCTTTTTTGTTTTAAGCGCTTCAACATGCATGTGAAGCGCTTAGCATCAATCGAGATTAACCGTTGATGAAATCAACACCTTCTTGGATGTCTTTGTTAAGTGTCGCTAGCATGTCGTTCTTAGCTTGCTCTTCGAATGCACTTAACTCACCGTAAGAAAGAATTTCTTCAACACCGTTCTTACCTAAACGTACTGGGTGTGCGAAGTAAGCAGCATCACCATTTTCAACAGCAACGTATGCGTAATCTACCACGTCTTCACCTTGTAAGCCTTTCACTAAAGACATACAAAAACGAGCCGCTGCGGCACCCATTGAAAGTGTTGCTGAACCGCCACCAGCTTTAGCGTTAACAACTTCAGTACCTGCATTTTGGATACGTGGAGTAAGTGCTGCAACTTCTTCATCAGTGAAAGTAACGCCTTCAACTTGTGAAAGAAGTGGCAGAATGGTTGTACCAGAGTGACCACCAATAACAGGGACTTTAACGTCAGTTGCGCTTAAGCCTTTAAGCTCAGCTACAAACGCTTCAGAACGGATCACGTCAAGAGTCGTAATACCGAATACACGGTTAGCATCGTAAGTACCCGCTTTTTTGAATACTTCAGCAACGATTGGCACAGTGCCATTTACTGGGTTAGTGATGATACCTACTAACGCTTTAGGGCAGTTTTTAACGATGCCTTCAGCTAATGTTTTGATGATACCTGCGTTTACGTTGAAAAGGTCCGCACGGTCCATGCCCGGCTTACGTGGCATACCCGCTGGAATAAGAACGATATCACAACCTACTAATGCAGCGTCCAAGCTGTCTGCACCAAAGCCTTCAACTTTAACGTCAGTTGGGATGTGAGAAAGATCAACCGCTACACCAGGAACAACAGGGGCAACATCGTATAACGATAATTCAGAACCTGCAGGTAAACTTGTTTTTAATAATAAAGACAATGCTTGGCCGATACCGCCAGCTGCGCCTAAAACAGCAACTTTCATTGGAATTCTCCGTAATTTGAGGTAGGAAATATTTGTGGCCCTAAAGATAATGAAATTAGCGACTAAAAACAAATTTATCCTGCTTATTTCGCGTATAATTTCGACCATAGTTGTAAACTTAGCTGTAACGTGACGGTATTTGGACGACAAATGCAAACAAATACTGCATAACTATGCAGAATTGTGTAGAATTACTTCATATTTGATGAATAAAAGAAACGACAACATGCAACCACAAGACAAACAAGAAGCACTGATCAAAGCGTTTAAATCGTTATTAAAAGAAGAAAACTTTGGCTCACAAGGTGAGATTGTCGAAGCATTAAAAGACCAAGGCTTTGATAATATTAGCCAAAGTAAAGTCTCACGCATGTTGAGTAAATTTGGCGCTGTACGCACACGCAATGCAAAACAAGAAATGGTGTATTGTTTACCTGCCGAAATGGGTGTGCCAACCGCAAAGAGCCCTCTTCGTCAGCTTGTTATCGACATCATGCACAACGAAATGATGATTATTATTCGTACCAGCCCAGGGGCTGCACAGCTGATTGCCCGATTACTTGATTCATTAGGTAAGGCAGACGGTGTACTGGGTACAATTGCAGGCGACGACACTATTTTTATCGCCCCTGCAAAAATTTCTGAAATCGATGTCACGCTAGACCGCGTTAGAACATTATTCGATACAGTTTAACGTTAAAGCTGCTTTAAAAAGTTTACTGACGGGGCGAAAAATGCAGACCCCATGTCGGCTTGTGTAAAATCGAGCCAATGGTCATAACATTCGCCCTGCCCTAATCGGCTTTTGAGTACCTGTTCAAACGCATCACCTTGCGCTGCACACGACACCATTAAAATGCCCTGTTTATGAACGTCACCAAACGGCATGCTTTGATTGAGTATGAGAGGCTGACCCTTTTCATCTTTTAATTCACTTCGTACTGCATGACTCGTTTCAACAGCTGGCATTATTAACGTGTTATCAAGACGTGTACGCCCCATGATTTGCTCTTGCTCAGATAATGACAAATGTTGCCACACGCTTAGGTCATGCACAAAACGCTGCACATGAATATAACTTCCCTGATCTTCAAAATGACCCGGCTTATCAATCAGTGCGGTGCTTCGCTTTTGTCGCCCATGCGGAGTGTCTCCCGCATAAATAAAGCCATTAAAATCGCGGCCATCTAAAAAGCGAAAGTTACGAACTTGTTCCACCAGCTCAACATCAGGTGTAAATAATTTAATGATTTGTAGAGCAAAAAGGTGATTTACATCTTCACGATCAGAGCGAATTTGCACAAACAAATCGAATGGCTGCGCACTCATGACGTGCTCACTGTGCGTCACATTTGGAAAGCTTTGTAATTGGCTTGGAATAAACTCTGGCAGTATATGCGGCCAGTACTGCGCACCAAGCGCAACCACACATGACAACATGGCTTCAGAGAATTGGTCTGCAAACTCGTCTTGAATGACGCTTACGCGTTTAAGTTTTTTGCGTAATGACTCATCGTGACCATCATAAACATTAAAAAACAGGTGCAAACCGTGTAAGTTTGCTTCAGCACAAATCCCAGATTGCGCTTGCGCCATAATGAATCCTTAGCTACTCGTTATCAAACATACAGACAAGGAATTCAGGATTATAACGTTCTGTTTAATCTTCGAAAAAATTGACCGTATGTGGCATTATTTTTATTTTTACTGGTTGCTCGACCGCTAGTACACGATCATTTTCGGCAGCAACTTCTAGCTCCTGCCCAGCAATACGTACCTTATACACATAACGCGTACCGATAAAACGTCTGTTTAGTATGGCTTGACTACTTACATCGCCGTGCTCTGCCTCACATAACTTAATATGATGAGGTCGTACATACACCACACCGTGTTGACCTTGATGCTTGCTTTCGGTTAGCGAATGTATGACACCATACGTCGTTTCATATTCAGTTGGCGTTAAGACTTTTGCCGTTAAGTATATGCCCGTACCAAGAAACTCTGCAACCTCCTTTGAGTTAGGTTGGCTAAATAACTGCTCAGGAGTGCCTTGTTGCGCTATTTTTCCACCGTGCATCACCGCAAGCGTATCAGCAAAGGCAAACGCTTCTTCTTTTGAGTGCGTCACAAAAACAGCGGAAACTTGTTGGTCTTTTATAATCCGACGGATATCAGCAATTAGTTCAAAACGCACTTGGGTATCAATGTTCGAAAATGGCTCATCAAGTAGTAATAAACTGGGTTTATATGCCAAAGCTCTCGCTATTGCGACACGTTGTTGCTGCCCACCGGAGAGTTGATGTGGGTATCGTTTTGCACAGCCATCTAGTTTAACCAACCTGAGCATTTCACTCACGCGCTCACGTTTTTGTGCTTTACTCATATTGCTCAAACCAAAGGCAATGTTATCGCTTACTGTTAGATGCGGAAACAAAGCGTAATCTTGAAACATCATGCCGATATTTCGTTTTTCTGGCGCAATAAAGTGATGATTGTCATTGACCACTTGTGAGTCGATACTCATGTATCCTTGCGATGGCTGTAAAATACCTGCAATTGCTTTTAACGTGGTGGTTTTACCACACCCACTGGCGCCTAATAAACAGACTATTTCGTCTTGTTTCACATTTAGAGTAAGCTCACTCAATACCTTAGTGCCATTATATTGGTAGGCTAAGTCTTTAATTATCAAATGACTCATGAGTGATTGTGCTCCATCGAACGATTAACGAAATACAAAGGAATTAGTCCTACTAAAACAATAAACAAGGCCGAAATAGACGCTAACTCTAATTGCTCATCACTGACGTACTGAAAAACATGCGTGGCCAAAGTTTCAAAGTTAAATGGACGCAAGAGCAATGCGGCGGGTAGCTCTTTCATACATTCAATAAATACCAATAATCCTGCGGTTAATATACCGCGTTTTAGCAAGGGTAAATGAACTTTATACAGGGTTGTAAAAGGCCCTTTGCCCATTGATTGACTCGCCATATCGAGTGAGGGGCTGATACGTAAGAAACTACTTTCAAGCGCTCCATGCGCAATTGCATAGAAACGCACTATATAAGCAAAAACCATCGCAAATAGAGTACCACTTAATACTAGGCCTAACGAAAAACCGTGCGGCTCTAACCATGCATTCAGTAAGTCATCAAGCTGCGTTAAAGGCAGTAAAACGGCGATAGCAAGCACCGTGCCTGGTAGTGCGTACCCTGTACTCGCTAGACGTCCAGGAATAAGGGGGTAACGGTCTTTACTTATGCGTTGATAAAACAGCACACATAAGCTCAGTATAATAGTCGCCAGACTCACGACGACAGCAACCTTGAGGCTTTGCCATGCATAATTAAAAAATGCACCATTCCACGCATCTTCCGCATACACAATAGCGTACTTCACAAGCACTGCCACGGGTAATAAAAACGCCAGCAGCAAAGTAAGGCCACAGGCTATTGTTGCCCCCCAGGCTGCGCTGCCTTTTAAGCTGTATAACGTCGCACTATTAACACTTGATTGGCGCTCATACACGGCTTGGTTTCTTCGGCTGTAGCGCTCAAGCATCAGGGTTAAGAATAAAATGAGCAGCATAATGCCAGAAATTTTTGCAGCCGCAGTGAGAGAGTAATACCCCAACCAGGTATCGTAAACGGCGGTCGTCAATGTACTCACAGCAAAATAATTCACTGTTGCAAAGTCAGCCATCGCCTCCATGCTAATTAAGGTAATACCCGCCACAATAGCGCCGCGGCCAAGTGGCAAGCTTACTCGTAAGAAGCTTTGCAAAGGGGACAACCCCATTAACTGGCTGGCTTGCACAAGTTTAAATGATTGCTCTCTCAGTGCTGTTTTGAAAATTAAATACAGGTAGGGATACAACACAAGGGCAATCATCACAATTGCTCCTGTTAAGGTACGAATATCGAAAAACCAATAGTCATCCGGCGATTGCCAACCAAACCAATCACGTAGCGCAATTTGTACGGGACCTGCATAATCGAGTAAGTCCGTGTAAACATAAGCAATTAAGTAGGTCGGCATGGCAAGTGGCAGCATGAGCGCCCACTCAAATTGCTTTCGCCCCGGAAACTCACAATACGCAGTCAACCACGCTAATGGCAGCGCGATGAGGCAACTTAAAAGCCCGACTCCAGCAATCAAGAATAGAGTATTGCGGGTGTAATCCCACAACACAGTATCAAACAAGTGCTGAAACACATCAGAGCCTCCTTGCAGAGACTCCACTAATAAAAAGCCAAGAGGTGTTACAAGCAATAACCCGATAAACCAAGCTATTAACTGCCAGCGAGACAACGAAAACTTCACATGCATACGAGGCTGTTATTCCTTCATTAATAACAGGGCGATATAAAACAAAAGCTGTTTAAGCAATGCCGCTTAAACAGCTTTTTCAAATTTTTAAGCTGGAATAACGCTTTGTGCGTTATAAATCAAACTTCACTTCATCAATTAGCTTAAGTGCCACAGGGCGATATTTGCTAATTTCATCAAGCGACAAAGTATCTTCTTTAAATTTGCCCCATGATGCCACCATATCAGATAAAGCAACCCCTTGTTTTACTGGGTACTCCATATTGACTGAGGCATACATATTTTGCGCTTTATTGTCGGTCATATACTCAATCAGTTTCAAGGCATTTTCAGGGTTTTTGGCATATTTCGTCATCACCACCCCCGATACATTAATATGTGAGCCTCGGTTTGTTTGATTAGGGAAGTTAATATGCACCGCTTCAGCCCATGACTTTTGCTGCTCATCCTGCAACATTTTACCAAAGTAATAACTATTACCTAAGGCAATATCACACAGCCCTTCTTTTACCGCTTTAACTTGTGCACGGTCGTTACCTTGTGGTTTACGAGCTAAATTTGATTTTACGCCTTCAAGCCATTCTTTTGTTTTTACTTCACCGTGATGCGCCACCATAGACGCTACTAAGCCTAAGTTATAAGGGTGCTTACCAGGGCGCGTACATAATTTACCTTTGTATTTTGGATCGGCTAAGTCTTCATAACTCAGTGTGGGTAACGCGCCAACTCGCTCTTTTGCTGAGTAGACATTGCGCACTCGTTTAGTAAGTGCAATCCACTGCCCTTGTTCATCACGAAAAGTACTGGGGACATTTGCATTAACAATATCACTGTTAATTGATTGCGTTAAACCAAGCTCTTCTAACTGTACAAGCGCACTAAAATTTGACGTCAAAACGAGATCAGCCTTGCTATGCTTACCTTCGCGCTTTACGCGTTCAATCAGGCCCTTTTTAGCAAAAACAACATTGGTTTTTATGCCCGTTTGCTGAGTGAAATCATCTAAAATTGGTTGAATTAAAAAAGGTTGTCGGAATGAATATATATTAACGACATCCGCTGAAAGTGCAGGTGTGCTTAGTAAAGCCGTGAATAAGACTAACGCTGTTTTTTTCATTATTTAACACCTAAATAAAAACAATTCTCAAAATATTTTACCTACACTTAAGGCAAAGTGCACCTGTTAATAGTCATAAAACAATCATGTTAGCTGCCATTTAGGAAGTTACTTGTGAGAGATATCTTACCTACATGGCAGCTATTGAGTAAAAGCAGACAGCAAAAACCACATAAAAACCCATAACAAACTGAAAATAAACAATTTAATTAAAATGACAATAAAATGACCGCTATTTTAAGCACGATTTTGACCTACTCGCGCTTGGCAATTTCTCTATAATTAACTTATCAGCTAAGCATGAAGCTTTATGAGTAGATGGATAGGGAAGCATTACTCATATCAAACCTCGGATAAGGTTCATTAGGATAGTAAGGATATTAGGACAGGCTCAGGAAGAGTAACGCAAGGGAATGACAGCTTATGGACAGCATCAGGATGATGTGAAATGGAATAACAACAGGGTGTTGTTATACAGGAGTTCAAAAAGTGGAATAAAGGACAGGTCGTAAGGACAACGCAAGGGAATTGCTAATAAAGGGATAGCATCACGATGATGCGTAATGGAAAGGTAAAGTATTTACCAGCACGGATGTAAAGGAATGGACAGGATATAGACCCGGAGAGTCTTTATTACACAGAACAACTAAGTACAGTGTAATGGCATGGATTTGCAAAGTTTATGGAGTTGATTAGATTCAATTGCAGGATGCAGAAAATTAAGAAGATTCCGCAAGCGCGACTAGAGATAGTTCGCGCTTTTCTTTTGCATACTACCTACCCGCAATAATACTCAATCATTTTGAAGGATTAAAAGCTGACGTAAACAACGTTAAAAGTTTCTCATTTAATAAAACCTAATCACAAAACTGATACCTTGTTACCAACGCGCTTTTTTACCTCTGACTTTTATTGCCTCAACTTTTATTGCCTCAAAATAGAGCGCTCAATAAATCAAATTGATACAAGAATTACTCTGGGCGACCTTTGTTTCTTTTACCAAGCAAATAGGCATCTCTAAAGTTAATAAAGTGCTCTTCTAGCCTGCTGGTTGCTTCTTCTTCACCGGCAAGTGCCAAAACCATAATAGCGACTTCAGCCGTTCCTAGCTGGTGTTCATGGGGAGCGACACGTAAACGATAATCAGACAACTTTTCAGGCGTGATAGACAGCACGGGTAAGTGATCTAAGTAGGGACTTTTACGGATCATCTTTTTAGCTTCACGCCAAGTGCCATCTAAAAAGATAAAAAGCGGACGCTTGCCTTGTTCAGGTATCACCTCGGTAATCACACGGTTTTCGTCCTCAACATCACTGGCAGGAAAAATAACCATCGGCTGATACTGAGGATCGGCCAATAAACTTAGAAGCGCGCTATCTGGATTTGTTCGATCCCATTTAAATGCGTGGTTATCGGGAATAATTTCTGCAATTAAGCGCCCTGTATTAGAGGGTTTAAAACTCTCGTTATGATACATCAATAGGCATACAGCGGCTTCACATTCAGCCTGTTGAACACCTTCACAAATGCAGTAGTGTTCTGCTAATAAGCACCGTTCGCAGCGTGTGAGTTTTGCTCCTCGGGCTTTAAATTCTCGGCGAGATTCGCCCAATTGTTTAGCACGAAGTACCAAGACGGAGTTATTTGAGATAGTAGCCACTGTGTTTACCAGAAAATTGAACGGCGCGTATTGTAGCTAAAAATAGCAGGAATAGAAATCAATGCGAGTGGTTAGTGGTTAGTGGTTAGTGGTTAGTGGTTAGTGGTTAGTGGTTAGTGGTTAGAAAAAAATAACCCCACATTTTTATGTGTGTAATCTAACTTCTACTTTATCGGGGTCAGATCAAACTTCTAACTTCTAATCTCTAACTTCTAATCTCTAACGTCTAATCCCTAAAAATAACAAAAAACCCAGCCGGAGCTTAATGCCAGTCAGTTAAGCAGTTTTTTGAATAAATATGTGAATATTATTCAGTTAAAGCTGCTTAAAGCAGGTGGGGACAAAATTAGCTAAAGACCATATAGCAAAAGGGCTTCAGTAAGATTTTTATAAATCATCGCTGTAACCCTTTATTTTATTGGTTTTTCCTTAACTGATCTGCATTAAGCCGGAGCTGGGTTTTTAAAACGATTAGTCAAAAGAAATTACTTCTTTTTAACTGCTTTTTTGTTTGGAAGGTCAGTAATTGAACCTTCGAAGATTTCAGCAGCTAGACCGATTGATTCGTTTAGCGTTGGGTGAGCGTGAATAGTTAACGCAAGGTCTTCACCGTCTGCGCCCATTTCAACTGCTAAGCCGATTTCGCCTAGCATCTCACCAGCATTGATACCCACCATTGCACCACCGATAACACGACCAGAGTCTTTATCGAAGATAAGCTTAGTTTGACCTTCAGTACGTGCTGAAGCGATTGCACGACCAGACGCAGCCCATGGGAATACAGCTGTTTCGATGCTTAAACCTTGCTCTTTCGCTTCTTTTTCAGTTACACCAACCCATGCAATTTCTGGATCTGTGTAAGCGATTGAAGGGATACACTTAGGATCGAAGTAGTGCTTCTGACCAGAGATAACTTCTGCCGCAACGTGTGCTTCATGAACCGCTTTGTGCGCAAGCATTGGTTGACCAACGATATCACCGATAGCGAAGATGTGATCAACGTTTGTTTTAAGTTGCTTATCAACATTAATGAAACCACGCTCATCAACGTTAACGCCCGCTTTATCTGCATCAAGTAGTTTACCGTTTGGAGTACGGCCAACAGCAACAAGTACTTTGTCGTAACGTACAGGCTCAGCAGGTGCGTTTTTACCTTCAAATGTTACATATAAACCGTCGTCTTTTGCTTCAACGCCAGTTACTTTAGTAGATAGCATTACGTTAAACTTGTTCTTAACGTATTTTTGGTAAATCTTGATAACGTCTTTATCAGCAGCGGGTACTAATTGATCAGCAAACTCAACAACGTCGATTTCAGAACCCAGTGCACGGTACACCGTACCCATTTCAAGACCGATGATACCACCACCTAGTACAAGTAGTTTCTCAGGAACGTCTTTAAGCTCAAGCGCACCAGTCGAATCAATTACACGGTCATCTTCAGGGATGAAAGGTAGATTTACTGGTTGTGAACCTGCAGCAATAATAGCATTGTCGAATGTGATTGTTGTAGTACCTTCTTCACCTTCAACAGCCAGGGTGTTGCTACCAGTGAATTTACCGTAACCATAAACCACTTTCACTTTACGCATTTTAGCCATGCCGTCTAGGCCGCCAGTTAACTGACCGATTACAGACTCTTTCCAATCACGGATTTTGTCTAGGTCAATTTCAGGCTTACCAAAAGTAACGCCGTGAGATGACATTTCTGCTGCGTCATCAATCACTTTAGCTACGTGTAAAAGTGCTTTTGAAGGAATACAACCCACGTTTAGACATACACCGCCTAATGTGTTGCGAGACTCTACCAATGTGACTTCTAAGCCCAAGTCAGCAGCACGGAAAGCTGCAGAATAACCACCAGGACCACCGCCTAGTACAACAACTTGAGTTTTTAATTCGTTGCTCATGCTATTACCTTAAATGTTTGAACGGGAACACTGCCCCTAAGTTAAACTGCCATGTTTCTGCAAGGCAGAAAGTGAGAGCAGATATCTATACAAAGATTGTTCTATGGCAAAGATTGTATCATTGCCAATGGTAAAAATCCCAGCAAAAAACACCTTGCTGGGATTTGATTCTTATAAATTATGACGCGATTACATCACCAATTGGCGAATATCGCTCATATAGCTTGCTAGCGTCACAGTAAAGCGTGCTGCTAGTGCACCGTCAATAACCCTATGGTCGTATGACATTGATAATGGAACCATTAACTTAGGTTCAAACTCTTTGCCATTCCATTTAGGTTTCATCTCCGATTTAGAGACACCTAAAATAGCCACTTCTGGTGCATTTACGATAGGCGTGAATGCGGTACCACCGATACCACCAAGGCTTGAAATTGTAAAACAACCGCCTTGCATGTCAGATGACGTTAGTTTGCCATCACGCGCCTTAGCCGACACGTCCATTAGCTCGCGAGAAAGCTCAATGATGCCTTTCTTATCAACATCTTTGAATACTGGCACAACCAAACCATTAGGTGTATCGACTGCAACACCAATGTTGATGTATTTCTTCAAGATTAAACTTTCACCGTCTTCAGACAACGAAGAGTTAAATGTCGGGAACTCAGCCAGAGCTTTCGCTGCTGCTTTCATGACAAACACAAGTGGCGTGATTTTAACACCCAGTTTTTTCTTCTCAGCCAGTGCATTTTGCTCTTTGCGGAATGCTTCAAGACTGGTGATATCAGCTTCATCAAACTGTGTAACGTGTGGGATTTGCACCCAGTTACGGTGTAAGTTAGCACCTGACAGTTTTTGAATACGTGATAATTTCTTCTCTTCAATCTCACCAAACTTGCTAAAGTCAACTTTTGGCCATGGAATAAGACCCAGCTCACCACCGCCTGTATTGCCTTTGCCTGCATTACCTGATTCAACTTGCTTCACAAGTTCTTTAACGTAGTTTTGCACGTCTTCTTTAACAACACGATTTTTACGACCCGTGCCTTTAACGTTTGCTAAGTTAATACCAAACTCACGCGCTAAACGACGAACAACTGGCGATGCATGTGCATACGCGTTGTTATCGGCAAACTCTTCTTTGCTAGCTTGTGCTGAAGCTGGCTTAGCCGCAGGGGCTGCCTCTGCTTTTGCTGCTGGCGCAGGTGTCGACTCTGTTTTCGCTTTAGGCGCTGATGCTTTTGCACTGCCCGCAACTTCAAATACAAAGATAAGAGAACCTGTTGAAACTTTATCGCCTGCAGCAACTTTGATTTCTTTAACCGTACCAGCAAAGGGTGCTGGTACTTCCATTGAAGCCTTATCACCTTCAACGTTTAAGATTGATTGATCTTCTGACACGCTATCGCCAACAGCAACCATAACTTCGGTTACTTCAACTTCATCACCACCGATATCAGGCACGTTAACTTCTTTTGTGCTTGATGCAGTGTCAGCGGGCGCTTCTTCAGCAGGTGCAGACTCTGCTGTCGGAGCGTCAGAGTCACTTGATGCTGTTTCGAAAACAAAGATTAAAGAGCCTGTTTTAACTTTATCGCCTGTCGCGATTTTGATCTCTTTAACGGTACCCGCAAATGGTGCAGGTACTTCCATTGACGCTTTGTCACCTTCAACGCTTAATAAAGATTGCTCTTCTTCAACTGTATCACCAACAGCAACCATGATGTCAGTCACTTCAACTTCGTCGTCACCGATATCTGGTACCGTTACGTCTTGCGTCGCTGAACCTGAAGGTTGCTTAGCAGGCTCTGGCTTTGATTCTTCTTTTGCTTCAGAAGATGCAGAAGCTTGCTCTTCACCTTCGAAGATCATAATAAGTGAACCCGTCGTAACAGTGTCACCTTCGGCTACTTTAATTTCTTTAACCGTTCCTGCTTGTGCAGCAGGAACTTCCATTGATGCTTTATCGCCTTCAACCGTTAATAACGACTGATCAACCTCAACCTTATCACCAACGCTAACAAGGATTTCGGTTACTTCAACGTCATCGCCACCGATATCTGGTACTTTAATTTCAATACTCATTGGAACCTCTTATGCGTATAGCGGGTTAACTTTGTTAGTGTCGATGTCGAACTTCTTGATTGCTTCTGCAACCACAGACTTCTCAACGTCACCACGTTTAGCAAGTTCAGATAATGTTGCAACAACAACATAACCTGCATTAACTTCAAAGTGACGACGTAAATTTTCACGGCTATCAGAACGACCGAAACCGTCTGTACCAAGTACTTTGTAGTTACTGCTTGGTACAAATGAACGAACTTGCTCTGCGTAGTTCTTCATGTAATCCGTTGCGGCAACTGTTACAGCGTCTGACAATGCTTCAGTGATGTAAGCAGTCTTTTGCTCTGCGTCTGGGTTAAGCATATTGAAACGCTCAACATCTTGACCATCACGTGTTAATTCATTGAATGAAGTCACTGAGAATACATCTGAACCAATACCGTACTCTTCACTTAAGATTTGGGCAGCTTTACGTACTTCAATCATGATAGTACCCGAGCTTAGCAACTGTACTTTCGCTTTATCGCCAGCCACGGTTTCAAGCTTATAGATACCTTTACGAATACCTTCTTCAGCGCCTTCAGGCATTGCTGGTTGATGGTAGTTTTCGTTCATCAGTGTTAGGTAATAGAACACGTTCTCTTGATCTTCACCGTACATACGACGAATACCGTCTTGCATAATAACTGCAACTTCGTAAGCGTAAGTTGGGTCATAAGAAATACAGTTAGGCACTGTGTTAGCAAGAATATGGCTGTGACCATCTTCGTGCTGCAAACCTTCACCATTTAACGTTGTACGACCTGCAGTGGCACCTAATAAGAAACCACGTGCTTGTTGGTCACCCGCCATCCATGCCATATCACCAACACGTTGGAAACCAAACATAGAGTAGTAGATATAGAATGGGATCATAGGTAAATCGTTGGTGCTGTATGATGTTGCAGCAGCAACCCATGACGACATTGCACCTAACTCATTGATACCTTCTTGTAATACTTGACCTGATGTAGCTTCTTTGTAGTAAGAAACGATGTCACGGTCTTGAGGCGTGTAATTTTGGCCATGTGGGTTATAAATACCGATTTGACGGAATAAACCTTCCATACCAAATGTACGTGCTTCGTCAGCAATGATAGGCACAATATTTTTGCCAATACCTTTGTCTTTAAGCAACACATTAAGTGCACGAACAAAGCCCATTGTTGTAGAAATGTCGCGCTTTTGCTCTTCAAGTAATGGTTTAAATGCCTCTACTTCTGGTAAGACTAACTTTTCAGAGAATTTAGCAATACGCTTCGGTGTGTAACCTTGAAGTGCTTCACGGCGAGCGTGTAAGTATTTGTACTCTTCTGAGCCTTCTTCAAGTGTTAAGTATGGAAGATCAGCTAATTTATCATCTGACACAAGATCTTGTAAACCAAGACGCGAACGTAAGTGTGCTACGTGTGTCATGTCCATTTTCTTAACTTGGTGTGCGATGTTTTTACCTTCAGCCGCTTCACCCATGCCGTAACCTTTAACCGTTTTCGCTAGGATAACAGTTGGACGGTCTTTCGTTTCTTCTGCTTTTTTGAATGCTGCGTAAAGCTTTGATGGCTCATGACCACCACGCTTAAGTGCGAAGATTTCTTCGTCTGTCATATCAGCAACAAGTGCTGCTGTCTCTGGATAACGACCAAAGAAGTGCTCACGCACGTAGGCACCGTCTTTTGCTTTATATGTTTGGTAGTCACCGTCAATAGTTTCGTTCATTAACTGTAGTAACTTACCGGTTGTATCTTTAGCAAGTAAGATATCCCAACCGCTGCCCCATACAACTTTAATCACGTTCCAGCCTGCACCTTTAAATAGGCCTTCAAGCTCTTGAATGATTTTACCATTACCCATTACTGGGCCATCTAAACGCTGTAAGTTACAGTTGATTAGGTAACATAGGTTATCTAATTTTTCACGTGCAGCGAATGAGATTGCACCACGTGATTCTGGCTCATCCATCTCACCATCGCCTAAGAAAGCATATACGCGTTGGTTTTTAGTGTCTTTTAAGCCGCGACCATCTAAGTACTTTAAGAAACGCGCTTGGTAAATTGAAGCAATTGGACCCAGACCCATCGATACCGTAGGGAACTGCCAGAATTCAGGCATTAATTTCGGGTGTGGGTACGAAGGAAGACCTTTACCATCAACTTCTTGACGGAAGTTATCAAGCTGCTCAGCTGTTAAACGACCCTCAACGAATGCACGCGCATAGATACCTGGAGAAATATGACCTTGATAATAAACTAAGTCACCGCCGTCTACATCGTTTGGCGCTTTAAAGAAGTGATTAAAACAAACTTCATAAAAAGCCGCTGAAGACTGGTAAGACGCCATATGGCCGCCTAAGTCGAGATCTTTTTTCGACGCGCGTAATACGATCATAATCGCATTCCAACGAATGATTGAACGAATACGACGCTCAACATTCACATCACCTGGGTAGGCTGGTTCTTGATCTACTGGAATGGTATTAACGTAGTTAGTAGTTGTGCCAGTAGGCATATCAACACCGTCTAAACGGGCTTGCTCTAACACTTGCTCAAGTAAGAATTGAGCACGTTCTACACCTTCTTCACGCACAACAGACTCAAGGGCTTGTAACCACTCTTGTGTTTCTAGCGCGTCTACGTCAATTTTATTGACTTCAGACATATGGAGGTTTCCTTATGTTTAAAATACTAATTATTTTAATAAATCTTAAATTAAGTAGTTAACTAAACTTAGCTAATCACTTGCTTAATGTTGTTTGGTGCGTCTTAAACTACGTTCAATCCGCGAATGCTCTTTGCCAGCCTCAAGTAAGGCTTCTTCGATAAAGGCCAAGTGAGCATTACTAGCAAGGCGTGCTTGCTCTGGGTTTCCTTCAATAACCGCATCCATTAACAGTCGTCTATGCTCCGCGAGCTGCTGGCTGATTTGCGGCTTTTTTAACAGTACAGTTAAATTTTGTAATACATTTTGCTCAAGCAATGCTTGCATACCACGCACTAAGTGCAGCAACACGACATTATGAGACGCTTCAGCTACGCTGAAATGAAATGCATTAATTGCTTTTGCTTTTTGCACAATGTCATCATTTACAAGCGCAATATTGTCAAAGCTTTGTTTTACTTTTTTAAAATCATTCGTCGTACCACGCATTGCAGCATAATAAGCTGCGATTCCCTCAAGAGCATGACGAAATTCAAGTAAATCAAATTGTGATTCAGGATGTTTACTTATCAAATCAAAGAGTGGATCAGTAAGCCCCTCTTCAAGCTGATTTTTTACAAACGTGCCACCCCCTTGACGACGCGTGACTAAGCCTTTAGCTTCCAGCTTTTGAATAGCCTCTCGAAGTGATGGACGCGATACTTCAAACTGTTTCGCTAACTCACGTTCAGGAGGTAATTTTTCGCCTGGCGCTAACGACCCCTCAAGAATCATATTCTCAAGTTGTTGTAAAATTACATCAGATAATTTTGCTGCTTTTATCTTTAAAGACATTTATCAACGTCCGCGTTGTTTCGGCCAAGCCCGCTAAACACAGGGTTTTTAGCCATAAGACTCAACCAAAAGGTAAATTGGTCATACCAAATTTGTAGCATACGTTATCAAAAACCGGTATTTCTGTCAATTTCACTGCGCTCAGCGCCAACTGACACGGTACTCCATTTTGCATAAAGATTAAACAGTATGGAAGAAAGTCGCTATTTCGGAAGAAGAAAACAATAAAAAATAAATGGTCAGACCAGATTGACAAGCACGCTCTTAGAAGTCAGCTATTTGATGTTAGCTGATTTGAGTGGCTTTGTAGAAAGGCAAAGTAGAAAGCATTACAGTGCTGAAAAATCAAAACTCAAACGACGTACATTAACAGAATGATTCATGACTGAAATCATTCCTACAAGCTTTACTCTTGCAGCTCGCTGACTTTAAAAGCCACTCCCGGCTAAAGCCAGCCCTTGCAACTTGCTAACTTTACTACGCCAACCCACCAAATAGAGTGAGTGCGGCAATAATGACTAAAAAGAACAACACATTACGTTTTACGAGTTTCATCATACAGGTTGCCTCATAAGTGCAACCAACATACTGCTGCTCAATTTGCTCTGCAGCCAAAGCTGTTTGAGTAACCACTTTGCGATTGCTTACTGAAAAGTCCAACACGTATTTCAACCAGCAACTGGTTCCTTTATTAAAGTTGCCAATAACAAGATAACCAAAACTTGCAATGCGCGCAGGTAACCAATCTAACCAAAATAATAAGGTATGAATTAGTTTAAAGCGTTTTGCATACACCATATTATGGTTTTCTCTTACCTTGTCAGCGTAAGTACGCACTAAGCCATAGAGTATTGCGCCCGGTACACCCAATATCACAAACCAAAAAATAACAGCACAATAAAAGCGGAAATTAAGCCATGCGAGTGTTTGCCCGAATGTTTCCCCTTGGGGCTCAGCTTCTGTTTTCTTTTGGCCCATTTGTAATGCAAATAATGTCGCAGCTTCTTGATCGTTTCGCGTTAGGGCATTGAGATAAGACTTATACAGTGCTCGTTGCTTAGCACAGCCAAAACACGTTAATAACACCACGGTGTTAACCGCTAATTGCCATACTATAAAATCTGATAACTTATAAACTAAGGCAATAGCAATCACTGGTAACATTAACCAGATCAGAAAACCAACGGGCGAATTAAATAAGCCTTTATCTGATAAGTGTTTTTTAGAGTGCTTTAGGTAGTGATCGGCATAAAAACCAATTTGCCAGTAATCAGCCCGCGCCCCAAGACGCTCAATGACTAGCGCAACTATAATTGAAATCAAGATCATGCTTGTTACCTATATCCTTTAAATTAAAACACTAAATCAAAAAAGTATGGCCAATCAAAACTCTCGCCCGGATCCGTTTTTCTACCGGGTGCAATATCGCAGTGGCCGACAATACGAGAGCGAGTTATTTTTGGGTATTTATCCATAAGTGCCTTTGTCACTAAGTGTAATGCATTATATTGTGCTTGGGTATACGGCTCAGTATCAGTACCTTCAAGCTCAATACCTACACTAAAGTCATTGCATTGCTGGCGGCCATTAAACTCAGACACACCGGCATGCCAAGCACGCTTTTCAAATGGCACATATTGAATCACTTCACCCGTGCGACGAATAAAACAATGCGCAGACACTCTAAGCCCCTTTAAGTCAACAAAACTATCGTGTGCCTCACAGTCTATGCAACCCATGAATAAATCATCCACATATCGCGTGCCAAACTGCCCTGCGGGTAGCGAAATATTGTGAATCACAAGTAATGACACTTCATTATCAGGACGCGCATCATAATGCCTGCATGGCCGCTGTAACACACTGTTTAACTGGCCTAATTCGTTTATATGCATATTAAAAACTAACAATGACAATAAAGTTAAACAGTGTAAATGGTTCGCTACTCAGGGTCTAGCCGCATTCATTTGTGAAGCCACCCACAAGGACTTTTAATCCACGTTAGCGATAAATCTTTAACTTCTAATACAAGGTCAAACATAGTAAAATTTAGTCAATTTATTAATAAACAATGAGCTTTCGACATGTCAGTCCCTCACTCTTTAATTAGCCAACTGGTTAAACTCGCCCTTGATGAAGATTTGGATTACCAAAATGCAAACGACGGTGATATCACCGCTCAACTCATCCCTGAAAACGAGCAAGCGAATGCCAAAGTAATTACTCGTGAAGACTTTGTATTTTGTGGCAAAGACATTATTTTAGAAGTGTTCAAGCAAGTAGATGCAACGGTAAAAGTTGATGTATTAGTAAACGATGGTGATAAGGTCGCTGCAAATGCCACCTTATTTACAGCGTCTGGTTCTGCACGTGCCATTTTAACCGCAGAGCGTACAGCGCTTAATTTTGTGCAAACGCTTTCGGGAACAGCAACAACCACAGCCCACTACGTTAAAGAACTTGCAGGAACAACCACGCAGTTACTTGATACCCGTAAAACGATTCCGGGCTTACGTGCATTGCAGAAGTACGCAGTCAAATGCGGCGGCGGCGCGAACCATCGTATTGGTTTATTCGATGCATTCTTAATTAAAGAAAACCACATTGCAGCATGTGGTGGCATTGATAAAGCCGTGGCACAAGCAAAAGTTAATCATCCATCAAAACCTGTAGAAGTCGAAGTTGAATCTTTAAATGAGCTTGAGCAAGCCATTCATGCGGGTGCTGATATCATCATGCTTGATAACTTTACTGTGGAACAAATACAGCAAGCCGTCATCCTTACTGATAAGCGAGCAAAATTAGAAGTGTCTGGCAATATGACCCTTGAAACACTAAAAGCTTATTCGCAAGCAGGTGTTGATTTTATCTCAAGCGGCGCACTTACAAAAAATTTACAATCAATCGACCTATCGATGCGCTTTAACGCGTAACCCCACCCCATTTTTGCGTATTTAATGTTTACCTAATTCGTTGACAACGAAATAAAAAAAGCATTAAATACGTAAAAAGCCTGAATCGGTAACAAAAAATCAATAACTTTTCAGTGCTTTTAGTTCTTTAGTATCATTGTGTCCTAATGACTTACGTAAGTTTACAATTAATTCAATAAGTTCCAGCAAGGATGCATGTGTATAAATAGTTCAATTATGGATTTTTAAGCTTGATCTGTCTCAAACTAAAGTAGGAAACTTCTGAAAAACCAGTTATCTAGCCGGAAAATTGCTTTCAAATACATTAATTGATGCTAAAGTAAATTAACAAACACTTAATGAACAAAAGTTTAAAATCAACTTGTTAACAATCACGATTTTTAACAGAAGTTTTAAGTAAAACTGTAAGAATAGTCCTGTATGTTTAGCATCGATTTTACAATGCTGATCTAACAGCTAAACTTACAAAACATCATATCCTTTAGGAGAGGAACAAAATGACACAACAAAAGCAACAGGGTTTCACCCTAATTGAATTAATGATTGTAGTAGCAATCATCGGTATTCTAGCTGCAGTGGCCCTGCCAGCATATCAAGACTATACTACGCGTGCTAAGGTTAGTGAGGTTATTGCATTTGGTAGCTCTGCTAAAACAGCCGTAAGTGAATGTGCAATTTCAAATGGCGCATTAACAAACTGTAACACCAATACTAAAGTAGGAATTGCAGCTGCAACCGATATCACTTCAACATATGTAAAGCAAGTTTCAGTTGGTACTGATGGTTTGATAACAGTAACTATACAAGGTACGAACACAGCTCTTGATACAGCTTCAATAGCATTCAAGCCTACCTATAGCGCCAACTCGATACTTTGGCAGTGTGAAGTGAGCTCAAATACATTAAATAAATTTGTACCTCAAAACTGTCGTAGAACTTAATAAAATCTATAAATATTGAAGCTCTTGATTAGAGCTTCTTTATCCTATGATAAAAAATATTCCACATAAATTTTACCTACCAATTTTTTTAATTATTAGTATTGCTCCTTTTTGGGATTCTCTATATTTTGGCCTTTTTAATGAAAAAAGAGCCTCTCAAATTGCATTATTAATTCTATGCATCCCATACCTAATCTCATCCAATATTAGTGATTCAAAAAATAAAAACATAATATATTTACTATTAACATTTTCTCTGATCAGTGTATTTCATAGTGAAAATCCTTTTTATTCACTTTTAATACTTTTACACATCTTTATGCTGACAGCACTAATAAAACTTGGAATAAGCCAAAAAGATTTAGAATTGCCATTATTTATAACATCAATAATTTTGAGCATTTTCTCTTCTGGTATGTTTTTTTTAAACTATTTTTTTTATTTATATAACAATACAGATTTTTTTATAGATGGAGTTTTTTCCGGATTCTATAACATTCGTTTTTTTAATCATTTCCAAGTCATATGCGTATGCTTCTCACTATACCTATTAATGAATAAAAACTTCAAAAGCATTACTGCTATATCTTTAGTCTTAAACTTTTTGATTATAATGATTAGTTCAGCTAGGGGAGCTTCTCTAGCAATAATAATTATTATTTTTATTGGTGCTTATATGAAAATAATAAATAGGGAAGTTTTAAATAAAGTATTTTGGCTCTTCATTTTTTCTTTATTTCTATTTATCATCTACATTTTAACTGAGCCTGTATCACTTACAAGGGATAGCCTTTTTCGAGAAACCAGCTCAGGAAGATTAGCATTATGGGAAGATGTAATTAGATCTTTTAACTTTAAAACTATTTTATTCGGAAATGGGGCTGGTACATTTAAATCAGACAGTTATGGAGTTAGCCATCCTCACAATAGCGTAATATCTTTACTCTTTGATTGGGGAGCTATAGTAACGTTATTAATTCTTTACTTACTTTTTAACCTTATAAGTGAATCACTAGATTACTTAAAATTTAAAAAAGATAACAATACTTTTAATTGTTGTTTTCTTACATTTTTAGCGCTACTTTCACTTTCACTTGTAAGTGGTATAACAATTATGCCGATCCCACAAACATTTCTTTTTATACTAGCAGGTTTAATAATAAAAGAGTTACGAAAAACTAATAAAAGTGTAAGAATTAGCATTAATAAAGTTATCTTTATATATGCAGTTGCTCTAATTTATTTTATTCTTAGTATGATAAGTTTTAATTGCCAAAGCCATATACCATCAGGACCTAATTTCTGGGCAAATGGACAAGTTTTTTTGTCAAGTTGCCAGTAACTCCCAAATAGGATTGAAAATGTCAAAACAAATAGAAAAAAATAAATTAGATACTTTTCAATGGGTTGGTTTAAGTGCCAGAGGAAAGAAACTTGAAGGTGAACTTTCTGGTCAGAGTATAGCATTGGTCAAAGCACAGCTCCGTAAACAAGGAATTACTCCTTCTAAAGTTAAGCGCAAAGCAAAGCCATTATTTGGCATTAAACATGTACAAAAAATCACCCCTAAAGACATTGCCCTGATTACACGCCAAATAGCGACCATGCTGATGGCTGGTGTGCCGCTTATTCAATCTATTGAAATGATAGGTTCAGGTGCTAAAAATAAAAGTGTTGCTAGGCTGATGGAAGAAATTGGTGACGAAGTAAAAGCGGGTGTGCCACTCTCGCAAGCTTTACGCAAACACCCCCGTTATTTTGATGATTTATATTGCGACCTTGTTGCATCGGGTGAACAATCGGGTGCCCTTGATAAAATTTTCGACCGTGTCGCTCTTTATAAAGAAAAAGCCGAAGCATTAAAATCTAAAATAAAAAAAGCAATGTTTTACCCGATTGCGGTATTAGTTGTGGCCTTAATCGTTACCTCAATCTTACTTATTTTTGTGGTGCCTCAATTCCAAGAGATTTTTAACGGCTTTGGTGCTGAGCTTCCCGCCTTTACTTTAATGGTGATAGGTATATCTGAATTTATGCAAGAATATTGGTGGATAATGCTGATTGCTGTTATTGCATTTGGCTATGCCTATAAAGAAGCGCTGCTTAAAAGCAAAAAACTCAGAGATGCCAACGACAGAGCTATATTAAAGTTACCTGTTATTGGCATGATTTTAAATAAAGCAGCAGTGGCTCGTTATGCACGCACTCTTTCAACAACCTTTGCTGCGGGTGTGCCCTTGGTTGATGCGCTCGACTCCGCCGCGGGAGCCTCAGGTAATGCAGTGTACCGTTACGCTATTTTAGAGATAAAAGCAGAAGTGAGCTCAGGTAATTTGATGAACTGGGCAATGCGAAACTCTAAAATATTTCCTGATATGGTGATCCAAATGGTCGCAATTGGTGAAGAGTCAGGCTCATTAGATGGCATGCTTGCTAAAGTAGCCACTATTTATGAGCAAGAGGTTGATGACGCGGTCGATGGCCTTTCGAGCTTATTGGAGCCGTTGATCATGGCTGTACTTGGTGTGCTAGTCGGTGGTTTAATCGTTGCTATGTATTTACCTATTTTCCAGTTAGGTTCCGTCATTTAATCGATAAGTAAAAATTGAGTTGGTATATTGATGCTGTCTAGGCTTTTACTAATCACAGCTTAGGTAGTCATTTACAATTTTGAATGGCTATTGATTAAAATAATAAAAAAGACATTGAGTAATTCGTTCAGGCCTGCAAGCCTAAACTTGTTTCTAAAAGCCAAAAATTAGGTAGTTTAATGCAAAATTTTTTCCTTGATATAGCCACCGTGATGCAATCTCAACAGTGGTTTTATTTGTTAACTGTAGGACTTGTGAGTCTGTGTATTGGTAGCTTTTTAAATGTCGTTATTTACAGGTTACCACTGATGATGAAACGAGAATGGCAATCAGAGTGCCGTCTGTTATTGGCCGATGAGCAAACAATTAACCATACTGAAGAGCCTACTCCCTTTAATTTAGTCACACCTAATTCAACCTGCCCACAATGTAAGGCACCGATTAAGATTTGGCAGAACATTCCTGTTATCAGCTGGTTAATACTCAAAGGCCGCTGTGCAAGTTGTGAGGCGCCAATCTCTGTTCGCTACCCCATTGTTGAAATGCTAACAGCCAGCTTAAGCATCGCGGTTGCAGTTGTATTTGGCGCATCTGAACTTGCGTTACTTTATATTGTAATCACATGGGTGCTCATTGCGCTTACGTTCATTGATATTGATCATATGCTTTTGCCTGACCAACTTACCTTACCGCTCGTTTGGCTTGCATTGATAGCAGCCGTGATGAACATCACAATCGCCCCTTCTGATGCGATTATTGGCGCTGCAATTGGCTATTTAAGTTTATGGAGTGTGTATTGGCTCTTTAAACTTGCTACTGGCAAAGAAGGCATGGGGTATGGCGATTTTAAATTACTCGCGGTATTTGGAGCGTTACTTGGTTGGCAGGCTATTTTAACTATCGTGTTGCTTTCGAGTGTCGTTGGCGCTCTTATTGGTATGCTGCAAATTATTATTCAAGGCAAAGATAAAACCACGCCTATTCCCTTTGGCCCCTACCTTGCGATAGCCGGTTGGGTAACCTTATTGTGGGGTGAGCAAATTCAAACTATCTATTTTAGCTATTTAGGTCATTAAATATGGCAAACTGGATTTTAGGCTTAACGGGTGGTATTGGCTCTGGCAAAAGTGCTGTGAGTGCGATGTTTGAAAAGTTAGGGATCACGGTTGTTGATGCCGATATCGTCGCAAGAGAGGTCGTCGAGCCAGGCAGTGTAGGTCTTAAAAAAATTGTTGAGCATTTTGGCAAAACTATTCTCACCAGCGAGGGAGTGCTTGACCGCGCGAAGCTCAGGGGCATTATTTTTGATAATGAAACAGAAAAAGCATGGCTCAATGCTTTACTACACCCGTTAATAAGGGAATCCATGCTTAAGCAACTGCAACAAGCCACCAGCGACTACGTAATTTTAGTTGCGCCCTTATTATTTGAAAACGGTTTAGAAAAATTGTGCAACCATACGTTGCTCATCGATGTCCCCGTCACAACTCAAATTACTAGGACCAGCGTACGCGACAATGTCTCTGAGGCTCAAGCGAAAAAAATTATTGCATCACAAATGTCTCGTGCCGATAAACAGCTAAAAGCCGATGATATTTTAGACAATGATCGCGCTCTATCTGAAGTTGCGATTGATGTGAAAAAGCTGCATCAAAAATATTTAACTCATGCTGAAACTATATGCTAAAAAATACACACCCATCTAATACAAAAACATTAATACAAATTATAAATACCTGAGTTAAAGGGTGAATTTATTTTGCAATTTTGCCTAAATCGACAAGACTGATGTTATACCCTGCTTTTTTCTGATAGATTTGGCATAGAAAGGATCAAATTAAGGTGCGCAATGAATATTAACTCACCGTTACTGAGAAAATTTATCACATTAGGTCGCATTGATGCAGAGACCGTCAAATTAAAGCAACGAGAATATAACTCCACAGCTGAGCTCATTTCTAAGAGCTGCGGTATAGACGCGCATGAATTAGCAGAGCAATGCACTGACTTGTTCCGTGTTCCCTATTTTGATATCAAAGACTTCGATGTATCACTTATTTCTGATGAGTTAGTAAAAGAAAAGCTCATTCGCGAGCATCATATCCTCCCGCTGATAAAGAAAGGCCGTAAGCTCTATATAGCGGCATCGGACCCTACTGATTACGGTGCGTTTGAAAACTTTGAATTTAGTACAGGTCTGTCTTGTGAAGTTGTAGTGGTTGATTACAACCAGCTAGAAAATAAAATAGAGCAGCTGCTCGATGCGGCCGGTAGCTTACATTTAACGGATGACGAATTTAAAGAGCTTGGCGATCTCGACACCGATAAACCACGCGATATGCCAAGTAATGATGAAGACAAAGACGATGCGCCTATTATTGTCTACATCAATAAGATTTTGATGGATGCAATAAAAAAAGGGGCATCAGATTTACACTTCGAGCCATACGAGCATCGTTATCGAGTGCGCTTTCGGATTGATGGCATTTTACACGAAATGGCAAGCCCACCGAATAGCCTAGCAAGTCGATTATCTGCGCGCATAAAAGTTATGTCACGCTTAGATATCGCCGAAAAACGTAAACCACAAGATGGCCGCATTAAATTAAAAATTACTGAACGTAAAAGTATCGACTTTCGTGTCAGTACCCTGCCAACGCTGTGGGGCGAAAAAATTGTAATGCGTATTCTTGATTCATCAAGTGCTATGCTTGGCATCGATGTATTGGGTTATGAGCCTGAACAGAAAAAGCTCTACATGGATGCGCTCGAACAGCCGCAAGGGATGATATTAGTGACAGGTCCTACAGGCTCTGGTAAAACAGTATCTCTTTACACCGGCTTGAATATTTTGAACCAACCTGAGCGCAATATTAGTACTGCGGAAGATCCGGTTGAGATCAACCTTGAAGGCATTAACCAAGTACAAATTAACACAAAAGCAGATATGACGTTCGCCAACGCGTTAAAAGCGTTCTTGCGTCAAGATCCCGATGTCGTCATGGTCGGTGAGATACGAGATCTAGAAACAGCTGAAATTTCCATTAAAGCAGCGCAAACAGGCCACCTAGTCTTATCGACACTGCACACAAATTCAGCGCCAGAAACACTGACTCGATTGTTAAACATGGGCGTTCCGGCATACAACGTTGCAAGTTCAATTAGTCTTATCATTGCACAGCGACTGGCCAGACGTTTATGTCCGAAATGTAAAACCCCAGAAAAACTGCCCGATGAAGAACTTATTCGCCAAGGCTTTGACCCCGCAACATTGAGCAAACTCACGCTGTTTTCTCCAAAAGGCTGTGATAGCTGTACCGATGGCTATAAGGGACGAGTAGGTATTTACGAAGTCATGCAAATTACCCCTGAAATTGCGCAAATTATTATGCGTGGAGGTAATTCACTCGAAATTGCTGAGGTTTCTTTAAAATCAGGATTTAATAACTTACGTCTATCGGGATTAAAAAAAGCGGCGGATGGTGTCACCTCGCTAGCTGAAATAAATCGGGTCACGAGTTTTTAACTCGCGACTCGATTCTTAGGCTGAGCTTTAGTAAGATCAGCTAAAATTGCTTAATAGAGATCACACCATGCCAACCGTTGTAAACTGCCCGACCTGCAAAGAAAAAGTAGAATGGTCAGAACAAAGCCCGTATCGCCCTTTTTGTTCAAAACGCTGTCAGCTGATCGATCTAGGTGAGTGGTCATTTGAAAATAACAAGATTTCTTCCCCCATCACCAGCGCAAACGAACTTAACCAAGATATGATTGAAGATATCGAGGCTATGCTCGCTAAGAATGATGATTCATTTTTCAAAGAATAAGTATTAAGAAACGCGGCTTCATTAGCCGCGTTTTCTAGTTTAACGAATGCGCCGGAACATATTAGCTATGTGTTCTTTCAGCCTTATTACGCTCACCATCAACTCTGTGTAGCCCCTTTTTGTGACCTTTTTTACGCAGCTGTTTTTTAATTTCTTGATAGCTTTCACGCTGTTCTGCGTTAAGAACTTGCCAGATTGCATGCTCTGATTTCATTTTAATTAACGCAAATTGCTCACCTTTTTCTTGGCGGGCTTTAATTAGTTCACGTGCTGCATTTTCATCAAATGCGTGGGTCGCTAAGAGTGCATCCATTTTCTCTTTGTAGGCTATTCTATTGTCTTTCATGCTGCCTTTATCACCACGAAGAGCCTTCATTTGCGTTGTTTGCTCAGCAAAAATCGCTTTAAGCTGGACTTGCTGTGCTTCTGTTAATTGTAATTTATTAATTCCACGCTCAGACAATAAAAAACCGGCTTGCGGATTCATGCCTCGGTGCATATCCCCTTTTGCCATTACTGATGTTGCACCAACACTTGCTGCAGCTAAACCACAAACAAGTACGAATTTAGAAAGCTTATTTGAAATAGTCATAGTCATTACCTTTTGTTGGGTTGTGTTCTGTCGTTATTTTTAACTGATGGATTCACTATACTCACTTCAATGCAAAGGAACGCAAACCAGTGTAAAGGTTGTGTAAAGATTCACTTTTACACAATTTACTGAGTAGAATAGCCTTAAAGAAACAGTGCAATAGGTGCCACAATGAAATTACTTATGATCGACGATGATACAGGGCTGTGCGAGCTGTTAAGCGAGTATTTAACAGCACAAGGCTTTACAGTTGATTGTTATCATGATGGCGCACAAGGCCTAAATCAGGCCTTAAAATACAACTACGAATTAATTTTGCTTGATGTCATGCTACCGTCGATGGATGGCTTTGAAGTACTCAAGCAACTTCGACAACATAAACTCACGCCTGTCATTATGCTCACAGCCAAAGGGGAAGACTTTGACCGTATTTTTGGTTTAGAGCTTGGTGCAGATGACTACATACCAAAGCCATTTAATCACAGAGAACTACTGGCGCGAGTTAAAGCAATAACCCGTCGTATCGAACATATTAATAGTCTATCGAGCCAGCAAACAAGTTCACTCAGTGTCAATAGTATTCACATTAACTTTGCGACTCGTGAAGCGTCTGTCAGTGGCAATATATTAAGTTTAACGGGAACTGAGTATGAAATACTGGCCATGCTAGTCCGCCATGCCGGTGAAGTGATCAGTAAAGAGCAAATTAGTGAGCAAGTTCTTGGCAGACGACTAGCCCCTTTCGACCGCTCCATTGACATGCATGTGAGTAATATTCGAAAGAAAATTGCAGAGTTTATAAATAGCGAGCGTATCAAAACCATGCGTGGTAGCGGTTACGTACTAATTCAAGGTGAATAATATGACCTTTCCGAGTTGGATAAAAAAGCCACATCATTATTTGTTCTTAAAAATCTTTGCATGGTTTTGGGTTACAGTCATAGCAACCATTACTCTGCTAGTCTTTTTAAGCCAATTAACCAGCAATGTAGGGAATGATGAGTTACGCGGCCCCATGCTTAAAAACCTAGAATACACCGCGAAAAGTATAGAACGTATTGTGGCAAAGCATGGTAAACCGACTCAAGAAATTGTATCGCACCCTCGCTTATCTAAACATAAGTTACTGTATTTAAATGGCGAAGTTCATGGTGTCGAAATGCTCAGTGAACCCGTCTCGAAAGAGATTGATTTGAGCTTGTTAAATTTTACAAAGCATATGCGCCCACAAGTTATTTTTACTGATGAATACCAAGCGTATGGTCCTGTAGAAATTAACGTACCCGAAGGTAAGTTTTACTTATATGAAATTGACGAAAAACGTAAAAAGCCTTTTTTTGTCGGGTTGTGGTTAATGCCTACTTGGCTCAAGTTATTGATTGCCGTAATTGCCTCGCTTATGCTGAGCTTTTTCTTTAGCCGAAACTTAATTGCCCCTATCAATAGTTTAAAAGAAACTGCAAAAAAACTTTCCCACGGTGACTTAACCGCACGAGCAGTTTTCTCAACGGCTCGCGAAGATGAACTGGGGGTGTTAGGACGTGACTTTAATACAATGGCGAGCCAGCTTGAGCAGCTTATAACAGCACAAAAACGCTTACTTGCAGATATTTCCCATGAACTACGCTCACCACTTACACGCTTAAAAATGGCAACAGGCCTGGCACAAATGCAAGCTGATGATAGTCAGCAGACATACCTCGAACGAATAGAAAAAGAAGCAAACCAGCTTGATAAAATGATTGCCGATGTATTGCAACTATCAAGGCTTGAAGCCCGAAGCCAAGCTTTATCCTTAAGCAAGCAATCGGTTCAAGTTATTGTTGATCATGTATTAAATGATGCTCACTTTGAGGCCAAACAATGTCACAAAGAGCTGACGATTAATGGCCAATTACACACAGATATACCATGCGACGAGAGTTTAATCGCCAGTGCACTCGAAAATGTACTACGCAACGCGATTAAATATGCACACCATCATATCTCTTTGAGCTTAGCTGAGTCTGATGCTCTCTATATCACCATTTGTGATGATGGAAATGGGGTTAAAGAAGCCTACTTAGCTAGACTGTGTGAGCCATTTTTCCGTCAAGAGCATGCTCGTGATAGAAACTCGGGTGGCACAGGCTTAGGACTGGCTATTGCAAAGAATGCGATCTCAGCACATGATGGTACACTAACACTCGAAAACCAAGAACATGGCGGACTCTGCGTTAAAATCCGCTTACCAATAAAGAGTGAGTAAATGTTTTACAGCGATGAAGCACACCTTACTATAAATGCTAAACAGATAAATGCATTTTTTAATGAGCAATTAAAACAAGATTTCTTAAGCACTGAACATGGTACCTTGTATTATGGCTTTGCCATTCCAGAGCAAGCTAAAAAAGCCATTGTTATTAGTAGTGGCAGAATTGAGTCGTTATTCAAATACAAAGAGTTACTGTGGGAGTTTTACCAAAATGGTTATGCCGTTTTTATTGTTGATCACCAAGGTCAAGGCCGTTCATATCGCCATTTAAAAAACGCTCATAAAGGCCATGTCACACGTTTCACTGATTATGCAGATGACTTTGCCGTTTTTAACGAGCAGGTAGTCAATGCTCATTGGCAGGGCCAACGAGTATTACTCGGACACTCAATGGGCAGTGCAATTGCCTATGATTACTTGTCTCGCTACACACATTCTTTTTCGGGCGCGTTTTTATCTGCCCCCATGTTTGATATTTATACCAAAGGCACACCAAAACCAATTGCAAAACTAGCCGCGAAAATAGCCTCACAATTAGGCTTAAGTCATCGTTATGCATTTGGTCAAACAGACTACTTGCCCGTTGATTTTTCGGTTAATGAATTAACCAGCAGTGAGATAAGGTACCAGCAATTTAGAGCGCTTTATCTTGCAGAGCCCGACTTACAACTTGGTGGTGTGACGTATGGCTGGCTCAATGCATCGTTTGAATTTATCGCCTCATTGGTCGATAGAAAAGTAGATATTCCACTTTTTATCGCCAGTGCCGGGCGCGATACCGTTGTCGATAATGCGGCGCAACATGCACTTGCGCATAAACAAACACAGGCAAAATTAAAAAGTTACCCTGATGCTCGCCACGAATTATTTTTCGAGCGAGATGAAATCAGGCAGGCAGTATTGAGTGACTTATATCAGTTTTTTGAGGCACTCTGACGAGACTTTTTAACCACCGAAAGTGGATCTAAGTGCACCAGTATATCCAGTTCACAGGCAAAGTGAGTTTGTATCATTGTTTCAACTTCATCGGCCACCTGATGGGCACGAATTAACGAGAGACTGTCTTCAAGTTCCAAGTGCATTTGAATAAACTTAATTTTACCACCTTGTCGCGTGCGGATATCGTGGGCCCCAAAGACATCTTGGTGACTGTTAACGATGGTTAAAATTTCTGTTTTTTCATCCTCTGGCAGCTCTTTGTCCATCAGATGGTCGGCACTATCACGGGCAATATCCCAACTGTTATATAGTAAGTAAACAGCCACCCCAATAGCAAAAATAGGATCCGCATACGTCATGCCGTACTTTGCCAATAGGATGGCAAGCAAAACAGCTAAATTTAAAATAAGGTCGCCTTTGTAGTGAACTGAATCCGCTTTTATTGCAATTGATTCGGTATGATTAATAACCTTGGTTTGCACAAACACCACCACCAAAGTACAAACAATAGCAAATAAACTCACCCAAATACCTAAGTCGGAATGCTTAAGTATCACAGGGTTAAAAAGACGTTCAACACCATGAAACGCTAAAAAACAGCCAGAACCAGCGATAAAAGCAGCTTGAGCAAGCCCAGCAAGAGCTTCCGCTTTGCCATGACCAAACCGGTGGTCATCATCAGCAGGGCGTAGCGCATAACCTAACACTAAAAAGCTCATTAAAGATGCGGTAATATCCATTAAAGAATCGGTGAGCGATCCCAACATCGATGCAGAGCCTGAAGCAAGCCATGCCCAACTTTTTGCTGCAATCATTAAACTCACCATAGCAATGGTGACTATGCTGGCGGTTTTTACCCAAAACTCATAACTGCGATGTTGCACAACATTTTACCTTCAGACATTACAAGGTTTTAGTATATCATCATATTAGAGGGTTTTACCCCATGTTACATAGCGCTATTTAGAATAAATAAAGCACAGCTATCGGCGGTAAACAAACTTAAATCCTGCAAGATCCTCACGCTGCAGTTGTGTATAATCTGCCGCAGATCATAATGCTAACAATGAGACAAACATGCTTGATATCGTTTTATACCAACCAGAGATTCCGCCCAATACAGGTAATATCATTCGCTTATGTGCCAATACAGGCTATGCCTTACACCTAATTGAACCATTAGGATTTGAGTGGGATGATAAACGCGTAAAGCGTGCAGGGCTTGATTATCATGAATTTAGCCACGTACAACGTCATGCATCATTCGAAGATTACCTTGCTAAGTGTAAGCCCAAAAAAGTCTATGCCTGTACGACCAAAGGCAGCCAGTTTCATCATCAAGCACAATATCAACCTGGCGATTGTTTAGTATTTGGCCCTGAAACACGCGGCCTACCCGATGAGCTTATTCAGTCATTACCGAAAGAGCAGCGTGTGCGTATTCCGATGCAAAAAGACAGCAGAAGCATGAATTTATCAAATTCTGTCGCCGTTTTTGTCTATGAATCATGGCGTCAGCTTGGTTTTGTAAACGGTCAATAACTCATTGAAAATGCGCATTAAATAAATAACTTGTAATTATTTAGCACGACCTTTTTTTATGAACTAATCTAAATAGATGGCTTTTTGTTCTAAATGATGATTATTAATGCGCTTTTTAACTCTGGTATACAGTCTCATTTTACTGTTGCAGCATTCTGTGGGCGCTGCAACAACAGCTGACCTTAATTTAGCGCAACCACACAACCCAACCCCGCTGTTCTTTCTCATTTTACTTGTCATTATTGCACTGTTCATTGCGGTTATTTATTACCAGAAGAATCAAAAAATGATGTTAATTGATGCTCTTTTATCACAATCGAAAGATGCGATATGGGTTTGCGATGAACAATTTAGAATACTAGACATCAACAATGCCTTCAGCGAAATAACAGGCTACAAAAGAGGGGATGTTATAGGGAAAAAATTTAAAGCACTCACACAAGATGGCCGCGATCGACAACTCGAAACATTGATCCAACAAGAGCTCGCACAAGACGGATATTGGTCTGGTGAAATCTGGAACTTGCGCAAGGATGGTCAGCCTTATGCACTTGATTTATCAATCACAAAAGTCTCAACACCGCGATTTACTAAACGAGCTGTTAACTATGTAGGGCTTTTTAGTGATGTCACCGCTCGTAAGAATAACGAACGCACCATGCTCACGCTAACAACTCGCGACTCTGTAACTGGGCTCTCAAATAGAGCCATTTTTATTGAATCGCTCGAAAAAGCGATTAAAGCCTGTAATGACGAATACCCTAGCCTGCTTATTATGTTTATCGACATCGACAATTTTAAGAAGATAAATGATTCCCTCGGCCATACTTTAGGCGATGTATTATTAAAAGAAGTGGCATGTCGTTTAACTTCATCACTTAATTCTGGCTTTACTATTGCGCGGCTTGGAGCTGATGAATTTGCTATTTTAGTGCCGCCTTATCTCTATGCTGGCAAAACCATTTTCTTTGCTAAAAAGACTGCAGATACAGTGCTACAACAATTTAAGACTCCATTCATGCTCGATGGTATTGAAACCTCACTGTCAGCGTGTTGCGGGATTGCCATCTATCCAGACAATGCTTACAACGGTGAAAACTTAATGCGCAGCGCTAACAGCGCACTTAATCACGCCAAAAAAATGGGCCGAAACACCTATCAATTTTTTGATAAAGAACGCCACACGTTAGACCCCACCGAACTAACAAAAGAAAGCGCCCTCTTTAAAGCAATCACCAACAATGAATTTGTACTGTATTTTCAACCAAAATACGATGTACAACACAATCGCTTACATGGCTTTGAAGCACTCGTTCGCTGGCCACAAGATGATGGCAGTCTAATTTACCCAGATGAATTTATTCCGCTTGCAGAGCAGAATGGTGCAATCATCCCCCTTACCCAATTATTAATGAAGCAATTACTTCAACAACTTGCAAGCTGGCAAAAACAAGATGTGCCTTTTGGCAATGTTGCCATTAATATCTCTGCGTTGCATTTTCAGCAAAATAGCTTAATCGAAATGCTCGTTGATTATTTAACAAAGTATAATGTACCTGCTCGTTGTTTAGAGTTAGAAATCACAGAAAGTGCAATGATGAATAACCCCGAATTTGCAGAGCAGCAAATGAAACGCATAAAAGCCTTAGGAGTCAATATTACACTGGATGACTTTGGTACGGGGCACTCTTCGCTGAGCTACCTTAAGCGTTTTCCTATCGACACATTAAAAATAGACAAATCGTTTGTAAAAGATATTGATAAAAATGAGCAAGATAGAAATATCACCGCCACCATTGTCCGGTTGGCTAAATACCTAGACATTAATGTTGTTGCAGAAGGCGTTGAAACCGAAGAGCAAGCGTATATGCTCCATATTATGGGGTGTCATTATCAACAAGGTTATTATTACTGTAAGCCACTTAAAGCAGAGCAAGTAGCCAATTTTATTAATAAAAATGAAGTAGATAAACAATCTGTAAAATAAAAAGCCTTGTTTCAAACAAGGCTTTCAAAATAGTTACTCAGCAAGCAGTGGCTATTCAGATTTTTGCTCACGACCTAGTAAAGCCATCGCCGCTTCTTTTACATCTTTATTTTCATAAAGTACTTTGTAAATTTGCTCAGTGATGGGCATTTCAATACCGGTTCGTTGTGCCAGTAAATACACTTCTTTGGTATTTCGATAACCTTCAACAACCTGACCAATAGAGTCAATTGCAGCTTCGACTCCTTCACCTTTACCTAATGCTAAACCAAATCGACGGTTACGTGATTGGTTATCTGTACAGGTTAAGATCAAATCACCTAATCCTGCCATTCCCATAAAGGTGTCAGAACGCGCTCCAAGTGCACAACCTAAACGGCAAAGCTCAGCTAAGCCTCGGGTAATAAGCGCTGTACGAGCATTCGCACCAAAACCAAAGCCATCCGACATCCCCGCGCCGATAGCAATGACATTTTTTACGGCTCCACCCAGTTGTATACCAATAAAATCATTATTGTTATACACCCTAAATGAGCGTCCGCAATGCAATAACTCAGCAAGTTGTTTGGCAAACTCTGTCGATGTGGCAGAGACCGAAATAGCGGTTGGTAAGCCCATCGCCATTTCTTTCGCAAACGTCGGACCAGACAACACAGCAAGAGGAATATCATCCCCAAGCTCTTGCACCGCCACTTCTTGTAATAAACGCCCTGTATTAGGTTCTAAACCTTTCGTTGCCCACGCCACTTCTGCATCATCATTCAGCCAAGGCTTAATTTGTTGAAGCGTTGCCCCAAAAGCATGGCTAGGCACGACAACCAGCACTATTTGGCTTGCTTTTACAGCGGTTTCTAAATCGGCTTCTAATTGAAGCGTTTCAGGAAAACTGACATCGGGAAGATAACGTTGGTTCTTTCGCTCAGCTGCAAGCGTGGCAACGTCATCGCTATTTCGCCCCCACAAAGTAACGGGGTGACCATTTCTGGCGAAACAAATAGCAAGGGCGGTGCCATAAGACCCCGCCCCTAAAACTGTAACAGCTGACTGTGCTGTAGTCATAACTTATGCGTCTGCAGTAACCTGTTGATCTTGCGCTGCACGCTGTTGCATGTATTGAGCAAACAGTGCATCAAAATTCACAGGTGCTAAATTTAACTGTGGGAAAGTACCACGGTTAACAAGGTTAGACACCGCTTCACGCGCATATGGGAAAAGTACATTCGGGCAGAAAGCACCTAGCATATGAGCTAATTGAATTTCTTCTACTTCCGCAATCGTGAAAATACCAGCTTGCTGAATTTCACAAAGGAATGCCGTTTCTTCACCAATTGTTGCTGTCACTGTCAGCGCAAGAATAACTTCAAAAACACCTTCTTCTAACTTGTTAGAACGTGTGTCTAAATCAAGTTTAACTTCTGGAGTCCACTCTTTTTGAAAGATAGCTGGTGAGTTTGGCGTTTCAAATGAAACATCTTTCGTGTAGATGCGTTGAATAGTGAATTGAGCGCCTGCTTGTTGTTCTGCTGCTGCGTTTTGGTTTTCTTCGTTCATTGTAATTCCTAACTTGTATTCGTTTTTATAATTAAATTTATTAAGCGTTAAGCTTTGCGTCTAAAAGGCCTTGCGCTTCAATTGCCATCATGTCGTCACAACCGCCGATATGCTCATCATTAATAAAGATTTGTGGCACGGTATATCCACCGTTAGCTTTATCGATCATTTCTTCACGACGCTCAGGCTGCACACCAATATCAATGTTTGTGTAACTTACACCTTTACTATCTAATAACGCCATAGCGCGTTGACAATATGGACAGTATGCTTTTGTGTAAAGAACAACATTCGTCATAATAATTCCTCTATCGGGCTGTTACGTGTTGTTAGCGGCCAGTCGTTGTTGGCAAACTTGCAGATTGCCAAGCTCCCATACCACCAGATAATACATAAACACGTTCAAAACCTGCTTTATGCATAGCCGTTGCGATACCTGAGGCGGTCATGCCCGTGGTACATACTAGTATAATGGGTTTACTCTTAAACTTTTCAAGGCTTGAGAAATCAGATTGTTTGGCTTTTTCTGGATTTAAGTGCGTTGCACCTGCAATACGACCTGAGTTGAATTCTTTTTGCGCTCGAATATCAACAACCTGACCATCTTCGCGGTTAATTAACAACGTAACTTGCTGCGGGTTAATTTGGCGAATCGCTGAAAATTTACTTTTAAACCAACTGCTGATCAGCATCGCTACCAATGCCAGCCAGATGATACTTAAAACCGGATGATTTGAGATAAATTCAATATATTGATCCATGCGTTTTCCACTAAGAAATTGGGTACCACAGCGCATAGCCATGGGATTATTAAAATATGCCACGCAAGTATACGTGCTTGAACCGAAAATGCTAGGGCGTGAAATATTTTAATATGACATATTGATAGCTGATCAAAACCTTAAAACACGGTATGCTAGTGATATATAAGTGCCAATCTTCAGGAGCTATAATGACAGAGCATAAAAAACCATTGGTATTAATGATCTTAGACGGTTGGGGATACCGTGAAGACACAGAAAGTAACGCAATACTCGCTGCTAATACACCCGTACTCGATAACCTGTGGGCAACACGTCCGCATACCTTAATTTCAGGTTCGGGACTTGATGTAGGTCTACCTGCAGGACAAATGGGTAACTCTGAAGTAGGTCACGTAAACTTAGGCGCAGGTCGCATTGTTTATCAAGATTTCACTCGCATCACGAAAGCAATCGAAGATGGAGAGTTCGCGAGTAACCCTGCATTAGTTGATAACATAGACAAAGCCGTTAAGGCAGAAAAAGCAGTGCATATTATGGGTTTATTAAGCCCAGGTGGTGTACACAGTCACGAAGACCACATTGTAGCGACCATTGAATTAGCTGCAGAGCGTGGCGCAAAAAACGTCTACTTTCATGGTTTCTTAGACGGTCGTGACACCCCACCTCGCAGCGCTAAAGCGTCTATTGAGCGCATCGAAGCTTTATTTGAAAAACTAGGTTGTGGCCGCTTAGCCAGCCTTGTTGGCCGTTACTATGCAATGGACCGCGATAATCGCTGGAACCGTGTTGAGCTTGCCTACGATGTAATGGTAAGTGGTATCGCGCAGCACACCTACACAGACGGCGTAACCGCACTTGAAGCAGCGTACGAACGTGATGAAAATGATGAATTTGTAGCGGCAACAACCCTCGTACCTGAGGGACAAACGGCGGCTGAAATTAATGATGGCGATACCGTTATTTTCGCCAACTTCAGGGCCGATAGAGCACGCGAAATGACGCGCGCATTTGTTGATGCTGATTTTAGTGGTTTTGAGAAAAAGAAATCTCCAGCACTGAGCGGCTTTGTAATGATGACGGAATACGCCGCAGATATTAAAGCCCCTGTCGCCTTTGCACCAGAGCCACTAACCAATGTGTTTGGGGAATGGTTAGAAAAGCAAGGCAAAACACAACTACGTATTTCTGAAACAGAAAAATATGCACATGTCACATTCTTCTTCAGTGGTGGTAGAGAAGACGAATTTGTGGGTGAAACACGCGAGTTAATTCCTTCTCCGCAAGTGGCCACTTATGATTTACAACCTGAGATGAACTCTGAAATGCTGACAGATAAGCTCGTTGAAGCTATTGCCAGCGGCAAGTACGACGCAATCATTTGTAACTACCCTAATGGTGATATGGTAGGTCACTCAGGTGTGTTTGAAGCCGCTGTAAAAGCGTGTGAAGCAGTCGACCACTGTATTGGCCGTGTTATAAACGCACTTGAAGAGCACGGTGGCGAAGCACTCATCACTGCGGATCATGGTAATGCTGAGCAAATGGCTAACCCAGCAACAGGCCAAGCACACACCGCACATACCAGCGAGCCAGTGCCATTCATTTATGTAGGCCGTGACGCAACCCCACAAGATGGAAAAACACTCAGTGACGTAGCACCAACCATGCTGCACTTAATGGGTTTAGAACAGCCAAGCGAAATGACTGGCACTCCAATTATGACACTGAAATAAACGATGAGCAGACGTATTAACCACTTACTCAAAACTGGTTTAATACTGACTTCATTAGTAGCAACTTCGGTTGTTGCTAATGAAGCTCAAACCAAAAAAGACTTATCTGATATTCAATCGGCCCTACAAAAAACCAAGGCCGAGCTTGAAGGTCAACGCAAGTCGATAGCCGATATGCGCAAAGATCTTCGTGCTCACGAACTCGATATTGCTAAAAATGCTAAGGCATTAAACCTAGCAGCACAATCGGTCAAAGAAAACGAACAACAACAGCGCGAACAACAGGCCAAAGCTCAGCAACTTCAAGCAGAGCAAATAAAACGTCAAACCCTCCTCGCAGCACAATTAAAAAGTGCGTATATGGCAGGTAGCCATGATTACTCAAAAATGCTGCTGAACCAACAAGACACGGCCAAAATTGAACGTACGCTCAGTTACTATAACTATTTAAACAAAGCACGCATTGAGCAACTCGAAGAGCTGAAAGCGTTGCAAATAAAAATTGCTGAAAATCAGGCGGAACTAGAACAAACAAAACTTCGTTTAGTTGAATTACACAACGAGCAGAAAAAACGCCAGCAAGCTTTAATTGCCGCTCAAGAACAACGAAAACGCAATCTCAACAAATTACAATCAGCGCTTAAAGAAACAAAAAGTTCGATTGATTATTTAAAAGAGAACGAGAAAACCCTCGTTACCGCCATCGAAGAGTTAGAAAAAGAACGAAGCGAAAAAGTTGAACTTCTCGGACTACAAAGCAGTAAAGGAAAACTCAACTGGCCGACCAAAGGAAAACTCCGTCACAGTTTTGGCCAACGCAAACATGGAAATATCGATTGGAAAGGCGTGTTAATTGGCGCGAAGGAAGGGAGTAACGTCAAAAGCGTACAAAATGGTCAGGTCGTTTATGCTGACTGGCTCAATGGCTTTGGTTGGGTTATTGCTATTGACCACGGCGATGGGTTTATGAGCTTATATGGGCATGCACAAACCCTACTTCGTGATGTTGGCGACCTTGTCAGAGAAGGTGAAGTCATTGCATTAGTAGGCCAAAGCGGCGGACAAACAGATCCTGGTCTATACTTTGAAATACGCCACAAAGGACGCGCAGTAAATCCTGTAAAATGGTGCAGACGTATTTAATTGATTAAATCAGCTGCGCCCTATGAGGAGCAGCTGATGCTAAATATCAATCACATAGACAAAATCCATTTCATCCCATCTAAGCGTTTCTTTGGGCTACATCTTATTTTACTCTTAGCCTTACTATGCTTATTAATGCAATCATTTAATGGGGTTGCTAAACCATCTTTAAAGTCACTACATCACCAGCAACTCAATGAAATTTTGTTTAATATAAATACTTACTATGTTGACGATCTTCAACTTCATAATAGCTTTGAATCTCAGCCAACGAATCAACAAGTAGAAGCATTATTTGAGCGTTTAGACCCCTATTCTAAATATTTAGACGAAACTGAGCTCGATGCCATATTTAGTAGTACCAATGGGCGTTACACTGGGCTTGGCATCGAGGTTAAAGTTACCGATGGTCGCGTATATATTGTTAATACGATTAAAAACTCCCCTGCTGAGCAAGCTGGTCTGCAAGTAAATGATGAGCTAACCGCTATAAATCAACAACCGATTGTCAATAAAAGCATAGAAGAAGTTGCAAGGCTTATTCGTGAAAGTGGCCAAGCTGCCGTTGATGTTTCCGTAAAACGAGAGCAAGTAACCGAACTCAACTTTTCAATAAAGCGACAACAAATAAACCTAGAAAGCGTGCAAAGCTACCTTGCTGATACAGGCGTTGCGCTATTGAGTATTAATGCTTTCAATAACCATACATTGCATGATGTCGCACGAACCGTGGCTAAAATGCAAATTAATAATGGTTTTCCGTTATCAGGGTTAATTATTGATTTACGAGATAATCCTGGAGGAACGCTACAAGGTGCAATTGAAGTTGCAGATCTGTTTTTAGATAGTGGTACGATTGTTTCTACAAAAGGACGCTTCAATGAGGCAAATCAATACTATAAAGCACATAGCGGTGATATTCTTTCTGGCGCGCCAATCGCCGTATTAATTAATGAAAACTCAGCATCTGCAGCAGAAATATTAGCCGCAGCGCTGAGGGATAACCAAAGAGCGACCTTGGTTGGAGAGACCTCATTTGGTAAAGGCTCAGTACAATCTTTGATTCCACTAGGAAATGGAAATACAGCTCTCAAACTTACCACAGCACGTTACTATACACCTGCTGGGCAATCAATTGATGGTAAAGGGATCGCACCCGATGTGAGTATAAATCAAACAATGCTTTCAGAAATTGACCAAGACGTTATAATAAAAAATATACAAGGGTTGTCGCTTTTTAGCTCACTCCTTGATAAACAAGATAAAAAGCAACTTACTGCAAAGCAGTTAATTATTATGCAGTAAGTAAGCACACACAATGGATATAATAATTACAAAAAGTGAATTTACGCAAAGGCTTACTACTGACGCTGTGTTGCTTCCCACTATTTTGCCAAGCAAAGCAAATAGCCATCGTTATAGATGACATAGGCAACCACCAACGCGATCTTGATATCTTGAATTTACCAGGGCAAGTGACCTTTTCAATCTTGCCCCATACACCTTACTCACAAATTTTTGCCGAGAGAGCGAGCAAAACCAACAAAGAACTTCTCTTGCATATCCCCATGCAGGCGCTAGATAAAACAAAAGCTTTAGGTCCTGGTGCTTTAACAGACTCAATGAGCAAAACACAGCTGCAAACCACACTGGGGCACGCACTCGCATCATTGCCACAAGTCAAAGGCGTAAACAATCACATGGGCTCTGAGTTAACGCAATTAACAGAGCCTATGAAGTGGACGATGGAGCTCCTCAAAAAACGAGGTTTATACTTTTTAGATAGCCGAACAACAAGCCAAAGTGAAGCACAAAATGTCGCTAATCTTTATGGTGTTGCCAATGTTTCTCGACATGTATTCCTAGACAATATCGTGACTGAAAGCCAGCTTAAGCACCAACTAGAAGAACTTAAACTAAAAGCGACGCATTTTAATTATGCCATCGCTATTGCACATCCCTACCCAGAAACAGTCGCGTTTTTGCATCACGCCCTACCAGAACTTCAACAGCAAGGTTTTGAGCTTGTGCCTCTTTCACAATTGGTTGAAAACAAATACATCCAATTAGCTAATGCAGAGCAAAAGCAAGCTGAGCATCGTGCAAATGATGAATGAAAGAGCGACATACTCAAATAGGATGTAAATATGCCGAAGTTCCCTTCATTAATGATAGACGCAGAGGTCGCACAACATCACCTTTGATCGATACATCGTGATCATAAAGCGTAGTAATGGCTTTAACCGTGAACGCCAGCGGTTATGTGTGAAGGGCATATCAGATACTTCGGCAATCAAGTGCCTTATATGGACTCCTCCTATTGCACAATACCCTTCGTTAATTTTGTTAGACTGCGTACTTATATGCGGGCTCATAATGAGGAGCTACCTCGGCCCTATGATGTATTCGCGCCCTTGTGCCTCTTCTCCTACTCGGTGTTTTAACACACTAATCACTTTACAGGCTATCAAGGGTGGGTCTAACCGCTTAACGCAGGTTCTTGGTCAATACAGTTATTTCTGTTATCGAAGACTAAATGTTAATTTGCTAGTAGGCTTGGTTCATAACGCGTGCCCTTTTTCAGCATGGCATAC